>JBKPLG010000108.1:0-10960 GCA_046731515.1 Pseudomonadota bacterium | reverse complement strand
ACCCCGTCCAACCCCATGATAAACGAGACCGGCTTCCTCGACATCTTCACGGTCATAGACGTTGCGCAAGTCGACGAGGGTTTTGCCGCTCATTGCAGCGGCAACCTTGTCGAGATCAAGCGCGCGAAATTCGTCCCACTCCGTCACGATCACCAGCGCGTCGGAATTTTTCGCGGCGGCATAGGCATCGTCAGCGAAATCTATGCCGTCTAGGACTTGCTCGGCCTGCTGGCGCGCCACCGGATCGAACGCACTCACATGCGCGCCGCGCTCCAGCAAGCCCTGAATCAGGGGAATGGACGGAGCTTCGCGCATGTCGTCAGTGTTCGGCTTGAAGGCGAGACCAAGCACTGCAACGCGCTTGCCACCGAGATTCCCGCCCACCGCGCGCTCGACCCGCTCGACCATCTTGGCTTTGCGATCCTCATTCACCGCGACAGTCGTCCGTACAATCCGCTGATCGACGCCGGCGACATCCGCGGTTTTTAGAAGCGCGAGCGTGTCCTTCGGAAAACAGCTGCCGCCATAGCCAGGGCCTGCATGGAGGAACTTCGCGCCAATGCGATTGTCGAGGCCGATGCCTCGAGCAACGTCCTGCACGTCGGCGTCTACGGCCTCGCAAAGGTCGGAGATCTCATTGATAAAGCTGATTTTCACCGCGAGGAAAGCGTTGGCCGCATATTTGGTCAGTTCCGCGGTGCGCCGGCCGGTGAACAGGATCGGCGCTCGGTTGAGGAAGAGCGGGCGGTATATCTCGCGCAGGACTTCCCGCGCTCGCTCGTCCTCGGCGCCGACGACGATACGATCCGGATGCTTGAAGTCGGCAATCGCGGCGCCTTCGCGGAGAAACTCCGGGTTCGACGCGACCGAGACGTCGGCGACACCTTCTTCGTGCAAAATTTGCTCAATCTTGTCGCCGGTACCGACCGGTACGGTCGACTTCGTGACGACAACAATACCGGGCCGAATGACCTTCGCCAGCTCTCGTACCGCATCAAAAACAAAGGTCAGGTCGGCGTGACCGTCGCCCCGGCGGGCCGGCGTGCCGACCGCGATGAACACTGCTTCGGCGTTCTCAACCCCGGCTTCGAAGTCTTTAGTGAAGGTCAGCCGCCCGCGATCGACATTGGCTTTGACCAAGGCCTCGAGCCCAGGCTCCCAAATGGGCATCTGACCGGCGTTCAAGCCGTCGATCTTACCGTCGTCATTGTCGATGCAGCAAACGCGGTGCCCGAAATCGGCGAGGCAGGCGCCCGATACGAGGCCCACATAACCTGTGCCGATCATCGCAATACGCATCAACTGCTCCAACCTATGATTCAACCGCCGCTCTTAGCCGCCGCGCTGCACAATGCTCAACGGCGTAGCCGCCGGTTAACAAAAAGTATATCAAACGCTTCGACCGCCCCTCGGATGAGCCGCGGCCGAGGCCCTTCGCAAATGAAGGAGGCCAGACATGGCACAATATTTGAAAGCTTCATCTTTCGCTTGTAGCGTGCTGCTTTTCACGTCGAGCGCAGCCCTGGCGCGCACCGTCACAATCCCATTCAGCGCCTCGAATTTCTCCAACCCGCTCGACATCGATAATCCTTATTTCCCGCTGATCGCGGGAACGACCTGGACCTACAAAGCCGACACTGTGGACGGCTGCGAAGTCGTGATTACGCACGTCACCAATGACACGAAGACGCTTGCCGGAGTGACGACGCGTGTCGTTCATGATCAGGCGTTCGAAGGCGAGACCTGCGACAATGTCGAACTGGTTGAAGACACGTTCGACTACCACGCGCAGGATAATGCCGGAAACGTCTGGTATTTCGGCGAAGACACGTTCGACTGCGAGGGTGAAGGCAATTGTGAGCGGGGCGATGGCTCCTGGCTTGCCGGAGTGAACGGTGCGAAAGCAGGGCTTTTCATGCTTGCGCATCCGCGTTCCGGCGATGCTTACAGCCAGGAACAGGCACCAGACGTCGCCGAGGATCATGCGCTGGTGACCGAGGTTGGCATCACCGCAAGAATGAGGCGGGACGACGCATTCCGCAGCTCCTACAGCAATTGCATCGTCACTAAGGAATGGACTCCGCTCGAACGCGGAGCGATCGAGTTCAAGACCTATTGCCCGAATATCGGCAACGTCCTCACGATCGAGCATCACGGCAAGATCTTGCGCTCGGAGCTCACGGATTTCTCGAGTCCGGCGGACGCGCTAAGGTTCCGCAGACCGCCAAGGCATTAGGGGATACCCGACTTATCGCCGACCCCACGATTTTTGTGAGCGGCGCGTTGGCGGGAGGAGTATGACGCGGCGCCATGGCACTTGATCTCGACAGCGCCGTTCTCCTTCCCGTCGACATGCAGCGCGCCTTCGATTATCCGCCCTGGCCGCGGCGCTGGAACGATGAGGTGGATGTGAACGGCCTCGCCCTGCTCTCCGCCTGGCGGCAAGCAGCTCGGCCGATCATCCATGTCCGGCATGACTCGGTACAGCCCGGTTCGACACTGGCCTCAGGCGCTCCAGGCAACGCGTTTCGCTCCGGATTCGAGCCGTTGGACGGCGAGCCATCCGTTAGCAAGAGCGTCAACTCCGCTTTCATCGGTACGGAACTCGACGAAAAACTGAAGCAGCTCGGCGCGAAGCACGTTGTCGTATTCGGCATTTCGACGGACATGTGCGTCTCGACGACGGTGCGCATGGGCGCCAACCTGGGTTGGGATATGATCCTCGTGCCAGACGCGTGCGATTGCTTCGACCTGCCCGACCCTGGAATCGATGATTGGATTTGCGCTCGAGACGTGCAACGGGTTCACGTCGCAACACTCGCGTTCGAGTTCTGCCGGATCCTTTCGACTGCCGAGATCACCACTCTGAAGATTGCCGCCTGACTACTGCTCGATTGGCACGATCGATCCTCAATGGAATCTTGTAAGCGCGGCAGCACCCCCCTGCGATAACAATGCAGTCATAGCTGGCTCGCATCAGATTCAGGAGTGGACGATGACACTGACAGAAGCATTCGCTGCTGCTCTCGTGGCGGACGGGCCGGCCGACGGGCTGGACGTGGATCTTTATGGCTGGCTGGTCGGAACCTGGGACACGGTGATCTACGATTTCGACGATCCCGCCGAGGCACCGCGGACCAGTCGCGGCGAGTGGATTTGCGTACGGACCCTTCTCGGCCACTCCATTCAGGACATATTTATCGTTCCGTCGCGGGAGGCCCGGGCCGCCGGTGACTGTGGCGCGGCCAACCGGCGTTATGGGCTGGCACATCGTCAACCGATTCCGGGCACAGGCAAGTGGCGGATCGATTATTTCGGCCCGCACAAGGCCGTGCACAACCACCTCGTTGCCGAGCGTCAGGGAGACGAAATCGTGCAGTCCGGCATCGACGAGCACGGTCGGCCCTTGCGCTGGGTCTTCTACGATATAACGCCCACACACTTTCTTTGGCGCGCCGAGTACGAGGACAACGGAGAGTGGGTTTTGGTGAGCCGTTTCGATGTGACGCGGCGCGAATCCGACTAGCGCCTCTCACCGCCGACGGTTGGCGATTCCTCCGGCGTTGGGCATAACCGCCTAGTTTTCGCCGCAAAATGCCTATATTGGCCCGCGCCTTCCGATGAACGTCACAACTCTTCCCAAGCCCCCGCGCGTCGGGCTGGTCTCCCTCGGCTGTCCCAAGGCCTTGGTCGACAGCGAGCGGATCATGACCAAGCTGCGCGCAGACGGCTACGACATGTCGCCCGATTATGCCGGCGCCGACGTTGTGCTGGTCAACACCTGCGGCTTCCTCGATTCCGCCAAGGAGGAGAGCCTCGAAGCGATCGGCGAAGCGATCGCCGAAAATGGCCGCGTCGTCGTCACCGGCTGCATGGGCAAGGAAGCCGATGTCATTCTGAATCGGTTTCCCGACGTCCTCGCGGTCACCGGCCCACAGCAATACGAAGAGGTCGTTGCCGCGGTCCACGAAGCCGCACCGCCCGTTCCCTCGCCATTCATCGACCTGGTGCCGGAAGCAGGCCTCAAGCTCACTCCGCGACACTACAGCTATGTGAAGATCTCGGAAGGCTGCAACCATCGCTGCGCCTTCTGCATCATCCCGCACCTGCGCGGCGATCTCGTCAGCCGCCGCCCTGACGCGATCCTGCGCGAGGCGGAGAAGCTGGTCGCTGCAGGGACCAAGGAGCTGCTCGTGATCAGCCAGGACACGAGCGCCTATGGCGTCGACCTGCGGCACAAGGCGTGGAAGTGGCGCGACGGTGAAGTCCGCGCCCACATGACGGATCTCGCCCGCGAAATGGGCAAGCTTGGCGCCTGGGTGCGGCTGCACTACGTCTACCCCTACCCGCACGTCGACTCCGTCATCCCGCTGATGGCCGAAGGGAAAATCCTGCCGTACCTAGACATCCCCTTCCAACACGCGAGTCCGAACGTGCTGAGGCGCATGCGCCGCCCTGCCAACGACGCAAAGGTACTGCAGCGCGTCCGGAACTGGCGCGAACAGGTCCCGGACCTTGCCATCCGCTCAAGCTTCGTCGTCGGCTTTCCTGGCGAGACAAACGACGATTTCGCTTATCTCCTCGCCTGGCTTGAGGAAGCGCAGCTCGACCGCGTAGGCGCATTCAAGTTCGAGGCGGTAGAAGGCGCACCTGCGACCAGCATGGACGAGCAAGTCCCCGAGGACGTGAAGCAGGAGCGTTACGACGCAGTGATGGCGCTTTCTGCCCGAATCAGCGCCGAAAAGCTCGCCGGTAAGGTCGGCATGACCATCGACGTGCTGATCGACGCAGTGGATGACGAGACTGGCGGAGCCACCGGCCGCTCCAAGGCTGATGCGCCCGATATCGACGGCGAAGTGCACTTGCGCGATGCCCGCGGACTAGAGCCCGGTGACATCGTCTCCGTAAAGGTCGAAGACTCTGACGAGCACGACCTCTATGGCGTAACCAACTGAGTCACGCCCACCCGTCAGTAACCCGAAAACAACAAGTCGTTGAAATCTTAACCTTTTGGTCCGCCGCGGATAGTTCGCGCGCGGGACCTATGGTACATCAGCTCTGCCCAATTGGGGTGCAACGCGATGATTTCCGGGGGGTAATCATGGAACAGACTTTTGGTTGGAGAAATGCTGTTGTCGGAGTGGCTCTGACGATCGTCGTCGTCGGGTCTGCATTGGCATTCGCTTTCTCTTGATTGACGGCCGGAAACCCTAGCCCAAGCGAGGGTTGCCGACGCCGCGTCATTCCGGCGCGGCGCTAGACTCCCGAACCGGTCGCGGGCAGCATTGCGCTGACCTAGCGGGGGGAGTTGTCGCGTGGAAATTCACCGGCCCAAGGAGGTTCGCGACTGGCGCGACTTCATCAAGGAAGTCGGCATCATCGTTATTGGCGTATTGATCGCGCTTGCTGCCGAGGAAGCGCTGAGCGACTTCCACTGGCGGCAAGAGGTCAAGATCGTTCAGGACAGCCTCGACGACGAGCTCACGGACTCGCTTTTCAGCGCGCTGGAACGGGTTAAGATCACCGACTGCCAGCGCCGCACACTTGATCGGCTCGATGAACTTGCTGACCAAAGTCGCGGAACGCTTGTGATCCGCAACGATCCCGTCACTCGTAATCGCGTGTGGGGCACGGCAGCGTGGGACGCGGCGGTAGCGTCGGGAACGATTGCGCACATGGATCATGACGTACGCAACACTTACGCTGAGCTGTTCAGCTTCGTACGCCTCTTTCGCGACTTCAACCTTCGTCAAGAGGAACTCTGGGCGAGGATCGAAGCCTATCGCCGCCCGAGGGCGCTGACTCCGGACTCTCGCGATCGATTTGTCGAGACCGTATCGGAGCTTCGCGCGCTCACCCGAACGATGAACCGTGGAGCGCAGCAGTTCGTCGAGATGGCGAAACCGCTGCACCTTCAGCTGTCGCCGCAAGACGCAGCGACTTTGCGCCAACCCCTCCAATGTCCGACGCCGTAACGCTGGCCGACTGCCAAACTGCTCTCTAGAGCGCTCGAATGACCGATTTTGCATCACTTCTCGTCGCCGACCGTGGGCAAACAGCCCGCACGATCCACCTCGTCGATAAAGACAGCTTCGACACGTGGGCGAAGGGCCGTTCGGCGGAAGATCGAGCGCTGCTGCAAGCGCACAAATTCGACGGGAAGAAAGGCTTCGTGTTCGTCCTGCTCCCGAGGGGCGGTGACTTCGAGGTGGTGAGCGCCGTCAAAAACGTCGCGGAGCTATCGCCCTGGTGCCTCGCTAAGCTCTCGGAGAGCCTTCCCGAAGGGACCTACAAGCTCGCCGCCGGCGAACCGGGCATAGCCGCCCTCGGCTGGCTGCTTGGCCAGTATCGGTTTGACGCCTACCGGTCGACCCCAACCGAGGATGGAGGTCAACGGGTCCTGCTGACGAGTGAGCCGGCGCAGATCGATCCAATGGTGCGGCTCGCGGACGCCACGGCTTTGGTACGCGACCTGGTCAACACTCCGGCTGGCGACCTCGGACCTGCGGAACTTGAGCAGGTCGTGCAAGACGAAGGATCTCGTTCAGGTGCGCAGGTCCGTGTCACTTCAGGCGATGAGCTGGAGCATGGCTATCCGCTGATTGCAGCGGTCGGAGCGGGAGCGTCGCCGCAGCGTGCTCCGCGGCTGATCGAACTCGAGTGGGGTAAGCCGGACGATCCGCGGATCGCGATTGTTGGAAAAGGTGTGTGCTTCGATTCCGGCGGCCTCGACCTGAAGCCCGCATCGGGCATGCGCATCATGAAGAAGGATATGGGGGGAGCGGCACATGCGCTTGCCCTGGCGCGGTTGATCATGGCCGAGCGCGTCCCGGTACGACTGCATTTGCTTATCGCTGCGGTGGAGAATGCGGTTTCTGGTAGCGCCTATCGGCCCGGCGACATTGTCAAATCGCGCAAAGGGCTGTTTGTCGAAGTCGACAATACGGATGCCGAGGGCAGGCTAGTTCTGGCTGACGCACTCGAGCGCGCTGCCGAAGACAAGCCTGAGCTGATGATCGATTTTGCGACGCTCACAGGAGCGGCGCGAGTCGCGCTAGGGCCCGACCTGCCCGCCCTTTTCGCCAACGCCGACGACGTTGCTGAAAGCATTGAAGGCGCCGCCCGCGATGTCGAGGACCCTGTTTGGCACATGCCGCTCTGGAAACCCTATGACGAGAACTTGAAGAGCGACATCGCCGATTTTGCGAATATGGCGAACAATGCGATGGGTGGGGCGATCTACGGCGCATTATTCCTCAACCGCTTTGTTCCGAAGGACGTGTCTTGGGCACATCTCGACACCTGGGCTTGGCGTGATCCGGGCAAGCCTGGACGGCCGAAGGGCGGCGACGCGCTTGGTCTCAGAGCCGTTTTCGACATGCTTCAGAAACGCTTTCGGCGCGACTGAACGCCCGTTTCACCGAAAAATCGGGGCTTTTGGGGTCATGCGCCTGCAACATTTCGCCTCCTTACCGGTTTACTTGGGGGATTACGCGGCACGAATGACGGAGACAGGCAGCATGAGCGAGGTTTCGCTTACCGGCTGGATGAAGGCACTGATCGCCTATGTCCGCTCCGGCGAACCCGATCTCACCAATCGGCAGATGGCGCTGTTGATGCTGGTTTATCTGACGCCCGGACCTCACACGGTGCGCGGGTTGGCGCGTTTGCTCGGCGTATCCAAGCCCGTAGTGACACGCGCCTTGAATACGCTCGGCGCGCTCGGCTATCTGCGCCGCGAGAGGGATCAGGACGACCGGCGCAACGTCTTTGTCGTCCGCACCAGCAGCGGGGCAGAATTTCTTGAAGGCTTCAAGAGCAACCTCAGCGAGGTCGACACTGGCTCCGCGGCGCACCGACCGATCATCGGGCAAGCGCCCGCCTACGCTCACCAGCGCTGACGAGTTTGCCCTCTCAGGTCCCTCGGATCCGCCCGATCCCAAGTTTAACGCCTATCGAAAAGATCTGGCCGACGTCCGGTTGGCCGGGTCGGTCATCGCATCTCACTATGCGGAGGAAGTCGAGCGCCGCATTGCAAAGGTGACGGTCTTACGCTCTTCGCCTGAGGGCGAAATCCTGGGTGACCTCGAACCTGACGAACCGTTTTGGATGCTCGACAACAGCGTCGGCTGGGCATGGGGTTATGCTGGCAGCAAACGGCGGGTCGGCTATGTGAAGAGCGAAGCCCTGCGCGCCTGAAAATCGCCCTCAGACGATACCGCGATTCTTCACATCTGGCCCCGCGCGCGTCGGATGGCAAACCATTTGGCAACGTTCGCCTGCTGCTCGGCGAGCGTTTCCGCAAACACGTGACCGCCCGCGCCGTCCGCTACGAAGTAGAGCGCCTTGGTTCGGGCGGGATGGAGCACCGCCGCAATGCTCGCCCTGCCGGGATTGGCGATCGGCCCTTGCGGAAGCCCGGGGCGGCGGTAGGTATTGTACCCGTTCACTGCGGTGAGTTCGGATTTCAAGATCCGGCGGCCTAGCGGTTTTCCCTTTGTCACTGGATAGATGACGGTCGGGTCGGCATCGAGCTTCATGCCGATCCTCAAGCGATTGCAATAAACGCCCGCGATCATCGGCCGCTCCGCAGCCTTGCCGGTTTCCTTCTCAACGATTGAAGCGAGGATGACGGCCTGTTCCTTCGTGACGATCGGACAGTCGCCGCTGCGCTTGGGCCACAGCTGATCTAGCGTCCGAGTCATGGCCGCCTGCATTCGGCTGACCACCTCAACACGACTGTCTCCACGCTCATAGCCGTAGCTGTCCGGGAGGATCGACCCCTCGGAAATCGAAGGGACCGTTCCCGTCAAAAATCGGTTTGCAGCGAGTTTCTCCGCGACGATGATCGACGGCATGCCCTCGGTCACCGTGATCAACCGCTGAATAGGCTTACCGTGCTGCAGAAGGTCGAGGATCGAAGCGGCACTCATGCCCTTGCGAACCTCGAACTCGCCGGCCTGCACGGGGTCACTCGAGCCGAAAAACTTGGCCCCCACTCGAAACCAGCGTGCTGACGAGATGACTCCGAGACGTTGAAGATTGTTGGCAGTCGATGTGACCGTAGCGCCCTCTGGCACGATGACGGTCATTGACCGCACCCCCGGCCCCGGCCCGTACCAGCGCCAGGTGAACACGAATAAGGGCATTGCGACCGCTAGCAAGATCCCCAGCGCCAGCCGGCGCCAGAGGCTGCGCACCTAGTTTACAGCCTTCATGATAAGGCTGGCGTTGGTCCCGCCAAAGCCGAAGCTGTTGTTCAGTACCGCACGAACGGACCGTTCCTTGGCTTTATGGGGCACCAGGTCGACACCTTCCGTGCCCTCGCTCGGGTTGTCGAGGTTGAGCGTCGGCGGGACAATCTGGTCGCGCATCGCGAGGATGCAGAAAATGCTCTCGACCGCTCCGGCGCCGCCTAGCAGATGGCCGATCGCCGATTTCGTCGAACTCATTGACAGCGATCCGATCGCATTGCCGAACAGCCGCCGTACGGCGCCCAGCTCAAGCTCATCGCCGAGTGGGGTCGAGGTCCCGTGCGCGTTGATGTAATCGATATCCGACGGCTGCAATCCTGACTTCTTCAGAGCCATTTCCATCGAGCGATAGGCGCCTGAACCTTCAGGGTGAGGCGCCGTCACGTGATAGGCGTCGCCTGACAGCCCATATCCGACGACCTCGGCATAGATGTTCGCGCCCCGCGCTTTTGCGTGTTCATATTCCTCGAGCACTACGACGCCTGCCCCTTCGCCCATCACGAAGCCGTCGCGATCCTTGTCGTAAGGACGGCTCGCCTTTTCAGGCTGATCGTTGAAGTTCGTGCTAAGGGCGCGCGCCTGGGCGAAGCCTGCGATTCCAATCGGGCAAATGGTCGATTCAGCGCCACCTGCCAGCATGATCTCTGCGTCGTCCATGGCGATCATCCGCGCGGCGTCGCCAATCGAATGAGCACCCGTCGAGCAGGCGGTCACGACCGCGTGGTTCGGGCCCATCAAGCCATATTTTATCGAAACCTGGCCGGAGATGAGGTTGATGAGGCGGCCGTGAACGAAATGAGGGCTGACCCGTCCGGGCCCTTTCTCATGCAGGACGATGCTCTCGCTCTCGATTCCGGGAAGACCGCCGATGCCCGAACCGATCGACACACCGGCACGCAGGCGAGCCTGGTCGTCCATCTCGGTCAGGCCTGCGTCCTCCATTGCCTGTCCGGCTGCATCGATACCGTAGACAATGAAGGGATCGACCTGGCGCTGGGTCTTGTGATCGACGCGCTTGGCCGGATCGAAGCCAAATTCGTGGTCCGCGGGTTTCACCTCGCATGCGATGCGGCATTTTTGGTCGCTCGCATCGAACTTAGTGATCGGTCCGGCGCCGCTCTTGCTCGCCAGGATGTTTTTCCAGCTGGTCTCGACGTCGCCGCCCAGCGGCGTCACCAAACCGAGACCCGTCACGACGACACGGCGCATGTCAGTCACTCCAAATGCAACAGGCCCGAGCCCGTTCGGGCTGAGCCTGTCGAAGCCCTGTACTGTTTACAACGCCCTTAAGAGCGAAAAGGCCAGCCGTTCGACAAGCTCAGGGCGAACGGTATCGTGCCGATCAGCCCTTGTTTTGGTCGATATAGTCGATCGCGTCGCGAACTGTCGTGATCTTCTCAGCGGCATCGTCCGGAATCTCAACGCCGAATTCCTCCTCGAAAGCCATGACCAGCTCGACGATGTCGAGACTGTCTGCTCCGAGATCGTCGATGAAGCTCGCGTCTTCGGTTACTTTATCCCCCTCGACGCCGAGATGTTCGACGACGATCTTTTTCACCCGATCGGCGGTCTCGCTCATGTGGACTTTCCTCCGTTAGATTTTGCGCTGCCCTAGCGACGAGACGGGCCGACGGCAAGCAGGACTTGGTGTTCATCGTTGTGGGCAACGCCCGGCAATCTGCGGTTCCAATGGATTGCTTCGGCAC
>JBKPLG010000107.1:0-23362 GCA_046731515.1 Pseudomonadota bacterium | reverse complement strand
ATCAATACGGTTACGTCCCGCTGACGCTACTCGTTGATGAACTAGGGGACACGATCCGCTGAAAGAATAGATAGAGGCGGACCCTTGAGGAGCTTGATTCGCCGACGGCCCTGTGTCTGCTTTGGGTGGAAAACGGACATTGACCCTCCGCAACGCCGGACCCACCCAGAAATTAGTTCTGGTTTTTGCGACTCACCCTGCGCCCCCATGCGATGGCGAGTTCGCGTGAACCAAAACGCTTTAGCTGACCTTGCGGATCATCCCCTCTGACCGCGCAACAGTCACTCCGAGCTTTCGGACTGTGACCTGATTTCGCGCGGATCGGCCGCCCTGAAGCGGTGTCATCCACTGTTCGACCGACAAACCTCCCTTCATCTTGTATCGGAAGCGGTAGCGGCCGTTGATTTCCTCGATGGTCACCGGCCCGCTTGCCTCGGACATCGCGCCTGCAAAATGCCCTGCAGCCACTCGACGGATTTGCCAGCGACGGTCATGCGGCGAGCGCCCTTCCTCTTCGACGCGTTGCACGAGAAAGAGTGAACCGTCCGGCTTGATCTCGCCACGACCAATGCTCCGGGAATGAAACGCTTTCTTCATGACCACCTTAACGGTGCTCACGCCTTCCGTTCGGCCTTCAAAGAAGCGCAACGGATCATCGCGGCGTTCGCTCCGGCCGGCACTTGAAGTCAGCGAAGCCGCCACAAATAGCAGTGCGACCGATGCGTGGTTCCATGGTTTCATAGCTGCCGTTAACTCCTGTGATTGCAAAGTTTTCTAGCTGAACCCCAAGTGCTGGAAGTTTGTACGATTGTCGTGTGGAAGCGAGAAAATATCCGTTCGAGCCGCCAACGTCCTCCTAGTATCGTTCTCGATGGAATGTCCGCTTTGGGTCGAAAGCGTTCACGAGCGGCTAACGACCACACCAATGCAAAGGGGGGCCTCCCGGGGTGTGTCATTATCATTAGGTAAAGCGCGGCTTTGGGCGCATGATACGTGCATCGCCGACGCAAGCTTCCAGCGAGTCGGTGCCTGAGAGACAATTGTCGCGCTCCCGCTGCCGTAGGGGACGCACAATGACACTCCTCAACGCCGACTATTACAGCGAAAGCGCGCTCAACGAACGCGAATTCGTTAGGACTCCCCAAAGGATCAGAGCGCGCAAAGTCCGAGAAGAGCTGGAGCGTCAATATGATGCCATGCTCAGCCCAAAGAAGATCCGATCGATTCTCAGGATTGCGCCATTGAGCGCACCCAAGAGCGGCAGTTAGGCCTCCGCCTTCGTGGACCGCTACAATGTTGCCTTGGTGTTGATCATGCTAGCCGTTGTACCTCTCTTTTACATCAGCGTCTGGCTGGGTGTGGCCGCCGCCGTGGCGATTTATGGCCTGATCGCAAGGCTAGCCAACCAAGACTTGGATCGTCAGTACCGGAAGTACGGCAGCCCGGGACTCCCCTTGTGGAAGCGTTGAGCGGCGACTTCGGGATTTAAGTTTCCCGCGAGCAGAAGCAGCCCTAAGCCGCGAATGTCTGCCTTGGGTGGAAAGCAGACCTTTGGTGCAAGCGCGTTCCAGATGGTTTAGCTGACGAGCTGCTTGGTGCCGAGAATCCGCACCGGAGTTCCGTTGCTTAATTCCACCGCCGCGTTGATCCGCAGCCGGTTCTTGATTCCGGCCCGCGTGAACACGAGTATGAAGCCCTTGCGAACAGGATCGAGCATCCGCCCATGCCGAACCCACAACCGCCTTTCTAGAGTCGCGGACTATCAATTGTCCTCCTGGCAACGTAAGGAACTGGAATCAGGCGGCTTTCCTCTCGTAAGCATGCGTCTGGCAGAGAGACCACCGAGTCTCCCGCTTGCCCTCAAGGAGCTTAGTTGTGGACCAACAGTCATCGCCTCCGGGGCGACGAAAATCTGTCACGCCCGTGCGCGATTACCGGCGGGGCATCGACGATAAGGGTGGCAAAAAAGAGTGGCAGAAGCTCTGGCACTTCAACGAGCAATGCGAGCGCTATCCCACCCGAAACTTCGCCGTCCGGAAAGATAGGCCCTCAGACGACGATCTTTGCAGTCAATGCCAACGGGCGTCATTCGCCTAGGTTCGGCCCCGCTAATGTCTGCTTTGGGTCGAAAGCAGACATAAGGGGTCTTTCGCGGACTAGATGGGCTAGCCAATGGGTAACAATTCGGCATTTGCGGAAAATGCCCTTAGAAGTCGGATAGTCCTCGGCTTTACCATTCTCGTCAGAGATTTAGCCGCGCCGTCGCGGCGATAAAGCATCAGGACGGATAAAGCGGCCCGATGCAGTGCGCAGCCGCACCGGGCCGCTTGCTCGGCAACACCGAGAGCGGGCGACGAGAGGGGCAAGCTCTATTCGTCAGCGGCGGTAGCGAAGCCCAACGATCGCTACTGCCGAACCGTCCGGTGGCGCACACCGGTGACAGGGAGGAAATCAATCCGGCGTGCGATCAGATCATTGGCGGCCCGTGCACAGAAATGAATCCGAATTTTTGCTGATATGTGCTCGGATTGGAAAGTATCCGATGTTCGGCCCGCTCAACTCCGCGCTGTCGGCATCAGGTCGAGGGCCTGTTGGGGGAATCACCGATTTTCGTTGGGAGGAATATCAAGCTTCAAATGAAGTCGGCGAGGCTCGTTCACAATCGGGCTGACGGGTCACGAGAAAGGCGATTCGAATCTCCCCCTCGGGCCGCCTTTCTGTTTCTTACACCCGATCAGTCGGCTTGCGCGAGGCAACAGGAGAGCTGCTAGGCGAGTTTGCGATAGAGCCGCGCGACGAGCTCTTCGACGATCACCATTGTGACCACGACGATGATTAGCCAGACGATACCGTGCCAGATGCCTTCGAAGTGCACGTCCTCCTCGAAAGCGAAGGACAGAGCCTCCAGGATCACGAACTTCGATCCGAAAAGAATAAGCCACGCAACGAAGAATTTCAGCGACTTCCATGCGGCCCCTGCTTTGCCTTTGAACAGCGCGAGGACTCGGTGCTCCGCAACGATCGTAATCTTCAGGAGCGCCTGGAGCACGACGGCTGCCAATAAAGCCGTCGTGAAAGAGGCCACGTAGACTTTGTCAGAATGCTCGCTGAAAAGCCCGAGCACCACGAGATCGATCAGCGTTCCGGTGAAAAACAGAACGAAGAGGCGCTGCCCGTCGCTGGGTAGCGTGGCCTCGGCCGGCAGGAGGTCATGCGCTATCGAAGCTGTGGCCATTCATAGCGTCCCTGATAGATCGAACATACGGCCGCCCGCCGGAAAGGGATACAGCGGACGGCCGCAATTCTCGCTCAGCCTATTGCTGTACGCTCACTGCCGCCGGATCTGGCGTGGACACATAAACAACGGTGTCGCCTTCATATTGCGGCTGATAATAGGACCCGCCGCAATTGTAGTAGGTGTAGGTATGATAGGGATAAGGCGAGCAGCCCGGCGGGAGCGCGTAATAGGCTGAGCCGTAGGCCGCCGCCGTTGCCCAGGCAGCCGTCGCTCCGATCGCGATCCCGGCGCCGATCGGATAATCGCCCCAGCCGTTCCAATCGCCCCAGTCGTTGTCGATGTTGATATTGTTGTTCTGGTTGAAGTTGGCGTTGCGATTGCCGCTGTTGCTGATGTTGCGATTGCCTTGACCTTGGCCGCGGCCGCCGCTCGGACGCTGACCAGCCTGACCGCCACCGCCTTGGCCGGGTCTTCCTACACCACCGGCACCGCCAACGCCGCCGGCACCGCCAACTCCGCCAACGCCGCCAGCACCTCCGACACCGCCGGGACGGCCGGCGCCGCCGACCCCTCCGACACCGCCGGGACGGCCGGCGCTGCCGACTCCGCCTCGACCGCCAGCTGGCCGTTGTGACGCCATGTTGCGGCCTCCACCAGGCATCGTCGAAGGCCGGCTGTATCCGCCAGACGGACGGCTGTAACTGCCGCCGCGGCTGAAGCCCGTACCACCACCGCCGCGACCGTAACTGCCGCCGCCGTAGCTGCCGCGACTCATGCTGCTACCGCCACGGCTGAAGCTGCCGCCGCCGCGGCTGAAGCTACCGCCGCCGCGGCTCATGCTGCTTGATCCGCCACGGCTGAAGCCGCCGCCGCCTCGCCCGCCGCCGCCGCCGCGGCCGCCCCGCGCCTCAGCTTCCTGGATTGTGAAGGCCGCCAGGCTCACGAATGCGGCGAGCATCGCCGCGCGATAGGCACGACCGTGCATGTTACTCTCCCGGTCCTTTATAAGTGGCCAACTGGATCTTCTTCGCGTTCGCGTCAGGCACGAAGGTGAAGTCTGCATCAGTGAAGGCCGGATTAATCGTCCACGAGAGACGGGAAATGAAGGTTGGACGGGCAGGATCGTTCCGGTCGATGATCACCAGCTTCCGTGGAACCGGCTGGTCGCCCTGCTGGATCCAGACTTCCCAATCCACATCGGATTCGCGGAATGCGTAATGGTCGGTCTCAGCTCCATCGATCGTCGCCGTCCCAACCTTGTAAGCCGACTCAAGCGCCTTCAGCCGATCCTCGTTCGATCCGTCGCCCCAGCGGAACAAATCCTCGAGGGGCAAGGAGATTCCGAACTTGTTGTATATCTCGTCCAGCACCTGCTTGTTTGTAGGAGGGGCCGGTACGCTGGCGTAATAGCCCAGCTGCGGGGAATAGACGGTGAAGGTCTTGCCGTCATAAATGAAGCGTCGGCTCTTGATGTCGCTTCGATAGTCGATGACGAAGCCCGGCCGGCGAATCTTGTATGTGGTCGTTCCGTCAAGCTGGATGCGCTGGCCGTTATTGGTGACAACGTCGAGGCTGCCGACGCCATGGATCTCCAGCGTCTTCGCCGACATGAGGAAATTGCTCATGTCCTTCAGCGCATCAATGGCATTATCCTCAATAACGCCTTCATTCGCGATCGGATCTGCCGAGCCTGGCCGCGGCATGCTCATCCCGGATTCGGGCGCAGGCTGCGCAAGCGCACCGTTCCCGCTAGCTAGGCTGAGGAAGCCGAAAGCAACGACCGCACAGGAGAGATACTTCATGTCTTGCTCCCCGACTGACTGGATTTTCAGTCAGAGGCGTAACATCCGATGAGCGGGGGTCTCATCGGGTGAACCCCTAATAAGGAGGGGGCAAGGTTCCTGATGCAGCGCTCGGCCAAACTCGGCATGTGAAGTCAAAGGCCGAGCGCGCCCATCGATTTCACCGTAGGGATTCTATGGGTTTACCCCGATTGGTTTTGATGTTTCCATCCGTGAAATGGACCGGACGGCCGCTGATCCAATCGGCCGCGTCCGTTACGCGTACACAAAGCAAATGGGGGAAAGCGCAGCGCGAGCCATTGAGAATACGGTTTTGGCGAGCTGACCGGTAAAGCCATGACGAGCCCGATCCGACGGATCATTATTGTCGACGATCACGACGCGATCCGTCGAGGGGTTCGGCAGCTTCTTGAAACGACCCCATATTATGAGGTCGTTGGAGAAGCAGCCGACGGCAGGACTGCGCTTGATCTTGCCAGGGAAGTCAGGCCAGACATCGCCATCGTCGATTATTCCATTCCAGAGCTGAATGGGCTTGATCTTTCTCACGCGCTCAAACGGGAATTCCCCCGCATCGAGATTCTTCTCTACACAATGCACGATCGGGAAGAGATCATCGTGGAAGTGCTTCGTGCCGGGGTTCGCGCATTCGTTCTAAAGTCGGACACTGAGCGGCATTTGATCGCAGCACTCGATGCGCTCTCGATACGCCGACCGTATTTTTCAGGCGCGATCTCCGATACTCTTCTTGAACAATTTCTGGAGAGCAAGCCTCACCCGCTGGCAAGCAGCCTCACTCACCGCGAGCGGGAAGTTGTCCAGCAAGTCGCTGAGGGACGCATCAACAAGGAAATTGCCGCGCGCCTCAACATCAGCGTCAAAACGGTCGAAACCCATCGAGCAAGCGCAATGCGCAAACTGAAATTGAGAACGACAGCGGACCTGGTGCGGTACGCGGTCAGAAATCAGCTCATCCAAGCTTAATTTAATTGCGGGCTCGTTATGCCGCTAAGCCACAACGGGCATGCTGGCCGTAACCTTCGTCCCGTGCTTCAGGCTTCGAACGCGGAAAAGACCACCGTACCTTTCCACCCGGTCGCGCATACCGCGTAGGCCAATTCCCCGTCCTTCAGTGAGGCCAGATCCAACGCCAATGCCGTTATCGGAGACACTCAACCGAAGGCCGTTGACCGTGCGTTCGAGGATGACCCCTGCGGACGTTGCCCGCGAATGGCGATGTACGTTGACGAGCGCTTCTTGCGCCACCCGCAGCATAGCCACTGAGATCGGCTCGGCGACCGCGGTCTGATCGCCTACGCACTTAAAGCTCGTGCTGATGCCTGTTCGCCGGCGAAACCCGCGTACCAATGCCTGAACGGCTTCGCACAGATTCTGACCGCCCAGTTCAGCCGGGTAATGCAGAAACGCCAGAGCTCGAATCTCCTGATCGATTTGGCGGACGGTATCCTGGATCTCATCAATCAGGCTGTCACGGTTACAATCCTGCCTGATCGTCCTGAGCCGCGCGACACTGAGCTGGAGTGATACGAGCAGCTGGCCCGCGGAATCATGCAGCTCTTGTCCCATGCGCTGCCGCTCATATTCGTGAATTTCGAGCAGCTGTGCGGCGAGCATCGACTTTCGATCGGACGCCGCGGAGTCCATCTCGGATTCGGTTGAATGGTGTCGTGCGCCAGCGAACTGAAAGATGGCTTCGCCTTGCGCATGCGGCTTCAGTTCTACCAATTTCGCGTCGTGACGCATGGGCCCCAGTCCCGCATTGTTGCCACTTCGCTACACGCGGCGCAGGTTTTTTGACTCGATTGTTGATACTTACATCAATTAGTTCGCAAAGTCATGGGTATAGTTCGGTAGGTATTTATACCGACTGGTCAAAAGCGGCCCTCCAAAGCCAGTTTACGTCATCGGCCCTATAGAGCTTGGGACATTTACCGATTTTGCTGCACTTGCGTCAGCTCTTCAAGACGTCGACGCGCCGACTCCGCAAAGTCGCGGGCCACTGATTTGACGGTCTCCGTTGTCGAGAACGTAGCCGGCACGTCGAGCGGATCAGGCGTTCTTCGCCGCACGGCCGCGAGAAGAAGCTCGTTGGTCTTCGCGTCGTGCAGCTCGACGACGTAGAGCAATGATCCGGTAAACGAGCCGCTCTTGCCGCGGACACTCTTGAGCGCGCTCGTGGCGAATCCGAATGGCGTCACTCGAGTGGCAGTCGCTATGCCGCCCTTGGTCTTCTGAGCTCCGAGAATAGTCACGCGCAACCGCAATGTGTCGGCTTGCAGCTGTGCGGGAGCGGGAAAGCTCTTGCCAATTTCGGACCGAAGCTCGTTTGTGATCATGCCGGCATATTTCGCTCGATCCGCATAATCGATGCCTTCGAATTGAGCGTCCGGGCCCTGATAGACAACCGTCGGATCCACGATCACCGTTCGATACTTGAGAAAGGCCGACCGCGGCTGCGCATATGTCCAGGATTCGGAGCCGGGTTTGTCTTGCGTCATCCGACTGGCAGAGGAAATGTCGACGGGCGCATGGTCGCGCGTTTGCCCATTGGCGGGTATGGCTGTCAGCAGCAGCATCGCTGGGAATGCGAGGAGAAGGCCCCGGTAAAGATCGGTACGAGCCATGGCCTGCCAAACTCCATACTAGATTGAGCCCAAGTTCGATGGGCCTAGCCAAGGGCTTACTCCATCCGGACAAACCCTAACTGCTTGGCGATTACCCTAGCTATTCTGGGGAGGCTGGGGTCGCGAAAATGCAATCCGCTATTGAGCGTCCCGCGCAGTCTGAATCGCAGCGTTGAATCCTGGCGGGTATTTCTGCCACTGATAGCCGGATTTCGCGGCATTGAAGCCAACGTTGTACAGCGCCTTCATATAAGCTGTGTCGAACATCTCGTTATGTGGCGTGTTAAACGTCGCGGGGATGTAAGTGAGGTTGAAGTCCACCCCGTCACGCTGCGTCGTCGCATATACCCGGTAGAGGTCGCCAATGCCTTGCGTTCGCGTGAGAGAATCGATCGCCCGCATTGCGATCGTCATCGTGCGCCGTTGGGTGCTCGCCCAGTCGGCGTCGAGCCGCGCATTGCGCAGGATGTAGGCGACGCGTTTGCGCGCGGGCGCGTTCGCGACGGACACCGACGGAGGGTACAGGAACAGCTGCGCCACCGTTCCGCCATCCACGTGCATTTCCTGATAGTGCATGCCCGCGAGGGTCACGTTGATCATCACCGGCGGAAAAGCGCCCGGAATTGATGCCGACGCGAGCAGGATACGGGAGAATAAGGTGATCGCCGCCGGGTCTTTGTTGGCGGCAATGGCTGTCATGTTCCAGATAACCGGCTCGAGCGTATCGAGATTGGTGGTCCCGACGAGCAGCAGTCGCCCCTTGGCATATTCCGCCGCAATCTCGTCCAACAGCCCACGATTCACATAGGTCGAAATAACTCCGGCGAGCGGCCGAGTGTCGGCCATCGCGTCGCCGAACAGGCCGCCGATCATTCCTCGCTTCTTGAAAATGTCCTTCTGGGACGTGGTCGTATAAACCCTCTCCAGCACGTAATCGTACTTGGGACCGAGGAAAGCGAACGGTGCGATGAGTGCACCCGTGCTGACGCCCGTTACGACCTTGAATTCGGGCCGCGTGCCCGAGGCTGTCCAGCCATTGAGGAAGCCGGCGCCGTATGCGCCGTTATCCCCTCCGCCCGAGACGGCGAGGAAATAGACAGGCGGTAGGTCGGGACCGCGGCCCTGCGACGCGAGCCATGCCTGCTCTTTGGTGAGCGAGCGCAGCGCTTCCGCGGTGAAGGTCTGGGTTTCGCGGCTGACCAGGAACCGTACTGATCCCAACGCTTCGCCAGTCTGCATCACCTGCGTCTCCGGGACAGCCGGGAGCCGCTGCGGCGTCGAGCACCCCGCCAGGACCAACTGTGTTGCGCAAACAACAGGCAGGATTTTTCGCATCGTCGCACCCATCCGAGCCTCCATCGACTGGGTTCGATTTCCCCTCTGCGGATCAGGCCTTCCATCCTTGGAAACCCTAAGAACGCGGTGGGAGATTATCGGGAGTAACCCCGATTTCTCGACGCTTTGTCCTCGCCAATGGTCGAATTCCTGGCAGCCAACGGGGGTGTCCAGAGGTTGCGCCGGCACGCCAACCACGAGTTCGGCCAAGGAGACAAAAATGCGCAGATACCTACTCATGACCGCGGGGGCCACGGTAGTTTTGATGGCTTCGCCGGCCGCCGCGCGAGATGGCTCGGTCTATGTCGGCGTCGAGGCTGGCGTCGTATTGCCAAGGGACTCCGACGCAGACGTCCTCGTCAATTATACGTCGCTTAATGTCCCGGCCGTCGTCGGTACTCCGGAACCCGCTGATGCGACATTTAATAATGCCATCAGCCTCGATGCAAAGACCGGCTATGGGATCGGAATGTATGGCGGTTACGACTTCGGTATGTTCCGCGTCGAGGGCGAGGTCGATTGGAAGCACGCCAATCTCGACGATCTAAAGATTGACAGCGACTTGCTGACAAATCTGAACACGTCGCTGAACAGGCCACCGGCGGCCGCCGTTCCGGGCTCGCCGAACCTGCCCGCGTTTGTGGATAGCGACTTCAACCTCGACGAGGCTGTGGGCGCCCTTTCCTTCATGATCAACGGCTTGATCGACGTTGGCGACCCCGACGGCTTTTCCTTCCAGGGCGGCGTCGGTGCCGGCTGGGCGAAGGTCAAGCTCATCGACGACAAGGACGGAGCTTTCGCATGGCAGCTGATCCTCGGCGCCACGTACGCGCTAAGCCCGAACATCGACGTTGGGCTCAGGTACAAATATTTCAGCACCGGCAGCCTTCACTTGGCTGACAACACCGGTTTCTCGGTGGCAGGCAATCCCCGCATCATCGCTGTAACTCCGCCGGGAGGGACGGTGCCGGTTGATGTTACCCAAACGACAACTGCGGACGTCTTCACGGACTTCGAATCGAAAGTGCGGATGCACAGCCTGTTGCTGACGCTGTCGTACAATTTCGGAGCGCCGCCGCCTCCGCCACCACCTCCTCCGCCACCGCCACCACCTCCGCCGCCACCCCCGGCGACGCAAACGTGTCCAGATGGTTCGGTGATTCTGGCGACGGATACCTGTCCGGCGCCGCCACCTCCGCCGCCTCCGGAGCCAACGCCAGAGCGCGGAATGTAGTGAGCTTGTGGTCCCCCCGTCGCAAAGGCGGGGGACCCCTTTGCCTATTTAGCCCCGGCCCGCGCCGCGCGCTTTTCCAGCCGCGGGAACAGCAGGATCATCATCCCCACAGCGAAGCTAGTCGCAATTGCGAACTGTACAACGCGCGCACCCCAGGTTCCCGAGTTTGACGGACCCTTCAACAAGGCGAGGCCGAAGATCACCATGGTCGCGTTGTAAGCGACCAATGCACTGCCGCCGCGGGCGCCGCCTTTGACGATCTGCGTTGCGAACGCCGCGCCAATCAGGAAGGTGATGAGTGCAAGTGTCGCGAGCGACGGCGCGATTTGCAGGAGATAGTAAGCAGCAACCGCCACAAATCCGCCGAGAAAATTGCCGAGCAGCTTCGCAATGCCGCTGGCAGCGCCCCGTTCTTCTTCCATTTTGGCAACAAGCAGGACGGTCGTCAGGAGAACCGGGATGGCGTCCGTCAGGCCGAACATCAGGTAGATGAGCATGACAGGCAGGACGATCGCGACGCCCAAGGCGGCCGCTAAGGCGGGATTTGCGAGAGGTGGGGCTCCGGCATCCGGAGTCTTGGGTGACGGAAGAGGCCAGACCGCAAACATGATCCAGGTAAAAATGACAGCGAGCGCCATCGAGCGGACCAGCAAGCCGGGGAAGATGCCGGCGAACTCGGACAGGGTCAGCGTCACGACCGGTACTACCGAGAAGCAGATTAGCAGCAGCGTCAGAGGGAGCTGGCCTTTCGTCTGCGCCAATGCCGCAAAGGCCAGGAACATGACGAGGCCGATGATGCCGAACAGGAGCTGAGGCACCTGGCTGAGCCAGGTCGTGAGCAGGAATGCCGACCAGGCGGAGAGGCCCATCACGATCACCAGGACGAGCCCAACCTTGAAGGGAGGAGAAACGGGCAGATTGGCAAGGAGCACGCCGGCGAGCACCGGTGCGAGCGCCGATGGCTGCCACCCCATCAGCTCACACGTGATGAAGGCCGCTGTCGTCCCGAAACCAAAACGAAGAACGAAATGGAGCTTCGCGGCCTCGGCGCTATCGAAGCTCGAGTGTCGGGAGTTCAGCTCCGTCGCCATGTCATTGCAGATAGCTTATCAAGGCCACGACGTTCATCCACAGGCGGCCAATCGGATTCATGATCGGATTGCTTCCGGTAAAGATCATGACGTTGGCCTGCGCACCGCTACGCCCAACGTCGATTCCGGCCTTCTTCACCTCATCTGGGAGGACCAGGATCCGGACCGGGAAGCGCTGGGGTTCGCGGACCCAGCCCTGCTCTTTCGGCATGGTCGACAATTGACCGGTCGGTGCTTCATCACCCTGGGTGACGCCCCATCCAACGCTGTTGACCCGGCCACGGAAGAGTTTCCCGGGAAGGACGTCCAGCGCGATAGTCACGTCCTGTCCCGGTTTCACATTTCCGAGCTGGTTTTCGCGCATGTCGGCCGAGATCCAGCGGGGGCCCGTCTCGAGAAAGCTCAAGAGCGGCTGGCCGGGCGTAACATATTGGCCGGTCGCGAGGCGCAGATTGGTGACGGTTCCGTTGGACGGCGCGCGCACTACGGTGTTGCGCAAGTCGAGCCGGGCTTGCTCTAGCGCGGCGAGTGCTTGCTTGACCTTGGGATTGTTCAGCCCAGGCGCGCCGAGGTTTGCCCGCGCCTTTTCCAGATCCGCCTGGGCACGCGTTACGTCAGCTTCAGTTTTGGCCACTTCGGCGCGAGCGCGAATGCCTTGCGTTTCGGCAAGAGCCTTCTTGTTGACCAGCCCGGTGACGATGCCCCCGAGTTCGCGATTTGCAGCGAGATCGACACGTTGCTTCCTGAGCTGGGCCTGGGCTGCGGCGACGTCCGCGACGGAAACATCAGCGGCCTGCAGCGCGACGGACAGGTTCGCTTCGGCGGAGCGGACGGCAACCTGATAGGGCTCGGGATCGATGCGGAACAGCAACTGGCCCCTCCGGACGGGGCTGTTGTCTTTGACGCCGACTTCGAGGACATCGCCGGCGACCTCGGGAGAGACCTGCGTCAGAAAGGCCTCGACGCGCGCCTGCGACGTATAGGGCGTGTAGCGGTCCGACAGCACATGATAGGCGAACAGGATCACCAGCAGCGCAAGCGCGATCAGAATGATCTTGCGCATTGGGCTGGCCGGCGCAGCCTTTGCCTCGCCGACGTCAATTTCCGTCACGACCGGCTGTGGCGCGGATGCCTGCGCGGTTTCGTTCATTTGCCCTTTGCCCCCGCTTGGCCCGTGGATGCCGAAGTCGGCGGCACCGTGGTCCAGTCACCCCCAAGCGCACGGTAGAGATTTACCAGCGCCCTCTGATAATCGCCGCGCGCCGTCGCGAGCTGCAACTCGGCGGAAAAGAGGCTTCGCTCCGTATCCAGCACTTCCAGATAGTCTGAATAGCCGTTTTCGTACCGTTCGTTGGCCAATTCGACACCGCGCCTCAGCGTCTCGACGCGCCTGCTGATTGCGTCACGGAACTCCGCGGCGTGCTGCACGGCCGCAAGGGAATCGTCGACGTCCCGAAAAGCATTCTGGATGACGAGTTCGTAATTGGCGAGCGACTGGTCGCGCCTGGCCTCCGCCTGATCAACCGCCGCCGTGAGCCCCCCACCCGTGTAGATCGGACCGGCGGCGTCACCTGTGAAGGACCATGTGCGAGCAGGTCCGCTGAAAAGGTTTCCCAGGGAACCGCTAGCCAAGCCGAAAAGACCGGTCAGCGAAATTCTCGGAAAGAAGAGCGCCCGCGCTGCGCCGATCAGCGCGTTCGACGCAATCAATTGCTGCTCGGCCTGGAGAATGTCAGGCCGGCGGGTCAGCAGCTCGGACGGCAGGCCGGCTGGGACCGCCATTTGGCGGTAGGCTGCAATTTCTTGCTGAGTCGCGCGTTCAATTGGACCGGGATTGCGGCCGAGCAAAACCGACAATGCGTTTTCCTGGATCGCGATCGCTTGATGAATCGGGGGCAGCGAAGCTAGCGCCGATTCATATTCGCCGCGCACCTGAGCCATTTCGAACTCGGATATCCAACCGGCCGCCAAGCGCTTTTCGAAGACATCGACGGATTTCTCGCGCCCCGCGACCGTTGCTTCCGACACGCGCAATTGCTCGTCGAGATCGAGCAAAGTGACATAGCTGATGAGCACTGACGAGATCAGTGTCAGCGTGACACCCCTCCGCCCCTCTTCACTAGCCAGCAGGTTCGCACGCGCAGCCTCGGTCTCGCGGCGGATCCGGCCCCACAGGTCGATCTCCCAGCTTGCCGATAAGAGCGCACTGAAGGTTGTGCTCAGCGGGTTGACGAGGGACGGGATTTTCTCTTCGCTCGCCCTCGCACGATTGCCACTCAAGTCATAGCCAACTTGCGGAAAGGCCTGTGACCTGGTGCCTGCAAGGATTGCCGCGAACTCGTTTACGCGCGCGGTCGCGATCTGGAGATCGCGATTGTTCGCGAGCGCCTCGTCGACGAGCGCGTCGAGATGCTGGTCGCCATATCCGAGCCACCAATGATCCTGCGTAAAAGTTGCCGGTTCCGCGACAATTTGGGACCGATAGGCCGTCGGCACTTCGACGGTCGGCTTGACGTAATCGGGGCCCTGCACGCATCCGCCGACAGCGCATAGCGAGCAGAACAGCCAAGCGATGCGCCACCCGTGCATGTTCATTCGCTCCTTCGTCGCCCGCGCGAGCGCTCCTGGAATTCGGGTGAGTGAACCGGCGCTCTAGCGGGGCCGGATGATCGCGGAGCGGATCGGACAGGTGAATTAGGGGATTCCTCGGGGCTACTAGGGAATATCCACTAGGCGGCCTGAACGCGGCATCGTCACTGCTTTATAGTTAGTTTCCCGCATTGCGCCGCAAATCGCGCGGCCGACAACCCGGACGAATGAACGCCAGCAGGACGCGAGGCCGAATTCGCGAAAGTCGCTTTTGGCGCGCCTATCATGACCGGCGTTACACGATCCTTTTTTATGCGTTGCTGGTGACCCTGGTCCTGATACCGGTCACCACCACGATCGGTTTGTCCGCTACGCTTATCAGGATTCCACTAGCGGCGTGCCTATTCGCCGCCCTGATGCCGAACGCGACGAAACATACGCGTACCGCGCTTATCATTGGGATCTCTCTTCTGATCCTGGCCAGATTCGTCACGGAGCTGGAATCTGTACCGGTCAATGCCGGCGTCGCGCTCGCAGTCGTCGGGGTCACCGGACTCGTGGCCGCCGCAGCGGCGCTACGTTACGCGATCACCGCCAGAACGGTCGATAGCGAAACCCTCTATGCGGCTTTGGGTACTTATTTGCTCGCCGGCGTCTTTTTCGGACAAATCTACTGGTCCATCGAACGCATTTGGCCCGGCAGTTTCGTTGGGCCCGACGGATTTTCCGAGCTGATCGCGATCTATTACAGCTTCGTCACGCTGGCGACGCTCGGCTATGGCGATGTCTTGCCACGCACCGACATCGCGCGCGGCGCGGCCGTCTTCGAAGTCATTGGCGGCCAGCTGTTCCTCGCGGTCATGGTTGCGCGCCTCATCGGTGCATTCAAGGTTTCGGAACGAGAGACTTAAATCCCTATTCCGCTGCCTGAAGTTCCTCCGTGCCGCGTGCTTTTTCGACCGCCGGCATGTCTAGCCACTCCCGGAACAGGACGTAGCCGACCGCAAGCAACACGGCCCCTATGAACAGCCCGACCAGCCCGTAGGCGATCACTCCTCCGATGACTCCGAGCAGGATAATCGGCATTGGGACCTCGAGCCCATGCCCGATCATCAAGGGCTTCAGTGCTGCGTCGCTCAGCCCTGAGATCACGAACCAAATTGTGAAGATGATCGCCACCGTCATTGTCTTCACGCTGAAAGCATAGATGATTGCAGGCAAGGTGACGAGCACGACCGGGACTTGCAGCACACCGAGCACCATCGCCAGGAGCGACAGGATTCCCGCGCCCGGAATTCCGAGCACAAAGAATCCTATGCCGCACAACAAGGCCTGGACGAACGCCACTCCGATGACGCCATTAGCGACGGATCTCACAGTCGCGCCGATCACCGCCATGTAATGCTCGCCGCGGTCCCGATCTCCAGTCACCCTGGTCAAAACGGTCGCAATGAACGCACGTGTGGAGTCAGCATAGGCAAGAGTGATCGCCGCGAAAATGACCGCGAGGACGAGCCCCAGCACCGCCCCGACCATCCCGCCGGCCTGACTGATCAACCAGCGCGTGAAAGACGACAATTGTGGGGCGAACTTCTTGGTGAAGGCGGGCATATCCGTCGCTGCTTGCGCCCAGGCCGCGTGAACCTTCGGGCCTACGAGCGGGATATCGCTGACCGCTGCAGGCGGTGGGCTGATATGCTCCTGGCCACTCTGCAGGCCGGCAACGATTCTCGGTACCGAGCTTGCCGCGCTGATTGCCGCGATCGCCGTCGGCACCAGGATCAGCGCCGCCAGCAGGACCCCGATGATGGTCGCGGAGAGCCGATTGCTGATCCGTCGCCGCTGCAGCGCCAGATGGACGGGATAGAAACAGATTGCGAGAACGATGGTCCAGAGCAGGAGCCCGACAAACGGGATCAGCAACTGCACATTCAAGGCGATAAGCAGCGCGAGCAGAAGCAAGGGTAAAAGAACATCGACGATCTTCCCGACCGACGTCCGTTCGTTGAAAGGTTTCGTCATGTTTGCTTCTGGCGGCCTCGGCATCGAAGCTTCCTTTGCAATCCCGAGCACGACCATGATTGAACGCGCAACTGGGCCGTCGCAGATTCGCCAATGCTAGGCAGCCGACCGAGTAATAATATCGGGGGTTCTCCTTAATTCCCGGGTCCTGGCCGCGACTTTCCCCGCGCAGTGCGAGGGCATTTTTGCCGCGTTTTGGCGTGGGAAGGCGCGGGAGGGAGGCCCGGTACCTGCGTTCACCGCTCAGCGCTGAGCACGTGCGCCAAGAAACAACATGAGGCTCAACGCGGCGCAAATAACGAAGGCGAAGAAGCTCGCAGTCTGTCCGACGTAAGCACCGCCAATCGTGATCGGGAACCCTATAAGCAAGCGGTAGAGGCTTGCGCATGCGAGAACCAGAAAAACAATTCCTCCGATTATGGAAGCTAGCCGGTTGCCGGACATAAACGTTCTCCGTTGCTTATTGTCGTGCGATCTTAAGGTTGAACCGGGGAGAGCGATTTGAGCTCGCCCAGCCCGCGAACGCTCGCTTGTGCCCAGGCCTGCACCATGTCGCGAAAGTCGGCGCGGTTGCTGACGCTTGTGCGCCAGGCGATCGAATTATCGCCGACAACCCGCCGATCGACCGCTCGGCCCAGAATCGCTCCCGTCATCGAGTCTCGTGCCTCGACAAAAAGGGTCGCCTCCCCTGCCTCGCTCGAAAAAGAATAGGAGCGCCCCGCAGTCGGCCGGTCGGGTGCGTTGAGGTCGATGTTCATGACGCCCGTCGTCACTCGAAGCACGTCCGGCCCTGGTGCGGTTACGACTTGGTAGCCGCCCTTGGTCCAGGCTTCGGCAAAAATGTCGGTCGCGGCGGAAATGCCTTTGCTGATGGCGTCTTGTAATTCTTGTTCAGAGACGCGCCGGCCTGGGGCGGTCGAATTGTAGTCGCGGCGCCAATTCTTCTGGAATGCGACCTCCGTCGGAT
This sequence comes from Pseudomonadota bacterium, assembly GCA_046731515.1. GTDB lineage: Bacteria > Pseudomonadota > Alphaproteobacteria > Sphingomonadales > Sphingomonadaceae > Sphingomicrobium. The sequence goes on along the minus strand of JBKPLG010000107.1, from coordinate 6,439 downwards.
CGAGCATGATTTTTGTATAGGGGCGGAAGTCCGCGCCGGGCTGGAGATATACGAGGTTCAGACGCTTCGATTTCACCTGGACCAGACCGTCCCAGGTGGCGGGCGCCTTGGCGACGCCGGCTGAGCCGGCAATGAGCATCAAACCCGCCAAGGTGAACGTGAAAAGCTTGCGCGCCACTGGACCCTCCGGACCAATTTCGAAGGTCCTTGTTCCGCTTCGGCGGCGTGCCAATCTATTGGAGGAAACCCTGAGAGCGGGCAAACGGTGGAGTAAAGCTGTCTAGCGGCTATTGCGCAACAATTGGACGAGCCGTTCGCTAAGGCGAACCCCCCGTTCCGCAGCCGCGCGGGCCTCGGTGATTTTGGACCGCTTCTTACCGGTGGGGAGATATCCGCTCGTCAACTGACGATCGAAAATCGCAATGAGTCCAACAAAGTCTTCTTGCAGGGATTGCGCGATAGAAGCGGCATCGCTTTGATCCAGCTCGTTAGCATAGTCGCGACCTCGCCTGTCCATCGTCAATTCAACATGCACATCTTGCGTGGCTGAGATGCGCCTCGATCTTACAAAGCCCGCCGGCCATGACAGTTGCGTATATCGTGGATTCTGAACGTACGTGAAACGCCATTGACCCAGTCCCGCCATGGCACGGGCGCAGCGAATTATCATTGAAGGCCCGCCCTGGGGATCTGGGGAAGAGACAGGGCGGGCCTTCTCGCCGGGCGCTCACGCCTTGTGCACTGTCGGACGACGCGAAAACAAGCTGGTGATACTCCCTACGGGGAACCCTCAGGATATTGTGGAGAGAAGCACGTACAATTATCGCGAGGGCCGGGCGCTGACGCCTTCGCGGCTGGATTTAGAATCTTGATTAGTCCACGCTGGCAGAGGGTTTCTTCTGATGGAAGAATGCCGGCGTTATCAAATAGGTTGTCCGTGGGCGATGAATGTAGGTGATTTCGACAGGTTCGTATTCATTGTTGGCGCCCCGCGTTGTGGCACCACGACGCTGTCTCAATTTCTGAAAGAGCATCCAGGAGTCTCCTTTCCGGTCGTGAAAGAGCCTCATTTCTTCGCTCAAAACGATCTGCGGGGTCTTTCAGACAAGGAGCTGCGGTTTCGCGTGGAAGACGAGTATTTGGGCCGTTTCTTCCGGAGTGATCCGGCCCGTCGGGTAGGCGCCGATGCCTCTGTGACTTACCTCTACACGCCCGAGCAACTGGAGCCGGTGCTTCGGCTCTGGCCCGACAGCCGTTTCATTGTCGCTCTGCGAAACCCGCTGACTATGCTGCCCTCGCTGCACCGACGTTTGATCTATGTCGGGGTCGAGTCAAACGCCAATTTTGAGGAAGCCTGGGCGGCCACGCGCGAACGGCTCGCCGGCGCTAGGGTGGCGCGCCGGGGCGTTGATCCGCGCTGGCTTCGTTACGACGAGGCGGCCCGCTTTGCGACATATCTCGAGCGACTATTTGCCGTCGTCGGGCGAGAACGTTGCCTCGTGATGATCCTTGATGATTTGGTTAGCAATCCTTCGCAGCAATATCGCCGTTTCATGGAATTCGTCGGGCTCGAACCCATCCCCCACAAGGAGTTCTCAGTCTATCGCGCCGGTTATGGAGTGCGCGTTCGCTGGCTGCAGAGATTGTTGAAGCGGCCAGTGATACGCGCGAGGCAACTATGGGGAGCGGGCAATTTCGGGCAGACACCGCGCAACCTGGCGGAGCGCGAGGACGGCGTTGCGAAAGAAATGATCTTTGCTCTTCGCCGGCGACTGCTCCGTTGGAACCGCGTCCCCCTTTCTCCCGAACCACTTTCCCCGGCGATGCTGGATGAAATCTCCGGTCACTTCGAGGTAGAAGTAACCCGGCTGACAAGCCTCATCGGCCGCGATCTCACTCATTGGCTTCGGCAGCGAGCATAACTTCAGGGCTTATTGGAGACCGCGGATAGGCATCAGCCTTGCGTGAACTCATTGGATGAGCGGCCACATGGCTCAGCCAGTGACGACCTCGTACTCAATTTTGACGGTTCCCAGACGGATTACCAATCGGAGTTCGACGCGAACTATCTTCGCCGCCGCCACTCGAAAACCCCCAGGATCAGTCCGCAGGCGATCGTATCCGCGATCCAGTCGAGCGCACTGCTGTCCCGATGGAGCGCGGGAATAGCCTGCACGAGCTCGATGAATGCACCGAAGAGCGAGAGCCGAAGGACAAGCTGCAGCGGAGTGCTGGAAGGATAGGCCAGCCCGGCCAACAAACCCAAGGTAACGAACGCGGCGACGTGCTGGACTTTGTCCGATGGATGGCCGGGAAGCTTTGGCGGATGCGGCAGAACCGCCATAACAAACGCGAAGATGGCCGCGGCCCAGAAGGCCAAGCGCAGCGCGCGCAGTCGAGCGGTCACAATCGAGTCGCGTTCAAGGCGTCTATCCGCGCTCTCCAAAGCCGGACGGGGGCTGGCTGATACGCGGCGGCGCGTTGCCTTGGGAAATTCGCTTGGGCCGTTTCTTCACGATGATGATGCTGCGCGCAGGAAGCGGGCGGAGGGTTGTGTTACGGATGCAGTTTTCAAAGCCCACCCAATCGACCCGATAGCGGTTTCGCGAGGCGTTGCGGTTGCACATCTCAATTCGCCACGTCGGCGGCTGCTCTTTGCGCACCATTTTCAAAGACCGCTTCATCGCCTTCTTCTGAAGCGCCATGCAGCGCTGCTGCCACTGGCAGACAAAACCGATGTTGAGGGTTACGGGATCGTCGAGCAGCGGACGAGCGAACGCGACGGTGCCCACGGGCAACGCAACGAGAGCCGCCGGAACGATCAGCCATCTCATGGCGCGCATGAGTGACATTCGCAAGACAGGACGGCAATCGTTCACAACCATTTCGGGCAAATTGCGTTGGGATGTGTGACATTAACGCAAACCTGTTGCGAAGAGTTAACAGGTTTTTGCTACAGTGGCTTGCCTTGCTCCAGCTATTGATCGCGGAGCAATTCCTCGAACTGACGCGCTGCTTGGCGTAGCGACTTGGTCGCGTCGCTCCACTCTGGCGGGAGCGGACTTTTCAGTTCGTCGGATCGATCGGGCTTTGCATTCTGCGGCGAACGGAATTCGACCGGGAGATCGGGACCGCGGCGGCCATCGACCGTCAGCGCGGACGTCATGAAACTTCGCCAGATCTGCGCCGGAAGTGTGCCTCCGCTAATCTTTCCGAGCGACTTATTGTCGTCGCGGCCGACCCACACGCCGACGACGAGGTCGCCGGCAAAGCCGATGAACAATGCATCGCGGTTTTCTTGGGTGGTGCCCGTTTTGCCGAAAGTTGGAACGGCGAGTGCGGCACGACGACCCGTGCCGTTGTTGGCGGCGGCGTAAAGCAAATCGAGCATCGGGACCCGATCACGTCGGCCGTCGAGGCCGCCGCGGCGCTGGAAGAAGCCCGAGAGGCCCTCTCGCGGCTGCTCGTCGGGAAGACCCCGAGCGAGTATCGGATATCGGCCATTCGCGACCGCCGCATAGGCCGAAGTGAGCTCGAGGAGGCTGACGCCCGCCGAGCCGAGCGCGATGCTAGGATTGTTCGGTAGCGGCGTGGTGATACCGAGGTCGCGCGCTGCACGGATCACGTTCTGCCGGCCGACAGCCTCGGACAGGCGCACAGTTGCCGCATTGCTCGAACGTGCGAACGCCTCGCGCAGAGTCATCCGGCCACGATAGACGCGATCATTGTTCACCGGGGTCCAGCCGTCGATGGTGATTGGGTCATCCTCAATAATACTGTCGGGAGTCCAGCCAGCGCGCAGCGCTGCGAGATAGACGAACAGCTTAAATGCTGATCCTGGCTGGCGCCGCGCTTGCGTCACCCGATTGAAGGGGGAGTCGCTATAGCTCTTGCCGCCGACCATGGCGACGACGCGCCCATCCGGTCGCATCGCGACCAAAGCAATCTGTGCGTTGCCGACAGCAGCACGGTTGACGGCACGCACAGCGATCCGCTGGAGATCCCGGTCGAGAGTCGTGCGGACCTTGACCTCGCCAAAGTCAGAATCGAAGGCCTTTTGGGCCGAGGGCGCCACCCAGTCGGCGAAATATGTGCCCGTGGGCACTTTGGAATTAGCTCGGACCGGGCGCGCGGCGCGCGTGTTCGTGGCCCGCGAACGGCTGATCGCTCCAGTCTCGGCCATAACCTCAAGCACGAGCCGGCTCCGCTGCTGCGCGAGCTCTAGATTATGTGTCGGGGCAAGGCGCGAAGGTGCCTGCACCATGCCGGCCAGCATGGCTGACTGCGCAAGCGTCAGCTCGTCGGGATCGCGTTTGAAATAATGATGGGCAGCAGCGCGCAGGCCATAGACTCCGTCGCCGAAATAGACGCTCGACAAGTAGCGGGAAAGAATCTCCTGCTTCGTTAACCACGCCTCCAACCAGAAAGCGATGATCACTTCCTGCGCCTTGCGTTTGATGGTGCGGTCGCTGGACAGGAAGTTCGTCTTGGCGAGCTGCTGGGTAATCGTGCTGCCGCCCTGGCGAACTCCGCCGCCGCGCATGTTCGCTAGCATCGCCCGGCCGATGCCGCGCGGATCGATGCCCCAGTGGCGATAGAAGCGCCGATCCTCGATCGCGACGAACGCTGCGGGAGTCAGACGATTCAGCTTGTCGACATCGACCGGCGCCTCCTTGATCGCGCCGCGACGGGCGATCGGGTGGCCGTCATCGCTGACGAAGAGAAGCGCCGGATCGTCGAGCGGCTCAAGCGCTCGGGAGAGCGGCGCCGTGACAAACAGCCAGATCAGGGTGACGAAAAGCACGCCGGAGATCGCATAGAGCACAAGCGGCCAACGGCGTCGCCTGCGAGGCGCGCCTTGCTCGTCCGGCGTGGCCGGCTCTCCGGAACCGTAGGGTGAGACGTGCGGCGCAAGAGGGTCCGGGAGCTCTTCGACCGGTACGCCGCCGCGGCTCCAAATGAGATCGTGTTCGCTCAAACCCCTCGGCCTCAAGCAGCGCTGTTAACTGCCTTATTCAAGTAAGACAGTTCGTCTCAAATATCCAGTGCTTGCTGAATGGCTGCTTGCGGCTAAACGGACGTGATGCGGTGCCACATCCGCTGCTTTGCCGTGCTTGCGCTGCTGGGTGCGGTGACGGCCACGGCCGCTTGCCGGGGGAAGTCAGAAGGTGCGCCGAGGGTCATCGTGATTGGCGGTGAGCCCAAATTGGTGGACCCCGTCACCACCCCCCTTTCCGCGTCGGACGCGACCCTTGTTTCCAGCGTCGCACAAGGGCTCGTCCGCTTCGATGAGAGCGGCGATGTCGTGGCCGGCCTCGCCGAGCGCTGGAATGTCAGCGACGATGGTTTGAGCTACATCTTCAGGATTGCGTCGACCAACTGGTCGAGCGGACGTAAGGTGACTGCCCAGCAAGTCGCTCGCGTTCTCAAACGTTCGATTTCGACGTCTAGCAAGAATCCCCTGAAGGACGCGCTCGGTGCAATCGATGACGTCGTTGCGATGACCGACCGTGTCGTCGAAATCCGTTTGAGGGCGCCTCGCCCCAACCTGCTCGCGCTGTTGGCACAGCCCGAGTTTGCGATCATCCGGTCAGGTTACGGAACCGGTCCGTTCAACATCGATGAACGCAAAAGCAGTGGCGGGGAGCTCCGTCTAGTGCGCGAAAAGGTCGCACTCGATGAGGAGTCCAGTCGCCGCGAGGAAGTAGTGTTGAGCGGTTCGCCAGCGGAGCGTGCCGTGCAGGCCTTTGCCGCTGGGGGCGCGGACCTGGTGCTCGGCGGCACATTCGCGGATTTGCCCTATGCGCGAAACGCCAAGCTTCCGCGCAACAGTCTGCAGTTCGATCCCGCGTCAGGCCTGTTCGGGCTCGTGCCGGCGCGGAACGAGGGCCCAATGACCGAGCCGGGGGTTCGGCGATTGCTCAACGCCGCGATCGATCGCGACGCCTTGATCGCGGGCTTTCGGATTGCCGGTCTTGCGGCGCGTACGACGGTGCTCGAACCAGGGTTGGATGGCATTCCGCCGCCGGTCCAGCCGGTCTGGTTTAGCATCGTGATGGCCGATCGACGTGCAGCGCTTGTCGCCGAGGCCAATCGTCAGTTCGGAGCCGAGAAGCCCATCATTCGCTTGTTTGTCGGCGAAGGGCCCGGCGCGGACCGGCTCTTCGCTCGGCTGGCAACGGACTGGGGTGCCTTGGGTCTCAAGGTCGAAAGAGCGAACGGAGCGAATGGCGCCGACCTCAAACTGGTCGATATGGTTGCTCCGTCTACGTCGCCGGCCTGGTTCCTGCGTGAGTTTCGTTGCGGAAGCGTACTGATCTGCGATACGGAGACGGATCAGCTCCTTGATGCAGCGCGCGATACTTCCATCCCTGCCCAGCGCTACGCACTGTTGGCCCAGGCCGCGGCCCGGATCGACAATTCTCACCTATTCATGCCG
>JBKPLG010000106.1:0-12453 GCA_046731515.1 Pseudomonadota bacterium | reverse complement strand
GCTCAGGATTACTGCCGGACCGGCTTTCGCGGCGCCCACGCCGGTAAGCGTCAGGATTCCTGTTCCTACGATGGCGCCGACCCCGAGTGCGATGAGGTGCGGCCAGGAGAGAGTCGGCGTGAGCCGATGCTCCTCGGGCATTTGCTCTCGCGAAATGATCGCCTTGCGGACATTCCAGTTTTTCATGTGGCTCGAGCCCCTCCTTGTCCGTCATTGCGAGGAGCGCAGCGACGACGCAAGCCAGTCCGAGCAGCTGGCTTCGCTACGCTCGCAACGACTGCCCCGCTCGTCAATAATCCTTCGACACGCGAACGCTGGCGCTTGAGCGGCCAAGAGTGGACACCGTCGAGAGCAACGAGAGCCAGCGGGTCATCTGATATTCGACTCGCGTCGCGGAATAGCCCTGACCGTCGGTCACCACTTCAACGAACAATTTGCGAGTGATGTATTTGCCCGCGCCGATCGCAGTCTTCTGGCCTGTGGCCACGTCTGCCGGGACAATGCGGAGACGGTCGAGGCCAACGGCGCGGCGAAGCGCGTTGATCGGATCGAGGCTTCCCGACCCCGACCTCATTGCCGCTACGGCTGAAGCAAGCTGAAGCGCTTCAGGAGCCGACAGGTTGGTGATCGACGTTCCAAAGAGGATACGCGAGAGAAGCTCGTCCTGCGGCATCGGCGGAGTGCTCGCAAAGGTGATTTCAGGCTGGAGGCCGGTCCCGCGGACCGATACGCTCGCATCCAGTCCCTGCACCTGTGCTTCCGCGTGGATATCGAGCTGCGGATTGGGCGGACTTTCCCCGACGAATCGAATCACTCCGTGATCCAGGCGGAAGATGCGGCCGGCGAAATCGTAATTGCCCTGGACGAGGTCGGCGCGGCCGTTGAAGCGCGGTGCATCCGCGAAGCCCCCAACCTGCAAATTCGTGGTCCAGCGGCTGTTGATTCCAAGACCGACAACCTGGAGGTCGCTGCCACGCACCTTAAGGTCGAGCTTCCATGGATGAACGTCACCGATCTCAATGACCTCGTCGGGGTCGAGGCCGATCTCGCGCACCTTGAGCTGAGGCACTGAAGCGGCAGCGCTCGCTCGTCCCAGCTGGAATTTACTACCCTTGAGCAGCCTGAGATCACCCGAGATTGTGCCGCCCTTCCCATCCGAACTGATTTTCACCGGACCGGTAACGCGCGCGGCGATGTCGTCACGGTTGAGAAGCAACGCCTCAGTCGCATTGAACGAGAGGTTGGGTGCTACATCGCCGCCGGCGAATGTCACCGAACCGTTGCCAGTAACGGATCCGCCGCCCGGCGTTTTGCCGATGATTTGGTTGAAGATCAGCTGCGGACCCGAGAACCGCGCGTCGCTCGTGAGCTGCTCGATCACCATGCCGGTGACGGCACTCTCGAGCCTGGCGTTTTGCGTCTTGACCGAGCCGCGGATCACCGGGCTCGAGAGACGTCCGCCGATGTCGGCGCCAATCGCCAGCGGACCGGACAGGTCCATCACCTCGATTCCCGTGAGGCGCCACAACGTATCGGCCGGGCCGACATAACGCAGCTGTGCAAACAGCGGCGCATTCATCAGTTCGGCGACGAGGTCGCCCCCACCCAAGGGTGCGAAGCGGGCCTGGGCGCGGCCGACGATTGCGCCTTTGTTTGCCACGACCGCGCGTAGAGCGGCTGTACCTCCATTAACTGCCGCAGCTACTCCAACGTCGACCGGTTGTGAGGTGAGCACCAGACCCGCGCGACTGAGGCCGCGCACCTTAAGATCAAGTCGACCGGACCGGTTGCTCTTCCAAGCATAATCGACGCGGCCGGTCGCCGTGCCGCTTAGGTCGAGGTTGGGCCAGGCGATGTCGAGAACCTGAAGTGGCATACCCTGGACTTGAGCATGCACTTCAGGACGTGAGCCGCTGCGGCCGGAGACAACTGCTGTACCGCCTGCGAATCCGAGGCTCGTCGGAGCGAGCGTCCAGCCGTCACCCGAACGCGTTAAGACAGCCGCCTCGTTGATAACGAGAGGCTCACGTTCGACTTGCCCCTTGCCCGTGAGCCGAATGGTATCGGGTGATACGTGCGCGACAGTCGAGAAGGCGAAAGCCGCTCCGCGGCGCCCGGCGAAGTCAGCTCTTACTTGACCTGCGCCGTTGACGAGGTTCGCGTTGGCCGTGAGCCGCGCCAACGTCATGCCGCTGAGTGTGAGCCCGCGCGCTTCGATCGATCCTTCAATCGTCGTGCGCTGATCAGCGAGGATGATCGTTCCGTCCACTCGGCCTTGGCGAACCGAGAAGGAGCCGGGAAAGCTCGCGTTGTTGCCGGTGAGATGCGCGACGATCCGCTGAGCCCCCGACACGGGCGCAAAGTCCAGGGTCCCGAGGAGTGAGCCGGCAAGATTGAGGCGGCCGAAGAATCCGCCGGGATCGGAGCGTAAATCTCCGCTCGCGTGCGCGCCGCTGGCATCGAGTGTAGCAATGGCAATGACGGTCGGGCGGTTCTGCGGCAAAAGAATTTGGCCGTTGCTGGTGAAGGGGCCGAGCTTGGAGCCCCCACTCGCGCGATAGGCAAATCCCGCCGGCGTCGGCGTCAGCAACAGCCGCACTTCGCGCAGGCCGAGGCCTTCGTTCGGGCTCGCCAGGAAAAGGTCGACGCGCGGCCGCGCTATGTCGCCAGTGAGGATCAGCTTCAGTGCGCCGTATTTCGCTTGTCGGCCGCTGGCCACGATGTGGAATGTGCCGTCGCGGTTGCGCTGCCCGGAGCCGGAAAGGCGAAGTGCCGGCGAGTACAGCTGCAAGTTCGAGAGGTGAACCACACCGTCATTTCCGCGCGTATAGCTGGTCTCGAGCCGCGGCAGGCCGCCAGTGAGATCACGGAAGAAGCTGTTGTCGAGACGGCGGACCCACGCCTTCGCGGTGCCGACGACGTAACTGCCCTTGCCACCAGGACCGGGCACAACCTTGAGGTCCGTAATGACGTCGACGATGCCAAGGCCGGGAATGAGGTAGCGCTGCATTCTCCCCGAGAGCTGCACTTGGAAACGGCCCGTCACGAAGTCGATGAGCAGCGAAATCTTGCCGTTCCACTTCGCACTGGTGAGCTTGAGGCCATCCCCGCGGACCATCCTCGAGGTAAGGGTCAGCCAACCTTCGATCTTCGGGTTAGCGAGCATTGCCCCGGCCTGGTCCCCGATTCCGGTGATTGCGCGCGCGCCGAGGCGGATCGGGACGCGCATCGGCCACCGCGAGAGCTTGCCGCGTCCCTCGGCGCGAAACTGGACAAAGCCGACAGCGTCGAACTTCACACCCTGCGAGGTGAGGCGGTAGGAGTAATCGGCCGTCCCAAACGGACCGTCCAAGGTCCACACCATCCTGACGCTGCGGCCAGTCATGTTCGGGAAAAGCGCCGGTGGTTTGAGCACGTCGACGCCGAGGCGGAGGTCCTGGTAGCTGTTGCTAGCTAAGTCGATCGCGCCTTTCGCGACTGCGTGCAGCGCTGCGGAGCCGACCGCTAACTGTCCATCGAGGATGCTGTCTTTCAGCGTTCCTTCACCCTGGATGTTCACCACCGGCGACGCCAGGCGCAGCAGCCTGCCCTTGAGGAATTGTGCCGGAGCCCATTTGCCGGCGAGACGGTAGCGGCCCTGGTCGACGCCAAGTGCCAGCCGCGCTGTCGGGCGACCGGAAAGGTCGAGTGCCGCCGTTCCGCGCCAGCGGGTCCAGCTACCGTCGCCGGCGATGCTGAGATTGATCGGCCGGCGAACGCCCGCGAGCGCCGGGATGAGGCCATTGGCCGGCGAGATCACCCGAACGTCGACATCGAACTTGTCGCGATCGGGCTCGGCGTCGAGCCGGAACGCGATCCGGTCGCCGCCATTGTTAATCAGCGCCGCGAGCTCGACGAGCGCTCGGCCGGAGCGCACGTCCGCCTTACCGCGGACACTGCCGCTGCGAGGTTGGCCGCCGACCGCCGGGCCAATGTCGAGGCGGTCGATGCGAAGCTCACCGATGTGAATATCGAAGCTCGGTAGGATCGGCCCCTTCTTCGTACTTGGGCGGGTTTTGGGGACGCGGATCAGGCTGACCCGTTCGGCGGTCAGATGATCGACGTGAAGCTTGTTGTTCAGCCACGCGCCCGGCGTCCAATCGAGCTTGATATTAGGCGATGTCAGGAAAACGCCTTGCGGGTCGGAAATACGAACATTGCGGAGCTGCGAGACGCCGAAGATCGAGCCGTCGATTCGACCGATCTGGATGCGCAGACCGGAGGTTGTTTCGAGCTTGGCGAGGCGATCCACAATGAAACGGTGACCGGGCGCACTGTCGAGCAGCACCAGCGCTCCCGCGAGGAGCAGAAGCAGCGCAACAAACAAAGCAAAAAGCTCGTTGAGCAGCCGCCGCGCCCAGTCGGAGCGGAGGCGCCGCCGGGGCGGAGGCGCGCTTTCCCTGGGGAGCGCTGCGTCGGCCATGTCAGAAAGCCTGTCCAAGCGAGACGGTAACGGCGACGGGTCCATCGCCTTTCTGCCGGTTGAGCGGAACGCCGACGTCAAGCCGGATCGGGCCGAAGCTCGAATAATAACGAACGCCGAGACCTGCGGCGAAGCGCCAGTCGCGGAAATCCGGGAGTGTTTTGGTCGTCAGCGACCCACCGTCGAAGAAAGGCACGATGCCGAAATTTCCGCCAAACTGGGCGAGGCGAATGCGCGCTTCGAGTCCGAACTCGGCAAGACCGCGGCCGCCGATCGGGTCACCGTCCATATCCTTGGGTCCGAGTTGCTGATAACCATAGCCTCGGACCGATCCGCCGCCGCCCGAATAGAAGCGGCGCGATGGAGCGATGTCGAAGACACCTGCTCCGATGATCGTTCCAAGACGCACTCGGCCGGCTACGACGACGCGATCGGAAACGGGATGGTAGGCGCTGGCGTCGAATTGCGCGCGTGCATAAGGAAAGCTACCGCCGTGAGCCGACAGCTCGGGACTTACTCGACCGCTTAGTCGGAACCCGCGCGTCGGATCGAGCAAGCTGTCGCTTCCGTCATAGCCGAGCCCCACGGGTAACGCGGCGATCAGGAAGGTGCGGGTGTCCTTCTCCCCCGATGTGTCGAATACGCCCCGCTCGTCGGTCGCGAGAAACTCGGCGCCGTAGGTCCACGTCCACTTCTTCTGCCAGATGAAGTTGCTTTGCCTTTCGATGTTGCCCGCGAGCTGGACGGTGCGCGCCTCATAGGCATCGAACTTCTGGTGCGACGCGGACGCCGAAAGATTCAGCGCCTGATCGCGGCGGAGGAAGTTGCTGCGGCGAAAGTTGACGCCCGCGAGTTGCTCGTTGGTGCCGATAACTCCGCGCAGCGTCACAGCGCCTTCGGGATTGAAGAAATTGCGGTCGGTCCAGCTCCCTTCGATGCGGGCGCCCTGCTTGGTGCCATAGCCGAGCTCGCCGGCGATCGTGTGCGACGGCGCGGGTTCGAGCTTCACTGCGACATCGACGGTGCGGCCGCCGTTCACTGGGACCAATTGAACGTCCGCGTTGGAAACGAGCGTAGTTGCGATAAGCGCACGCCGAAGGTCATCGACCTTCGACTGCTTGAATTTCTCGCCGGGCCTGAAGCGGGCGATGGTTTGGACGTGCCGGGCGCTGAACGGTGGTTTGCCACTGACTGTGATCTTACCGAAGCGCCCCACCGGCCCCGGAGTGACCGGGAGGGTCAGGGTTGCAAGGCGGGTCTGGTGATTGATCTCTATGTCCTGGTCGCCGATCTCAGCCTCGGCGTATCCCTGCTGCCCGAGCGCCGTCTTCAACGCGAGTCCGGCAGCCAGCACATTTTGCGCATTGACCGGATCGCCGGGATTGATGGTGAACGCCTTGCGCAGCTCCTCTGCCTCTGGGCCGGCCGCTTCCAGACCCGGAAGAGCAACGGAATCGAAGCGATACTGCTGACCCAGATCAGCCGTGAGGAGCACCTGGATCGTATCGCCTGATGTCGTCGTGCTCGGCTGGACGTTCGCGTCATAATAGCCTTGGCTGCGGAGGAGCTCCTCGAGAAGCTCGGCGTCTGCACGCGAACGGCGCTCGATTTGGGCGACGTTCGCTGGCTTCTTGCGATTGGCTTCAAGCGCTGATTGCTGGTGGAAAGCCTTCAACAAGTCCGCGTTGGCCCCAAGCGCAGCGAGGCCTTCGACTAGAAGCGTATAACGGCGATTGCCCTGCGTTTCCGCACTCGCCTGGGTCGGAGCGTTCGGCGTCTGAGTCGTGCTGGGCGGAGGCTCGTCGTCCTTTGCGTTGAGGTCGGGCCATTCGACGCCGAGATCCGGCATCGGCTCGAGCGGCGCGGAAGGATCGAGCTCGCCGGGTTCGGGCGAAGGCGGCGCGGTTTGAGGCGGCGGAAGGTCTTGCGCGAATGCCGTCGTGGTCGCGAGAGAGGCCGAAGCGGCCGCGCACAGCAGCCGCGCGGCCCTTCGCGCTGATCCCCACCCGCTCACAGAGATGAACCTTAGCCACGGCCGCTGAACCGCGCCAGTACAATGAGATACCTGCACTCGTCTTTCAGACGATCTGCATCCCTTTGATTTCGTGGTGCTTTAGTGGACGGTCCCGCGAACCTCGTCGCTCGTCAGAGTCGCGATCACCCGTTCGATCTGGCGCCAGTGGCAGAAGCGCATCACATTGCCATCGCCGCGCGAACGTTCGGCGCGGGCCGCAGCCTCCACTTTGGCGCCGTCGCCAAAGCGTTCGATCAGTTCCGAAGCATCGGCCAGAGCCAGCCGGCTGTGGATGAAGGGCGAGTCCATTGATGACGCTTAACGTCCCTGTCGTTGAGCGACTGCCGATAAGTGTCATCAACAGCCCGTTGACCATCTTTGCACGGGGACGGGGCTCTGGCATTGCCGACCGCATGCAAGCGCGCACCACGAAAGCCGGAGGGTGCTTCCTTACTGTCTGCATCTTACTCGGATTCCCGCTGGGGCTTGCGATCGGCGATCCGATGAAGGGGATATTGATCGGCACAGCTGCCGGCATCCTCCTCGCACTGATAACCTGGCTGATCGACAGCCGCCGAGCGCGCTAGAGCACCTTCCGACCCGCCCAAATGACCCGGCCGATGCAGTTAATCTCCCCCAGATCGCAATCCGGCCAGTCGGGATAGGCCGGATTGTCTGACTGGACGGTCACTCGCCGTCCCATCGGATGAAGTGCGAGGCGCTTCACCACCAGCGCGTCATCGACGCGCAGAACATAAATGCCGTCACGCAACCGCTCTGAACTGTCGCCAAGATCGACGAGGATGTCGTCGCCGGAATTGAGTGTCGGGGACATGGAATCGCCTTCTACGCGCACGATCGACAGATTTTCGTGCGCTGTTCGAGTCAGCGATTTGAGCCAGCGTTCGTCGAAGCCGAAATAGGGCTTTCCAAGCTCCTCGGTGACGATCGCGCCCGGACCCGCCGAAGCCATAACGAGATGCCGCTTGACGCTGACCAGTCCGTCAACATTGCCAGGCTCGTCGGGCGGACCACCCAGCAAGGTCTCGGAAATCGAAAAATAGCGCGCCAGCTTGCGCCGCTCTTCTTCTTTCAAACGTTTGGGCACCCCTCGCCGGACGAACTGCTGAACGTAGGCAGGGTTCCGGCCGAGCATCCGGGACAGGCCGGCGAAGTCCTCCCCCCGCTCGGCGCAAAGGCGTTCCAGAACCAGGCGCGGATCCGATAGCATTAATTTCCCTTTAGTAGTGATAGGAAACTACCTAGACAAGTAGGAAATCGCTTGGAAAGCAATGTGCGGCCGAGTCGCAACAGAACATAAGGAACGACAGGTGCATTTGCTGAGAGAAGTGGAGAAATTTCTGCGCCGGAGCAACATTGCTCCGACCCGTTTTGGACGCGATGCAGTGGGCGATCCCCGCTTCGTCTTCGACTTGAGGAATGGGCGTGACCCTCGTCCCGATACGATCGCCCGTGTGCGAGCATATTTGGAGGCCGTCCAATGCTGAAGATTGCGATCTCGCCTGCGGCCTCCGGCCTGTTGCGGGCGCTTATCGCCCGCGTGCGCGCCCCGCGCGATAGGATTTTGCTTACCGACTTGCGGTCCGTCGATTGGCAATCGCTGACTTTCGTCGGCGAGCGTCACGAAATCTCGCTGCGGATCGCGGGACCGGACGCAGATGCAATCGCACGGCGCATGACTCACGGCCTCGAGAACGCCGACTTCGCCATTTCGGGACATATTGGCCGATATCTCGTTGGTAAGCGGCCCAAATCGAACCGCTGACGGTTCGATCGAACTGTCCATCGAGGCCTTGACGATCGCTGAGTAATTTAAGCGAGGGAGCGGCGAAGTTCGGCGAGAGCCTCATACAAGGCGTGCGACGCGTCGGGGGGCGGGGCCGTTTCGTCCAGATGCCGGTCGATCCGATCCTTGAGCTCGGCCGGCGTGGGCACTGACGAGGGATCGAACAACCGCACCACGCGGGATTCGGCGTCGATTTCGGCGAGGATGTCGTCAAGCATCAGCGGCTCAACATCTGCAGGATGCAATCGGTCGGCGGCGGTGAGTATCAGCGGCTCGTCACTTGGCAGTTGCCAGCGATCATCGTCAGTCAGGACGAGCTCGTCGAGCGGCCCATATTCGAGCGCTAAAACCGCGAATTCCGGCAGCGGATGTCGAAGAGCGGAGACTGCGATCGATCGCAAGACGCGCATGCAAAGGAAGTAAGAAGAGATGAGCGCTGCCGCGACGATGATTTCCAGCTGTGGATGGTTGACCGAGCCGCGCAGCGGATAGCCGACGGCAAAACCGATGGCCGTCGCGAATAACGCCGCGGCGACCGCATCGATTGCCGTTTCGATCCGTTGCACTGTTCGTCCGCCCATCGCGGACGTGGATATCATCGAATCCTTGATAGTCCGTTAGGCTGTCGCTTCTGTCGTAGCGCGTGCGGGGGCCTTCTCGATGAGCTCGATCAAGGCATCGGTGAACGGTGCGACATCGTGGGGGTTGCGGGCGGTGACGATATTGCCATCGGTGACCGCGGCTTCGTCGACGACATTGCCACCGGCGTTTTTCACGTCGGTGCGGATTGACGGCCAACTCGTCACCGTCTTCCCCCGCACCAGATCTGCCTCGACCAGTAGCCACGGCGCATGGCAGATGGCGCCGATCGGCTTTCCCTGCCGGTCGAAGTCGCGGATCAGCTCGATCACCTGTCCGTGGACGCGCAGCGTGTCCGGGTTGCGCACCCCGCCGGGCAGGATCAGCGCATCGAAATCGTCCGCTCTCGCTTGGTCGATCGTCAAGTCGGGGCGAATCGTCTTCCCGGGATCGTCATGCACCGTCGCCTGAATTGGGTGGGTCTTCAGCGAAGCGAGCACAACCTCGGCGCCGCGCATCTCAAGAATTGCGCGAGGGCCGAAGAGCTCCCACTCCTCGAAACCGTCGGTAGCGACGATCAAGACTCTCGAGTTCGAGATTACTGGCATTTCTCTTTCCCTTTGGGCGACCATAGGAACCCGTCCGCCTGGCCAGCGCTTATGCTTCTCGATGAGTCGAGTAAAATTTGCTGGCCGCGTAGATGCTTCGTCATAGCAGCGACACCGAACCCGGAATCACGCGCAAGCGAATGGGCCGCTACTGGGCCTATTTCGAACCCGATGGAAAGCGGGTCACCGATCGCGCCGAGATCGACCGGCTTAATGCCATCCGCCTGCCGCCCGCCTATACAAACGCCTGGTTCTGCACCGACCCGAACGGACATTTGCAGGCGACCGGAATCGATGCGCGCGGCCGCAAGCAATATCGTTACCATTCCGACTTCCGGGCGAATGCCGAAGCCAGCAAGTTCGCTGGGCTCGCCGATTTCGGCAAAATCTTGCCCAAGATCCGCCGTCAGGTCGACAAGGACCTCCGCAGGCGCGCTCTGAACAAGGAGAAAGTGCTTGCTGGCGTCGTCCGCCTGCTCGATGATGACTTCCTGCGCATCGGCAATCGCGAATATGCCAAGGAGAACAAGAGCTTCGGCGCGACGACCTTGCTCAGTCGTCAGGTTCACGACGACGGTCGCAAAGTGAGGATGCGCTTCAAGGGAAAGAGCGGGGTCGAGCAGGAGGTGACCATCACCGACCGGACACTTCGGCGGCTCGTCCGGCAGCTGCAGGAATTGCCTGGTCAGTCGCTATTCCAGTACGTCAACGGCGATGGAAATCCACACCCGATCACATCGACCGACGTCAACGACTATATCCGCGAGGTTACCGGCGGCGAGTTCACCGCCAAGCATTTCCGGACCTGGGGAGCGAGTGTCCTCGCCTTCGAACAGATGCTCAACCACGACGACGCCAAGAGAATCAGCGTTAACACGATGATCGAACCGGTCGCGGAAGCACTAGGCAACACGGTGGCGATCAGCCGCAAGGCATATGTCCACCCTGCCCTGGTCGAGGCGGTCAAGGAACGGCCCCGCGATCCACTCGGCGACATCGAACGGCCGCGTGCGCGCAAGTGGCTTTCCGAATGCGAAGTCGGATTGATGCACTTCCTCGCGAAAGCCAAGAAGCGGAGCCCGGTCGCGGCCGCTGCTTGATCGCCGCCGTCGCTCCGGCCATGAAGCGCGCCCATGTATCTCAACCAGCTTCGCGAATGGTTCGTCGCGAACCAGCTCGGTCTGTTGATCGGCACGGCCGTCGCAGCGGCGATCATCGCCGCGCTGCTGGCGCTGCGCTGGGTGGGGCAGCGCGCCCTGAGCCGCGATCCCGAAGGCCGAACGTGGAAATCGGTGATAGGCCGGGCGCTGTCCAAGACCACCCTGGCCTTCATGGTTGTTGCCGCGGCAGACAGTTTCTCGACCTACGCCAACCTGCCCCCGCGCCTGGCTCGGGTCGTCGATATCGCCTTCGTCATCGGTTTCGCCCTGCAAGGCGCGATCTGGGGGCGCGAATTGATTCTGGGGATGATCGGCCGCCGCGCGGCCGAAGCGGACGGCCCGGCTGCCCTCGCCAATGCGATGGCAATCATCCGCGTGCTGATCAGCGTCGCGCTGTTCGCGATCGCGGGCATCCTGATCCTCGACAATCTCGGCGTAAACGTAACGGCACTGGTTGCGGGCCTCGGCATCGGCGGAATCGCGATTGGTCTTGCGGCGCAGGGCATCTTTTCCGACTTGTTCGCAGCGCTCGCCATTCTCTTCGACAAGCCGTTCAGGAAGGGCGACATGATCCGGTACGACACGACGACCGGAACCGTCGAGCGCATCGGCCTAAAGACCACCCGTCTGAGGTCGCTGACCGGCGAGCAACGGATCATGGCCAACGACAAGCTGCTCGAGCGCGAAATCCAGAATCTGGCGCAAGCAAAGGCGCGGCGAATGACTGTCTATTTCGCGGTCGAAGCCCCTGCTGAGGTCGAGAGCCTCGATGCGATCGCAGTAGCCGCCAAGGACGCCGTAGAGTCGCAGAAGGGATGCCGGCTAGTGCGCTGCGTGCTGTCGGGGGTCGGCTCGGATGCCTTTGCACAAGGCGTAACTTATCTGGCCCACGAGCTGGTCTACGATGACAAGTCGCTCGACAATGACGTACTTGCGCGGGACCGCTCTGCGATCCTTCGGGCGCTCATCGAGAACCTCTCCGAAATGAAGCTGGAGCTCGCGCGCGTGTCCGATCAGCCGCCGCCGCTTGCTCCGTTCTGATGCCGCTCGCCACCCTCGACGAGATCCGCAGCCGCGTCGGTACGGAGGTTGGAGTTTCAAGCTGGATCACTGTCGACCAGGAACGAACTGACGCATTTGCCGATGCGACGGAGGATCGGCAATTCATCCATGTCGATCCGCAGGCAGCGGCGCAGACGCCGTTCGGCGGGACGATCGCTCACGGTTTCCTGACGCTGTCGCTGCTCTCGCGCATGAGCGTCGAGGCAACGTTGCTGCCGGAAGGTCTTAAGATGGCGGTGAGCTATGGATTCGACCGCATCCGCTTCCTCGCGCCGGTGAAGTCGGGCAAGCGCATCCGCGGACGCTTCACGCTTGACTCGGTCGACGAGAAAGCGCCGGGACAGCTGCTTCTGCGCCACACCGTAATCGTCGAGATCGAAGGTGAGGAGAAACCAGCGCTGACAGCCGAATGGCTCGGATTGATGTTCACCTGAGGAGACAGGAATGCCGCGCGACGCCGTAATCGTTTCGACCGCCCGAACGCCAATCGGCCGTGCCTATAAGGGTGCCTTCAATGCAACGCCGGGACCGACGCTAGGCGCCTTCTCGCTTAAGGCGGCGATCGAACGCGCGAAGATCGACGCGGACGAGATCGACGATGTCCTGTGGGGCGCCGTGCTCACCCAAGGCACGCAGTTCGGCAACATCGGCCGGCAGGTCGCGCTACGAGCCGGGTGCCCGGTTACTGTGTCGGGCATGACCATCGACCGCCAATGCTCTTCAGGATTGATGGCAATCGCCACGGCCGCCAAGCAGATCAT
>JBKPLG010000105.1:0-3979 GCA_046731515.1 Pseudomonadota bacterium | reverse complement strand
AGGGCGGCCCAACAGGCTGCCCAGGAAGCGCGCTCAACGGCAGGTCTCGGGTTGCCACCTGCTCCTGGTAACACAGGTACGGCGCGGTCACCGCCGACGACTTCAGCGAATGCGAAGAGCATCGAACCTTCCTCCCTCCGATCTGTAGATACGCCACCCACTGGACCGGGTGGCTTTATGGTCTGCAGGTCGGAGGGGGATAGAAGTGTCTTCCGAGTGCTTAGCGAAGCGAAGAGGATTATCGTCTCCTGATCTCCTGCAATTCATCTCCTTTCCATTCCTTTCACCAGTTCTGACGAGCAAACGAGCGAGCGGGCCGCGACGCGAGTTTGGGAAGTCAGAAGCTCGAACGAACGGAGTGAGTTCGGGCTCAACACCCTTGTGTGGTTCTTCAGGACCAGGAGTGCGCCAAAGCGCAAAAGAGATGCGCAGCTGGAGATGTCATTTCAGAGCGCCTCAAGGAGCAGCTGTCTCTTAATCAGCGGGTCCAAGGTTCGAGTCCCACCCACCAATGAAAATAATTACTTAGCTGCCTGGCACTCTCCTTCCGGGATTTTCAGGTTACACCTGAGGTTACGGATTGGCATGTTTTGGATTGTTCGGGAATATTATCTATCTCCTGAACAACCGAGGCCCCACGGCCGGCAGGAAGCCGGAAGGCCAATTAGATCGTCTGCCGCTCGAGACAGCGCCGCCGGAGATGGTTTCGAAACGCATGCGCCTCAAGCGGCGGTCCCGTCGCGGCCCGAAGGATCTCATTGGCCTCGAGCCGCGAACATTTGACGGACGTCCTGCAGGCGAGGCGGTCGTTCGGAACCGACAGCCCGAGATGGGCTCGGATGCCGTCGTTGAAGGCAGTCCGCCCGGGACGTCCCGCTCGCACTGGTCGTATGTAGCGTTAGTCGCGAGGCGGCGCAGGCCCACGCGTGTCTGGCGCTTCGATGCTCAAAGCAATTCGATGATCCGGTCGAACGACATCTGCACTTCGTTGAGGAGCCTGCTGAAATGTGCGGCGAGCGATCCATGTTCAGTGCGGGCCTGCCTGACGATCGCCTGTTTCTCGTTCTCGGCTAGATGCCCTTTCACCTTGCTGCGCAGCGCATGCGTCCGCCTGAACGGTTCGAGTACCGCGATTGCGTCGACCTCATCAAGACCGGCAAGGACCAGGCAGTCCTGGAGCAGGCGCAGCGAGGCCCATTGCTTGTCGGCCGTTCTGCCTGCCCCCTCAAGCCGACGCCGGAGCGCCTTTATCACAAATCCCTCGATCACGAACTGGTCGAGTGCGAGCACGGCATTAGCCCATTCATCCGGCGAGGTGGTGAGCGGATAGTGGAGTGCAGCTGCGGCAGTTTCGCCGCGCGGGCTCCACCAATCCGGCTGGAGTTTGTCGAGCTTGGCGATCTCGAGCTTGAGGTGGGCTAGTGGATCGGGGAAGGTGCTGAAGCTGCCTTCGAAGTCGGTCTGGAAGGCGCGTGTCGAGATCCCTGCCTTGGGCCACTCGTTGAATGACAGCCAATAGAGCTGTTCCCGATAGGGCAGGTTCGCGAGATCGCAGAGATAGACGTGCACCTGGCCCGCCTCGTTCACGTCATAGGATTTAAGATACCAGCCCCCGCGGGAGTAGATCGAGCGATGCTCGAGCCGGTACTTCTCGGGATCGGCCTTGTATTTTTGTAGCACTTCCGCCTTGAAGAAGGCGGGCGTGGTCTGAAACGGAAGCGGCGAGCCTTTGTCAAAATAGCTCGCCAATGCCGAGGGCGCGCAGGAGATTTCAGCCAAGCACTTATTCTTCCAGTCATGTGCCTTGTAGGTGGCATATTCCTTGTCTGTCCCATCCCATCGCCGATTTGCCCGCGCGATGAGCATCTCGGTAGTGAGCAAGGGACGTACAATGAGTGCGCCGTTGGCGAAGCTCGCGCCTGGCTGCACGCCGGTGTCGTAGAAAAGGTCATTCTCGTCGATGTTACCGCGTTGCGGCTCGCCCCAACCCGCAAAGCCGCCGCTGACGTACCGGGTGAAATCGAACTTCATCACCAGCGCGGTCTCGGTTACCGCCATGTAGCGATGGAGCTGCTCAGCTTCGATGGTGGCGAGAATAGCGCCATTCTCTCCGGTCTCGACGCTCAAGTCATACAGCCGGATGATTGGCTCGACATCACCGTCGTCGTTGAGCCGGCAATAGGCGCTCGCCTCGGCGAGCCAGTAAAGGTCGAGCGCCTGGACCAGCGGCTGGGAGAACTCGGTGCGCGGCGGCCCCTTGTCGACACCCGTAAACGAGCGTCGGAAGACCAGCTGCTGGCCGCCCTCCAGCCCTTTGCAGCCGAAGGTGTCGATCGGCGAGGCGAGATACATCCGGTCCGGCTCACCGCCGCCCGAGACATGCTCGAGCCGCCAGTGGCTGAAGGGGTCGAGATGGGCATATTGAAGCGCATACCCGTCAGGCGGGGTCACATTGGCGAGCGGCGCGAGGACAGCATGAATGAAGGACTGGCCCGCATCGGTATAGAGGATGATCTCGCCGGAGCGCGCATTCTTGACGAGGTAGTCGACGCCCGCGGTAGCGCCGGTGAACCAAGTGGAACTGGGATCCGCCGGCGGAACCACTACTGCCAGGAAATCCTGCACTTTGAGCATCGAGAGCCTTATCCCTGCGCAACGAGCGCTCCGCAATCGTTAACGCGGACTGCGCCACCCATTCCACCTGCCGCTGTGTAGGTCACTAGGCGTGACGACGACAAACTGTCGCTGCTCCGCATGCTGCGCGGTGGTGGCCTGCCACCCCCGGTGGCACATGGAAGTGTGCTCAGGTCTCTGGACGAACTGCGCGCCCTCGCGCCGCCCGGCCTGCGGCGCTGTGGCTCGGATGCCCCGCCAGACCCAGGCAGTGCAGACGTCAGGTTCAGCGCTGGGTGGATAGGTGGCAGGGCAGATTATGGCGGACCCACTAAAACTCTCAGTCGTTTTAATAGGTAGCTGTGGTTAGTGGTGGAGCTGAGGAGGTTCGAACGGCTAGCAACCTATTGTTCTATCTTTCCTCTGATGGCGGCGACTAGGCGCGCCGCAGCTGCTCCTTGTGCTCGTATGTAATGACCGTGCGTGTGTCTGAGGCTGGTGTGTCCGAGAAGGTCAGCCGCTGCGAGCACGTGCTCCGGCATCTCAATCGAGAGTGCCGTGGCGGCCGCGTCCCTAAAGAGGTGAGGGTTCGTCGGCCTCCCATACGCCGCACTGGTTCGAGCGCAGATCATCCCGTAGACTGCTTCTGAGCCGAGCAGGCGTCCTCTCAGCGACGCCCAAAGGGCATTGTGCTTGTCCGCGGGGGCAAGGCTTCGGACAATCAGGAAAGCGCGACGGCATGTCGAGACCACCTGAACTCCTCGCCATCAGCTATGTTCGGGACGCCGCAGAATACCTTGTAGCCGCTACGGCGCTGCATCGAGCGACCCGGGGCTCCGTGCACCGGTTCTCTAAGCCCGTCTTTCACCTCGTCGGCCACAGCATCGAACTGGCCTTGAAAGCGCACCTCCTCGCGAGCGGCATAACGGGTAGGGTGATCCGCAATGGCATCGGGCACGAAATCGCTAAGGCCTGTCGGAACGCCAGACGTTATCGCGGGTTCCAGGCCGGCGACGACTTCGATGCCGGATTGCGGCGTCGCCGAATTGTCACTCCGTAAACTGTTCAGTTGT
Organism: Pseudomonadota bacterium; assembly: GCA_046731515.1. Classification (GTDB taxonomy): domain Bacteria; phylum Pseudomonadota; class Alphaproteobacteria; order Sphingomonadales; family Sphingomonadaceae; genus Sphingomicrobium. Next base: position 293 of record JBKPLG010000105.1, on the reverse strand, counting down.
CGTGGCGAGCGACGCGGCGCTCTTGGACGAACAATCAAGACAAACTCAAGGGAATTCCAAGCTCGCCACAAAGTATGCTGCGCCCACTCGCATTACCTTCCCCCATCGATCGGAGATCACACCATGCTTAGAAAGATCTTCAGTGCAGTGGCTCTGGTAGCCCTTTCTACGACCGGCGCCGTGGCCGACGATGCTTCGGAACATAAGGCGTAGATCACGCTCGCCTTCGACCACCCGCTTCCAAATGTGCCTGGCAAGAGCATAAGGGGGGTGCTCGTCGAATACGGGCCGGG
>JBKPLG010000104.1:0-17432 GCA_046731515.1 Pseudomonadota bacterium | reverse complement strand
GCGGCATGGCGCTTGCGGAACTCTGGAGCAACAAGCGTCAAGTAAAGCGGTGGGAGGACGTTCTGGCTTGTCCGCCGACCCGCCGCTCTTTGGCTTCCCTACCTTCCTGAGCTGGTCTTCCGCATAGTCCCAACGTCCGCTTTGGGTCGAAAGCAGACATTGGCAAACCCCGGTCGTAGCGAGCATATCAGCGCCGCAATGGGTCTGATGCAGGTCTCCCGTGATTACCCGGTGATTACTTTCGGGGAATGCGCCGGTAGCAATTTCGTGCTAAGTATTGGTGAGCCCAGCAGGATTCGAACCTGCGACCTACTGATTAAAAGTCAGTTGCTCTACCGACTGAGCTATGGGCCCACCTGGGAGCGCGGTTACCCTCGTGGGCGTCGGCGGGCAAGGCGCTCGCTGAGTTGGCGGATCGTTCGAGACCCGTCGACACGCCAGTTTGGCGCAATGGCGGCGAGCGGATGGAGGACGAAGTTCCGCTTGGCGAGTTCGGGGTGGGGGATCGTCAGCCGGCGTGAGTTCCATTTCCCGCCGCTCCACAGCACAAGGTCTAGATCGAGAACTCGAGGACCCCAACGGCGTCCGCGGCGGCGGCCAAATTCCCGCTCGATGGCCTTGAGGCGCCTAAGCATCACCGGCGGTTCGAGGTCGCTCTCGATGAGCGCGACGGTGTTCGCAAAATCACGACCCGCGCCGCCATGCGCGGCGTTGAGGATGATCGGCGAGGCATCGAAAAGGGCGAAATCCTGGTCGAGCCGGGCAATCGCTGCTTCCACCACCTGCGGCGGACGGCCGTATCGGCCGTGGCAGCGGTTCGACCCAATTGCGATTGCGTATAGGTATTGGCGTTCAGGCAACAAACACCGTTCGGGCTGAGCCTGTCGAAGCCCTGTCCTTTCTTTTCCGTCCCTAAGAACAAGGACAGTCCTTCGACAAGCTCAGGACGAACGGTATTGTGCATGCTGTGCAACCCGCCAAGCTTTCGCCAATCCCCGAGGCAGAGGCGCCGCGCGATTGCCCCTTATGTCCGCGGCTGGTTCGGTTTCGTCACGAGTGCCGGGCGGAGCATCCAGACTGGTGGAATGCGCCGGTGCCGGCGTTCGGCGACCGCGATGCGTGGCTGGCTATCGTCGGCCTCGCTCCGGGCAAGCACGGTGCCAACCGTACCGGTCGGCCCTTTACCGGCGATTATGCCGGCGAGCTGCTCTACGAGACTTTGCTGAAATTCGGCCTGGCAGAGGGCGAATATCGCGCAAACCCGGGCGACGGCCTCCAGCTCACGGGCGCAGTGATCCTCAATGCAGTCAAATGCCTTCCGCCCGCGAACAAGCCTCTGCCCGACGAGGTCGCAACCTGCCGCCATTATCTCGACGCATCGCTCCTCGCGCTGAGAAACGTGCGAGTGATCGTTGCGCTGGGCCAGATCGCGCATGTCGCCGCGGCGCGGGCGCTCGGCCTTCCGCCCGCCGCGACCAGGTTCGGACATGGTGCGGAAGCGATCGCTCCGGACGGCCGAGTGCTCCTGTCGAGCTATCACTGCTCGCGGTACAACCAAAATACCGGCCGGCTCGACGCCGAGATGTTTGAGAGCGTGTTCGAGCGCGCGCTGGAGCTTAGATGTCCTCGGTGAGCCGTCCGTAAAGCTCCGGTCTCCGGTCGCGGAAGAAGCCGAAAGCGGCGCGGTGCTTCTTGGCCTGCGCGAGGTCGAGCGTCGCCACCAGAGCTCCCGTTTCCTCGCCGCCGAGCTCTGCGAGAATGTCCCCGCGCTCGTCGCAGATGAAGCTGTGGCCGTAGAAGCGCTGATCCCCCTCCGTGCCGATGCGATTGGCGGCGACCACGGGCACGACGTTCGACACCGCATGGCCGATCATCGCTCGCCGCCACAGCCGCGAGGTGTCGAGGTCGGGGTCGTGCGGCTCGGAGCCGATCGCGGTCGGATAAAAGAGAATCTCCGCGCCCATCAACATCATCGAGCGCGCGGTCTCGGGATACCATTGGTCCCAGCAGACGCCGACGCCGAGGGTCGAATGATGCGGGCCCTGCCAAACCTTGAAGCCGGTATTTCCGGGCCGGAAGTAGAATTTCTCCTCATAACCCGGCCCGTCAGGAATGTGGCTTTTGCGATAAACGCCCGCGACTTTCCCGTCGGGACCGATCATTGCGAGGCTATTGTAATGATGCGGTCCGTCCGCCTCGAAGAAACTGGTCGGGATCCAGATCTTTAATTTCTTTGCCAGCTCCTGCATCGCCAGTACGGAGGGATGCTCGGCGGTCGGCCGGGCATTCGCGAATAGGCCCTCATCCTCGACACGGCAGAAATAAGGGCCTTCGAACAGCTCGGGCGGCAGCACCACTTCGGCGCCTTTGGACGCAGCCTCGCGCACCAACTCGGCCACCGCGCGAATGTTCGCGACCGTGTCATCGGTGAAGGCGAGCTGGAGCGCGGCAACGGTGAGCTTGGTCATTCGGGCGCGTCTATACGCGGCTCACCTCGAAGCGCCACCCGCAGTAGCCACACTCCGATCAGGACCCGGGCCAGCGGCTGCGTTGCCGGATAAACCCAAAAGCCGACCGATTCGGGCAAAGCGGGGCCGCCCAGCTCCCCCGACTGAATGAAGATCGATTGGATTGCCGCCAAAGCGAAAAAGCCGCCGACCACTCGCGAGAGGGCATCAGGCATTCGGAGCAGCATGACCGCGAAGAACGAGCTTCCAAGAATGATTCCGAACAAGAGCAATGAGTAAGCGGCTTCCCAAAGCGCGTCATAGATAGCGGTTCGAACCTCAATCGTTGCCCGGACGGCTGGATCGCCAGCGAGCCAGGCACGCCGCCAATCGTCGAAGGCGAATAGAGTGAGGCTTTGCTGCGCGGCTTCGGTGGATGCCCAGAGAAAGAACCCGAAGAGACCCGCAAGAGCAAGCGCGGGCGCCCGTTGGCGCATGGCCATTGCTACTCCCAATGCAGCCGTAAATGCGAGGAACGGGTGGATCTGATAGGCCCAGGCGCGCAGTTGATAGGCGGGGTCGGTCACGCGCTGCATTCTGCCCGGCAGCCCTTCCGCTACCGGTGCATAAAATCCTGGTATGAAGATCAGCATCAATGTCGTCACAGCCGATGCGATCGAGGCGACGCCTGCGACCCGGTAGAATGTCGGTCCAACGGCCGTCACGCGGGCACCTGCTGGCTGATGCAGTGAAAGCTTCCGCCGCCGGTGAGGATGTGGTCGGCGCGCAGACCCACGGCCTTGCGATCCGGAAAGAGCGCCTGCACCGCGTCAATTGCGGCCTCGTCGTTCGGAGCGCCGTATAGCGGCACCACGACCGTGGCATTGCCGATGTAGAAGTTCAGGTAGCTCGCAGGAATCACATCCCCGTCCTCGTCGGTGATTCGACCGGGCGAGGGCAGGGTGGTGATGTCGAGTCCGGCCTCGGCAAGGCGGCGAGCGGCGTCGCGATAGACCGCCTCATTGGGATCGTCGTCCGCAGCCGTGGGGATCGCGACTCGGCCCGGTGGCACAAAGCGGCCGAGATTGTCGATATGGCCGTCCGTATGGTCGTTCAACAGCCCGGAACCGAGCCACACCACTCGCCCGAAACCGAGATCGCGGCGTAGTCGTTCTTCGACTTCCTCGCGGGTCAGGGTGTTCCGATTGGGATTGAGCAGGCATTGCTCGGTTGTGATCACCGTGCCGGATCCGTCGTGATCGATGGCTCCGCCCTCGAGAATCCAGTCGGCTTTGGTGAAAGGTAGAACCGCGTGCCCGGCAAGGCGCTGGCCGATGTCCTGATCGCCGTCGAGATCGTATTTCCCGCCCCAGCCGTTGAAGCCGAAGCCCTGCGCCCGTCTCATTTTGCCGGAGCCGACGACGATCGGGCCAGTATCGCGAAGCCAGATGTCTCCGAACGGCTCAACGATGATTTCGGCGAACGGGCACAACGCGCGCGCGGTTTTCGCCGCGCCCTCGTGCGCCGCGACCAGCCAGACCTTCTCGCCCTTACCGTCGGCATGCACTGCCTCCGCGAAGTCCGCGATCTCGCGTTCGGCTCGCTTGAGATCGCCGAGCCACAAATCGGGATCGCTTGGAAATCCGATCCACACCGCCTCGTGTGGCGCCCATTCCGGAAGCGGACGAATGGTCATCGCGCCAGCGCGCGTAGCAACAAAAAAGGCGACCCGCGAGGGCCGCCTGATTTGTTCGCCAAGTGACCGGGATCAGCGCGAATAAAACTCGATCACGAGGTTCGGCTCCATCCGCACGGGGTAGGGCACTTCGTCGAGCTTGGGCACCCGGGTGAAGGTGATCTTCGACGTACCGTCCGGAACCACATAGTCGGGGATGTCGCGCTCGGCGAGGCTCTGCGCTTCGATGACCAGTGCCATTTCCTGAGCTTTCGGACCGAGCTCCACGATGTCGCCGATGTTCACCTTGCGCGAAGCGATGTTGCACTTCACTCCGTTGACACGGATGTGGCCGTGACTGACGAGCTGGCGGGCGGCCCAGATGGTGGGTGCGAACTTGGCGCGATAGACGACCATGTCGAGCCGACGCTCGAGGAGGCCGATGAGGTTCTGGGAGGCGTCGCCCTTCATCCGGATGGCGTCGACGTAATTCTTCTTGAACTGCTTCTCGGTGATGTCGCCGTAATAGCCCTTGAGCTTCTGCTTGGCGCGCAGCTGGACGCCGAAGTCGGAGAGCTTGCCCTTGCGGCGCTGGCCGTGCTGACCGGGGCCATATTCACGGCGATTGACGGGACTCTTGGGCCGCCCGAAGACGTTTTCGCCCATGCGGCGGTCGAGCTTGTATTTGGCGCTGGTGCGCTTCGTCATAATGCTTCCTTCAATTGCGTAAGCGTTGTTCCGGAGCCGCGCTGCGGTCTCTTGAAGCGCTCAAGAGGGCAGGGCTACCGCTTCACCGGGGTGCGGAGCCAATTGCGAAGGCGCGCCGCTAGCCGAGAGGGCGCGCTGGGTCAAGCCAAGGCTGGACGACAACGTCTCTTAGCCCGGTCCACCGCTGTGGCCGACGGGTCGCTGATCCAGATTCCCCCTGGTGTCGATATTATTGTGGATGCCGGGCCCAAGATCGGCTTGCCCATTTTCATCCCGGCAGACCCGTTTGCGAGAGCGGCTTCCAGTGACCTCGATCATCTCGCAGACCTGCTTCGCCTTCTTCTTGATCGTCACCGGTTGTTCCGGCTGAACTGCGGCCGGAGCCTGGGCCAACAACATGGCCGAAAGAAATAACATGGACATTCAAATCTCCCTGGGGTCGGGCCACAAAGCCTATAGTTTTCAGTGGGTCAACGGAAAAATGCAGGTCACCGGCGGCGTGGTGCATTGACGAGTGCTCGAATGATCCCGCGCACGGCTTTCACCTCGCGCGACGACCATCCGGTCTTGGTAAAGATGGTCCGGATGGTGTTCTTCGTCGCCTGAGTTCGCGACGGCGGGTGGAAATAGCGCTTCGCCTCGAGCGCGTCATCGAGTTGCGCGATCAAACCTTCCAGCTCGCCGTGCGGAGCTACGGGTTCGAGCTCCTTGGCCGGTGGCTGGGCCAGCGTGCCGCGCCTGGACCATTCGTAGGCAAGGAGGATCACCGCCTGCGCCAGATTCAACGAGGCAAATTCCGGGTTGATCGGCACGGTGACGATGGCATCCGCGAGAGCGACCTCTTCGGTCTCGAGCCCCGACCGCTCGGGCCCGAACAGGATTGCTGATCGCGCCGATGACGCAACGATGGCGTCGGCCATTTCCGCGGGCCCAAGCACAGGCATGACGAGGTCACGTCGGCGTACGGTCGAAGCGTAAACGGTGGAGCAATCGGCGATTGCCGCCTGCGTCGTGTCGAAAACTTGCGCGCGCTCGAGCACAAGGTCGGCGCCGCTCGCCGCCGGACCCGCGTCGGGATTCGGCCAACCGTCGCGTGGCGCAACGAGACGCATTTCCGTAAGTCCGAAGTTGAGCATCGCGCGAGCCGCCTTGCCGATGTTCTGCCCGAGTTGCGAACGAACGAGGACGATGACGGGCGGCGCTCCCACATCCCGTTCGTCCTCAGTAGCCGGTGAGCTCTGTCGAACCGGCGTATCGAAGGACTTGCGGGCGAGCAGTCTCAACTCGTCCCAATCGCCGCTGATCAGCGCTTCTTTTTTTGCCCGCGACCAGCCCTTGATCTGTCGTTCGGCTGCTAAAGCGCTGTAGCGATCGGGAAAGTCTTGGGACCACGCCAAGGTCACGGGCCGCCGTTCGTGCGTATATCCCTTGATCAGCCCCGATTGATGGGCGCCGATCCGCTCCTCGAGATTCTCAGTGTGGCCGACATAGTAGCTCGCGTCGGCACAACGCAGGATGTAGGTCCAAAAACTCATGCGGTCCTTCGATATGGGACTTCGTCAAGCTCAGTCCCTACTCAGGATGAACGGAAGAGTGGAGGGGCCGGTTAGAGCAGCTTGTCGCGGACGGGCGGCGCCGCCCCTTCCTCCTCAACCGTACCGGCGATCTCGGCGAAGTCGCCGGGCTCGCTGAAGTCCTTGTAGACGCTGGCAAATCGGATGTAGGCGACGTGATCGATCGCCTTGAGGCCGTCCATGACCGCCTCGCCGATCTCGCTTGCCTTGACCTCATCGCCACGTGTTTCCAGCTGCCGTTGGATCGAAGAGACGAGCCGGTCGATCCGGTCTGGGCTGATATCGCGTTTGCGGCAGGCGATTGAGATCGATCGGGCGAGCTTGTCGCGATCGAACGGCTCCCGTTCGCCCGTTTTCTTGACGACGGTGAGATCCCTCAGCTGCACGCGCTCGAACGTTGTGAAGCGAGCGCCGCACGCCTCGCACTGCCTTCGGCGACGGATGGCAGCGCCGTCCTCGCTCGGACGGCTGTCTTTGACCTGGCTGGCTTCGTGCGCGCAGAAGGGGCAGCGCATAAACTTCGTCGTTAGACCTGGTAGATGGGGAAGCGCGCGCAAAGCTCTCGCACGCGCTCGTTCACCTCGCCCTCGATCGTACCATTGTTCTCGAGACCATTTTGCTTGAGCCCGTCGAGAACGTCGGCGACCATTTCCGCAATCTCGCGGAACTCGGCCTCACCGAAGCCGCGGGTGGTGCCCGCGGGAGAACCGATGCGGATCCCGCTGGTCTTCACCGGTGGGAGCGGATCGAAGGGGACGCCATTCTTGTTGCAGGTGATCCCCGCTCGCTCGAGGCTTTCGTCGGCATCCTTGCCGGTGAGCCCGAGCGGCCGGAGATCGACCAGAGCGAGGTGCGTGTCGGTGCCGCCCGCGACGAGGTCCGCGCCACGCTCCTTGAGGCGATTGGCGAGGGTCTGCGCATTGGCGATGACGGCCTTCGCATAGTCCTTGAACTCCGGCTGCAGCGCCTCGCCGAACGCGACAGCCTTGGCCGCGATCACATGCATCAGAGGTCCGCCCTGCAAACCCGGGAACACGGCCGAGTTGACCTTCTTGGCGATCTCCTCATCGTCGGTCAGGACCATTCCGCCACGCGGACCCCTCAGTGTTTTGTGAGTGGTCGTCGTGACGACGTGGGCATAGCCGAACGGCGTCGGATGCTCGCCTGCCGCCACAAGCCCGGCAAAATGCGCCATGTCGACGAGCAGGAGGGCACCAACCTCGTCGCAGATTTGCCGGAACCGGGCGAAGTCAAAGTGCCGCGGATAAGCCGAGCCGCCGGCGATGATCAGCTTGGGTTTGTGCTCCCGTGCGAGGCGTTCGAGTTCATCGTGGTCGACCAGGTGATCATCCTGGCGAACGCCGTACTGAACCGCATTGAACCATTTGCCCGATTGGGCTGGAGGAGCTCCGTGAGTGAGGTGTCCGCCAGCCGCGAGACTGAGACCCATGATTGTGTCGCCGGGCTTCAAGAGGGCCATCATCACCGCGCCGTTGGCCTGGGCGCCGGAATGCGGCTGGACGTTGGCAAACCCGCAACCGAAGAGCTTCTTCGCGCGCTCGATCGCCAGGGTCTCGACGGCATCCGACGGAGCGCAGCCTTGATAGTAGCGGCGGCCCGGATACCCTTCGGCATATTTGTTCGTCAGCACCGATCCCTGAGCTTCCAGCACCGCCCGGCTGACGATGTTCTCCGACGCGATCAGTTCTATTTGCGTCTGTTCCCGGTGAAGTTCGGCCTGGATCGCGTCTTCGACCGCAGGATCCGATTCCGAAACACCCCTGGTGAAAAAGCCATGGGGAACGCGGTAAGCTTGGTCTCGTTTCAAGTCTGCGGCGGTGGCCATCAGTCGCTGTCCTGCAATTCCTGTGAAAGTTGATCGACGCGGCGCTGGTGGCGCCCGCCGGCGAATTCGGTGCCGAGGAAAGCGGCAACGCATGCCTTTGCCATGTCCGCGCCGATCAACCGTCCTCCCAAAGCGAGCACGTTCGAGTCATTGTGCTCGCGGGACAGGGCGGCCGACACCGGATCGTCGACGCGCGCGCAGCGGCATTTCGGCTCCCGATTGATTGCGATCGATATGCCGATGCCGGTACCGCACACGGCAATTCCACGCTCGGCTTCACCACTGGCAATGGCTTCGGACAGCTTCCTGCCGAATTCGGGATAGTCGACACTCTCCGGGCTGTTGGTGCCGAGGTCCGTCACCTCGTAATCTTGATCGCGAAGCCAGCGCACGAGCTCGTCCTTCAGGGCGTAGCCCGCATGATCGGCGGCGAAGACGATGCGCATGTCGCTTGACTAGGCGATGCGCAGCGGATTCGCCAGACTCAGGCAGGTTTTGGGGCGCCGCCTTCTAGCTGAGCAAGTCGCGCAGCCATTTCGTCGAGCCTCTGTTGCATCATGCTCTCGCGCGAATAGTGGCTGCGCGCCACTCGCAGCGCCTCGGCGAGTGGAGGAATGATCTCGCGAATGGCCTCGAGCTCTTGACGGTTGTACCGGTTCCCGTCGGATCGGCGACCCAGCAGCAGCGTACCTACCGAACTTTCCTCGTCCGCGAGGGTGAGTCGTTCAACGAGCGTCGGGTCGTCGGCCGATGTGACGTCCCGAGCCGCAATCAATTCGCGGGTCATCGCCGTGTCGAGGACGATGGCCGATGCGGAAGGATGTACCGCCTCGTCGATGATCGCCAGGGCACGCGTCGCGACTTCGCCCGGGCGTTCGGTCAGTCCCCATGTCTTGAGGCGTTTGGCCGCGTCATGAATGCGCTCGACGGGACTTCCGAACCGCTTCCGGGTCCAGCCCAGGACCAGCGATTGCGTGGGCGAAAAAATCCCGGCGGCAATGATCGCCCCGACCGTCGTTGCGCCCGCCTGGCTTTCGCGGCCGATCACTTCTTCGATGATCAGTTTCACAAGGTCGGAACTGGCCGCCCAGACCACTCCAACCACGATCGTGACTACGGCATAGGCGGCCGAACGGGTGATGACCGTATCGGCTTCCCACAAGCGGAATCGGGTCAGCGCGATCAGCAGGCCGAGCGGGATGGCCGCCATTCCCAGACTGAACAGGAGCACGATCGACATGCTGAGAACCGGGTTCTGCGCATTCGCATTCTCCGGAAGGAACAATAGCAGCACGAACGCCGCAAAGATCAGTAGCAGGCCAGCAGTGAAGCCAAATGCTGCCCATTTCAGCTGCTGGTGTTCGATCCCGCCGCTCAATCGGCGATAACGAATGCCTTGGCCGACGAGCATGGCCAGGAGTGCTCCGATCCCAAGAAAAACTTGGACGTTTGCCGGGATCTGCGGGAGCGATACGAACACGGCGAGCGGGATCCCCGCCACCAGCAGCCAACGGTAGAGCCTGGGTACGAAAATGCCGTCCGGGAAAACCGCCAGGGCGATCAGCAATAGATAGAACCAGACCGACGAGAGAATGTCGTAAATCGGAGGCCACCCAATCGCCATCCACAGCGCCATCGGCGGGTCGATCGTCGCCGCCATTCCGGTGAATGCGAATGCGAAGAGCATGGCGACCGGATCGCTCGGCCGGCGTCGTACCAGCAGATATGAACAGAGCAGAAGCGCGCCGCAGGCCAGGAGGCCGGACGTGAGACGGGCAGCGACGCGGAGGTCGCGGGCCCGCATGGCAGATTCATCGGGCACCGATGTGTCGCGTGCCAGCTGCGCCCTTGCAAACTTGCCGTCGGGCGTTCTCAGGTCGAAGGTGACGACGCGGCCGCGAACATTCTTAATTCGTTTTGCGATCTCGGCGGCGCGCGCATTCGCGCCGATCGGCGACCCATTAATAGCAAGAATAAGCGATCCATCTTCGATGATCGGTCGTGTGAGTCTCTCGACTGTGACCTCGCCTTCATTCTCCACATCATAGTCGAGGCCGAAGCTCGTGAAGGCTGGCCGCACCTCGTAAACGTCGCGCAGCGCAAAGACAGTGCCGGCCACGACCGTACCCGTTGCGAAGAGGAAAAGCAGGATCCAGAGCGGCCGAAGAAGCAGCACCCATCGGCCCGGCAGCGGTCTTAGCCGTGCCGGCGGCGACAATCGTAACTTGAGCGTTTTCCCCAACTCGACCCCCGCCTGATTCGCCCCGATTGACTTTTATCAGCGACCGGCGCGCTTCACAGTGGGTTAAGAGCGGGCGTCAGGCCGCGAGCCTGATTTCTTCGCGGCTCCAGATCTCAACAAGAGCGGCGGTCAGCTCGTCCATCATTTCTGCGCTATGATGGGGGCCTGGAGTAAAGCGCAGCCGTTCGGTGCCGCGCGGAACAGTCGGGAAATTGATCGGCTGAACGTAGAGACCGTATTCGGCGAGCAAGATGTCGCTGATGCGTTTGGCTTTGACCGGGCATCCCACCAGTAGCGGAACGATGTGCGTCACGCTTGGCATCGCCGGCAATCCGGCGGCCGCGAACTTGGCCTTGAGCATCGCCGCGGCCTCCTGCTGCGCCCGCCGCTCGGCCTCGGACACCTTGAGGTGTCTGACGCTTGCCAGCGCTCCGGCAACGAGCACCGGCGAGAGCGACGTCGTGAAAATGAAACCCGGGGCGTAGCTGCGGATGCAGTCGATGATGGTCTTGTCGGCCGCGATATAGCCGCCCATCACTCCGAACGCCTTACCGAGCGTGCCCTCAATAATGTGGATCCGCTCCGCCACAGCGTCGCGCTCCGAAATGCCGCCTCCGCGTTCGCCGTACATGCCAACAGCGTGCACCTCGTCGAGGTAAGTGGGGGCGTTGTACTTATCCGCCAGGTCGCAGATCGCGGCGATCGGGGCGATGTCGCCGTCCATCGAGTAGACGCTTTCGAACGCAATCAGCTTCGGCGCTTCGACGTCCTCGGCCGCGAGCAACTGCTCGAGATGCTCCAGGTCGTTGTGCCGGAACAAGCGTTTCTCGCAGCCCGAACTCTTGATCCCGGCGATCATCGAAGCGTGGTTCAATTCGTCCGAGAAGATGACGCAGCCGGGGAGAAGCTTGCCCAAGGTCGACAGTGCCGCTTCATTGGAAACGTAGCCGGAGGTGAAGAGTAACGCGCCTTCCTTGCCGTGAAGATCGGCGAGCTCGGCTTCCAGCTCGGTGTGATAATGGGTGTTGCCGCTGATGTTGCGGGTGCCTCCAGAGCCAGCCCCAACCTCTCGAAGCGCGGTTTCCATCGCCTCGACCACCACGTCGTGCTGGCCCATGCCGAGATAGTCGTTCGAGCACCATACGGTGATCGGCTTGGGTCCGTTTCCGCCGAAACAGCGGGCATTGGGAAACTGGCCCTTGGTGCGCAAGATATCGATGAACACGCGATAGCGGCCTTCGTCGTGAAGGCGCTCGATGGCGGATTTGAAGATGCGGTTATAGTCCAACGCAGTACCTCGCTCGCGCTGCCTTTAGCTAGGCGCTCCCGGCATGGCCATTGAGAACGACTCGCAAATTCTTGATCAGAATGATCGAACCTCTCCGATTCCGAAATGGGCGAGGGCGCTCATCAGCGGCCGCCGCCCTTCCGAGCCGGTGTAAATCATGACGCCTTCCGACGGCTCTGTCGGCCACAGCTGCTCACGGGTCAGGTAAGCGATCCGCCGAGCGATTCCCGGCCCTCCGTGAACGAAGTGCATGTCGCGGCCCGCGGCAGCGCGAAGTTCGTCTTCAACGAGTGGGAAGTGCGTGGAAGACAGGACGATGGTGTCGATCTCATCACCGTGTGGCTGTTCAAACAGCCCGGCGAGGACTTGCTCGAAAGCAGCCGGGTCAAGCGGCTCTCCGGCAAGCTTTGCTTCAGCAAGCTGCACGAGATCGGCGTTACCGTGACGAAGCACGATTGTGTTGGTCGCGAACTGCTCGACAAGGCGATCGACATAGGGCTGGCGAACAGTCGCGAGCGTGCCAAGGATTCCGATGACGCCGGTACGCGTAAGTTCCGCCGCCGGCTTGATTGCCGGCACCGTGCCCACCACGGGCAAATCCAGCGCCGAGCGCACATGCTCGAGGGCGATGGTGCACGCCGTATTGCAGGCGATGACCACGAGCCTGGGATGAAACCGCTCGACCAGCCGGCCAAGCAGCGCGGGGACGCGGGACGCGATTTCCGCCTCACTCTTGGTCCCGTAGGGAAAGCCCGCGCTGTCGGCGGCATAGACGATAGGGGCGGTTGGCAGCAGCTGGCGCGTAGGCTCCAGCACGGACAGGCCGCCGACGCCGGAATCAAAGAAAAGGATGGGGGTATTGGAGTCCACGGCGCTCTGTGGCGTGACCCTTCGATGGCTGCAAGTTGCACAGCCGTATCGGTTTGCTACCACCTTCGCCATGACCCGCGAGATCCTCTTCGCTTTGGCGCTCGGCTATCTGCTCGGGTCGATCCCCTTCGGCCTGTTGCTCACTCGCGTCGCTGGCAAGGGGGACGTGCGCAACATCGGCTCCGGCAACATCGGCGCTACCAACGTCCTGCGCACAGGAAGCAAGCTGCTCGCGGCGCTGACTTTGATCCTCGACTGCCTGAAAGCGACTGCTGCCGTCCTCATCGCTCGCCACTTCTTCGGGCCGGAGGCCGTATATGCGGCAGGCGCGGGCGCGATAATCGGCCATCTCTATCCAGTCTGGCTGAAATTCCGCGGCGGAAAGGGCGTCGCCACCTTTTTCGGAGTCTTGATCCCCCTGCTGCCGACGGCGGCGATCGTTTACGCCGTAATCTGGCTTCTCTTGTTGCTGACGACCCGAATCTCGTCGGTTGCGAGTATGGCGGCGGCGATCAGCGCGCCCGTCACAGCCGCAGTGATGAAAAATGAAACGCTCCTCCCAATGCTGCTCGGTTTCGCCTTGCTCGTCCTCTGGAAGCATCGCGAGAACATCCTTCGCCTGAAGGCTGGGACCGAGCCACGCATTGGGAAGGCAAAGGCTTGATCGAAGACCTCATCGACCGCCTCAGATTGATGCGCACGCCCGGGATCGCCCCGTCACCTATCGTCAGTTGATCGCCCGTTTCGGGAGTGCCCGCGAAGCGCTTGCTGCCGTGCCGGACCTGGCTCGACGGGGCGGCGGCAGTCCGCCGCGCCTATTCGGCGTTGACGAGGCGAAACGCGAAATCGCCAGGGTCGAGAGATTCGGGGCCAGATATCTGGCGCTCGGCCAGGGCCTCTATCCCCGCTTGCTCGCCGAGCTCGAGGACGCGCCGCCGCTGCTGATAGCGAAAGGCAATCTGAATCTGCTCGATAAAATGACCGTGGCGATCGTCGGTGCCCGCAACGCCTCGGCTGCAGCCTGCCGATTTGCGCGCGGTTTGGCGCACGAACTCGGACAATATCAGCTGGTGGTTGCATCTGGCCTCGCTCGGGGAATAGACAGCGCCGCGCATGATGGCGCTCTGGAAACGGGCACGATCGGGGTCATCGCCGGCGGAATTGATAATTTCTACCCGCCAGAGAATGAGAAGCGGCAGAAGGCGTTATACGAACGCGGGCTGGTGCTTGCCGAAATGCCTCCCGGTACCGAGCCGCGAGCGCGCCACTTCCCGTACCGCAACCGAATCATCGCCGGGACAAGCGCCGGCACCGTGGTGGTCGAGGCCGCGCCGAGGTCGGGTTCTCTGATTACGGCCAGGCTGGCTGCGGAAGCGGGCCGAGACGTGATGGCGGTCCCGGGATCTCCGCTCGATCCGCGCGCGCAGGGCTGCAACCAGCTCATTCGCGACGGTGCAACCCTGGTCCAGAATGCGGCTGACGTGATGGAGGCGCTCGGCCCCGTCGAGCCGCGTGTGCGCTCGAGTGCATTGAGTTACGGCGGCGTTGATCTGGGGCCGATCAATGGTGGTGAAGTTGCCATTGGACTGGTCGAAGAGCTTCTCGGTCCTTCTCCGGCTCCGGTCGACGAGATCATCCGGTTGTCCGGCGCAACTCCTGGTTCGGTACAGATGGCGCTGCTTGAGCTCGATCTTGCCGGCTGCCTGGATCGTCACGCCGGCGGAAAGGTGAGTCTCAGGGCGTGAGCTTGACGAGGCGAATCGAGCGGCCCCACCTTTACGCGTATGCGTGAGGGGTTCCTGTGAAGCTGGTCGTCGTCGAATCGCCGGCCAAGGCGAAGACCATCGAAAAATATCTCGGCAGCGGGCATCGCGTCCTCGCTTCGCTGGGGCACGTGCGCGATCTGCCGCCAAAGGATGGTTCGGTCGATCCTGACGACGGGTTCGCGATGCAGTGGCAAATCTCTCCTGATCGGTCGAAGCAACTCAGGGCCATCGCCGACGAGGCAAAGAAAGCGGACGTGTTGATCCTCGCGACCGACCCGGACCGTGAAGGCGAAGCGATCAGCTGGCACGTCCAGGAGGTTCTTCGGCAGAAGAAGGCGCTGCCGGCGGACGTGCGGCGCGTAACATTCAATGCCATCACCAATTCAGCCGTCACCGAGGCAATGAAGAAGCCTCGCGGGCTCGATGAGGATCTCATCGACGCCTACAAGGCGAGGCGCGCGCTCGATTATCTCGTCGGTTTCACGCTCTCGCCGATCCTGTGGCGAAAGCTTCCCGGCGCTAAGTCCGCGGGTCGGGTGCAGTCGGTCGCGCTCCGATTGATTGTCGATCGCGAGCGCGAGATCGAAATCTTCAAGCCGCAGGAATATTGGCAGGTCAGCGCGACTTTCGAGGCCGATGGCCAGAGCTTCACGGCGCGCCTGGCCCAGCTGGACGGCAACAAGATCGAGCGGCTGACGATCGGTACCCGCGGCGACGCCGATGCCGCAAAGGCGGTCGTCGAGGCCGGGCGCTTTTCGGTTTCGTCGGTCGAAACGCGGCCCTTCGCCAAGAATCCGCCGCCGCCGTTCACCACGTCGACGCTGCAGCAGGAGGCCGCGCGAAAGCTCGGCTTCGCGGCAAGTCACACGATGCGGGTGGCGCAGTCGCTCTACGAGGATGGACTCATCACTTACATGCGAACCGACGGCATCGACATGGCGCCTGAGGCGGTCAGCGCGGCGCGTCGGGCGATCGCCAACCGTTATGACGCGGGCTTCGTGCCTGACCGGCCGCGCCAGTACCAAAGCAAGGTCAAGAATGCGCAGGAAGCGCACGAGGCGATCCGACCGACCGACTTCGATCGTTCGCGCGCGGCATCAGGGGACCACGGACGCCTCTACGAGCTGATCTACAATCGCGCGCTGGCCAGTCAGATGGCGTCGGCTCGGCTTGAACGTACGACTGTCGAGCTGACCGATGGAGCGGGCAGGGCGGTGTTGAGGGCGTCCGGGCAGGTCGTGCTCTTTCCGGGCTTCATGGCGCTGTACGATGAGGGCCGCGACGATCCGCAGGACGAAGAGGGCGCTCGGATGCCCGCGCTGCGTGAGGGCGATTCTCCGGTGAAGACAGGCGTCGAGGCAACGCAGTCCTTTACCCAACCGCCGCCCCGCTATTCCGAGGCGAGCCTGGTGAAGCGCCTTGAAGAATTGGGGATCGGCCGGCCGTCGACCTACGCCGCGACGTTGCAGACGCTGAAGGATCGCGAATATGTGCGGGTCGACAAGGGCCGCTTCATCCCTGAGGAGAGCGGACGGCTCGTGACCGCGTTTCTCGAGCGCTTCTTTGAACGCTACGTCAGCTACGATTATACGGCCGAGCTCGAGGAGGAGCTGGACGATGTCTCCGGCGGGCGGCTCGATTGGCAGAAGTTGCTGGACGATTTTTGGCGTGATTTCAGGCCCAAGGCCGGCGAGGTCATGGAGCAGAAGCCGAGCGAAATTACTCAGGCGATCGACGAATTCCTCGCGCCCTGGCTTTATCCGGAGCGCTCGGATGGCGCTGACCCACGTGTGTGCCCTCAGTGCGGCAACGGCCGCCTGTCGCTCCGCGGCGGCCGTTTCGGAGCTTTCGTCGCCTGCTCGAACTATCCCGACTGTCGCTACACGCAGAAGTTCGGGCAGGGCGGCGACCAGGCGGAGAGCGAAGGCCCGCAGGAGCTAGGTGAAGGCATTCAGCTCAAGACCGGCCGTTTCGGACCCTATGTCGAGCAGGGTGATAAGCGCGCATCGATTCCGAAGGATATACCGGCTGAGGACGTGACTGCGGAGCTTGCGGAGAGACTGCTGTCTCTTCCCCGCGAAATCGGCCCGCACCCGGAGACCGGCAAGCCGATCACCGCGTCGATCGGCCGTTATGGGCCTTACCTCGCCCACGACGGCAAATATGCGAAGCTGAATTCGACCGCCGAGGTGTTCGAGACGGGGATGAACGCGGCGGTCGCGAAGCTCGCGGATGCTGCAGCGGGTGCAGGGCGCCAGCGCAGCGGTTCGCGCGAACCGATTGCGGTGCTGGGTAAGCATCCGGGGAACGATGGCGAGGTGAAGGTGATGGCCGGGCGTTATGGTCCCTATGTGACCGATGGAACGACCAATGCGACTTTGCCGAAAGGTGTGAAACCGGAAGCGGTGAGTCTGGACGAAGCCGTGCGGCTGATCGATGACCGGGCCGCAAAAGGCCCCTCCAAGAAGAAAGGCCGCCGGACAGGACGGAAGAAGGCGAAATGATCGAAATTCATCTGCAGCGCCTGCCTCACGGCCAAGGGCTTCCGGCGCCCTCCTATGCAACCGACGGCGCTGCCGGGCTCGACGTGGTGGCGGCGGAGGATGTGACCCTTTCGCCGGGGCAGCGTCATGGCGTCGCCACGGGCTTCGCTATCGCCATCCCCGAAGGATATGAAGTGCAGGTCCGTCCGCGCTCGGGTCTTGCGCTGAAACATGGCATCACCTGTCTCAACACTCCCGGAACCATCGATCACGACTATCGCGGGGAGGTGAAAGTGATTCTCGCCAATCTGGGTTCCGAACCGTTCGAAGTGAGGCGAGGCGAGCGGATCGCCCAGCTGGTTCCGGCACCGGTGCTCCGAGCGGATTTTCGCGAAGTGGCCGAGCTTAGCGAGACCAGCCGGGGAGTCGGGGGTTTCGGGAGCACTGGCAGATGATCATCCTCCCCGGCATTGCCGGGGAGGGGGACCAGCGAAGCTGGTGGAGGGGCCGTGTTCGGCCAAGAACCCCACCAC
>JBKPLG010000103.1:0-7644 GCA_046731515.1 Pseudomonadota bacterium | reverse complement strand
CCTGAACCTTCACTCCCAGCATCTCGCCGAGTTGCCGCTCGAGCGCCAGTCGATCGGCTTCCGTGGTATTGTAGTTGCGCGCGCTGGCCCGAGCGATATCAGCGCCCGCGCCCGGCCGAACCTTGGTCGCGAGCTTTTCCGCCTGGCGCACGGAAAGTCCCTTGGCGATGATCTGCTTGGTAAGCTCCTCAGGGTCGGGCGCAGCGGCGACCGCTCGCGCATGGCCCATTGTGATATCGCCTTTCATTAGCGATTGACGGACCATTTCGGGAAGATCCAGTAATCTCAATAGATTAGCAACATGGCTTCGCGATTTGCTGACGAGGCGCGCAACTTCATCTTGCTTGTGGCCGTGGCGCTGGATCAGCTGCCGATAACCCTCCGCTTCTTCGATCGCGTTTAGATCATCGCGCTGGATGTTCTCGATCAAGGCGAGTTCGGCTGTGGTCGTTGCGTCGATCTCGCGTACGATCGCGGGGATCGTGTGTAGGCGCGCGCGCTGCGCGGCCCGCCACCGCCGCTCACCCGCCACGATCTCGAAGCCGTCGTCAGTCGGTCGAAGCAGGATCGGCTGCAGGACTCCGCGCTCGGCGATGGATTGGGCGAGTTCGCCCAGCGTTTCGTCGCTGAAGAGCATTCGCGGCTGATTCGGATTCGGCCGTATCCGGCTAATCTCGATTTCCCGAACGCCGCCCGCCGCCGGCCCCGGCCCTTCCGCCGATGCGGGCCGCACCACGTCGCCGAGAAGGGCCGATAATCCTTTGCCGAGACCCTTCGCCGGACGGTCCGCGCTCATGCCGCCTCCGCCAGCTGCGGAAGGCGCTGGAGGAGCTCCCGCGCGAGCCGCACATAGGCCTCGGAGCCGGGGCAGCGCAGGTCATAGATTAATGCCGGCAGGCCGTGGCTCGGCGCCTCCGATAGGCGCACATTGCGCGGGACAACCGTTTCGAAGACCGTTTGGCCGAGGCACGCGCGAACGTCCTCGGATACGGCCTGAGAAAGGTTGTTGCGGCGATCGAACATGGTCAGCGCAACTCCCAGAATCGCCAGTTCAGGATTGAAGGCGCTACGGATGCGGTCGACCGTCTGAAGAAGCTGACTGAGCCCCTCGAGCGCAAAAAACTCGCACTGCAGCGGAACAAGCAAGTGCCTTGCCGTCACCAGGGCATTGACCGTCAGCAGCCCGAGCGACGGCGGGCAGTCGATCAGGCAAATGTCCCAACGGCTGGGCGGAGCCGAATTCAGCGCCCTGTCGAGGCGATGCGCGCGGTCTTCGAGCCCCACCATCTCGACCTCGGCGCCGGAAAGATCGACGGTCGCCGGCAAAAGATCGAGCCGGGGCACCCGCGTCGCTACGGCCGCGTCGAGCACCGATTCGCTACCGATGAGCACATCGTAACTGGAGCGATGGCGTTGCGATGCGCCGACTCCGAGCCCCGTCGAGGCATTTCCTTGCGGATCAAGGTCGACAAGCAACACGCGCCAGCCGATCGCGGCGAGTGCCGTTGCGAGATTGATCGCGGTCGTCGTCTTACCGACGCCCCCTTTTTGATTGGCCACCGCGATGCGGATCATCGTGCTTCGCCCTCACCCCTGTCGCGACCAGGATGCAGGAATCCGGGTCCGTGACACTCCGTTCCACGTGAAACGCACCTTGCCACGCTCTCCGCGCCTCGGCCAGTTCGGATTGCGCTCCGCGGCCCTTCGGAAGCGCCCAAACCGTTTTTTTTGTGGACAGATGGTGGGATATTCGCAGCAATTGCGTCAGACGAGCCACCGCACGGGCGGTGATCACGTCGAATCGGCCGCCAACTTTCTCGGCTTTTTCGCACTTAACGGTATCGCTGAGGCCGAGCTCAGCGACCAAATTCACGAGAAACTGCGCGCGAAGCTTCCGGGGCTCAACCAGCGTGACTGGTCCTTCGACCAAACAGGAAACGATAACACCGGGCAATCCCGCGCCCGAACCGATGTCGACCCACGACGAGCGTGGGTGCGGTTCAAAGCGAACGAGCTGCGCCGAATCCAGAATGTGTCGTTCCCACACATGGTTGAGGGTGGATGCCGACACGAGGTTCTGGCGCTGGTTCTCTTCTCTCAGACGAGCAACGTAGAGTTCCAGCCTTTCGAATGTTTCACGTGAAACAGGCCGGGCGGCAGCCCGCTCTAGCTGATCGATCACGCCGCAGGGCGGCGGCTCGCCGCGACATAAAGCGCCGAGAGAGCAGCCGGCGTTACCCCCGCAACCCGCGATGCCTGGTCGAGTGTTTCCGGTCTCACGGCGCTTAACCGTTCGACCATTTCCGTCGACAAGCCGGGAATAGTCGTAAAGTCGAGTTCCGCCGGAATCCACAGCAAAGAGTCGCGCCGCACGACTTCCCACTCGCGCCGCTGCCTTTCGACATAGGGTGCGTAACGCGCGTCGGCCCGGCCCTCGTCGGTTTCGTGCCAAGTTGCCGTCGCTCGAAGAGTCAGATGCTCTTCGATCTGCCGTTTCCGCCGCTCGAAGACGCAATTCGCCGTGAGGGCCGTCTCGCCTAAGCGTGACGTGGCATTGTCCCCGCGCAGCGATAGCCGAAACTCGGCGCGCGCTGTCATCATCCGATAGGGTTCGCTCACTCCCTGCAACGTCAGGTCGTCAATCATGACTCCGATGTAGCTGGTGCGCCGATCGAAGCGGACCTCCCCAAGATCCATGGCACGAGCCGCGGCATTGAGCCCAGCTGTGAGCCCCTGAGCAGCAGCTTCCTCGTAACCGGTCGTGCCGTTGATTTGCCCAGCGAGAAACAATCCCGGCAGCTCCCGCACCTCAAGCGTGGCATTCAACCGCCGCGGGTCGACGAATTCATATTCCACCGCATAACCCGGCCGCACGATCTTCGTTCGTTCGAGTCCCGGGATGCTGCGCACGAAAGCGTCCTGCACGTCTGCGGGCAAGGAAGTGGAAATGCCATTGGGATAGATGAGACAATCGTCCAGACCTTCCGGCTCTAGGAAGATCTGATGCGCGTCCCGGTCCGCGAAGCGCTTCACTTTATCCTCGATAGACGGGCAATAACGCGGACCGCGACCCTCGATCACGCCGGCAAAAAGAGGCGAACGATCGAAGTTGGCCTCAATGATTTCGTGAGTGCGCGCGTTCGTGCGAGTGATCGCGCACGCCAGCTGAGGTCTGCACACGCCGTCGTCGAGCGCGGACATGGTCCAGGCCACGCGATCACTGGGCTGCTCTTCGAGCCGCGCCCAGTCGATCGTCCGACCGTCGAGCCGCGGCGGAGTGCCGGTCTTCAATCGTCCTTGCGCCAGGCCAATTTCGCGAATCTGCTCCGCCAGCGTAGTCGAGGCCCGCTCGCCCCGTCTGCCGCCGCCAATCACCTCCTCGCCGACGAACATGCGCGCGTCGAGGAAGGTACCCGTCGCGATCACCAGCGCTCGGCAAGGAAGCGTGCCTATGCTCGTTTCGAGGCCCACGATTCGATCGCCTTGAATAATGATCTTCCGCGCTTCGGCGATGAGGAGTTCGACGCCATTCTCGTCGAGAAGCTCGCCGACCGCGTCACGGTAGAGGCGCCGGTCGGCCTGCACCCGCGGCCCCCACACCGCTGGGCCCTTGCTGCGGTTGAGCATCCGCCGATGGATCGCCGAACGATCGGCAGCCCGCCCCATGAGTCCGTCAAAGACATCGAGCTCGCGAACCAGATGTCCCTTGCCAACGCCGCCAATCGATGGATTGCATGACATTTGTCCGGCGTCTTCGGCGCGGAAGGTCAGCAAGCCCACTCGCGCTCCACGCCGCGCTGCTGCGGCTGCAGCTTCGCATCCGGCATGGCCGGCGCCGATCACCAATATATCATGCATGAACTGCCCTTAGCGGATCAGTGTTTCACGTGAAACACCACTACTTGCCGAGGCAGAAGCGGCTGAACAATGCGTCGAGCATATCCTCCACCCCAGCTCGTCCCGTTAGCCGGTCGAAAGCGTTTCGGGCCAGGCGTAGATGTTCAGCGGCCAGCACGACGTCTTCGGCCGCCGCTGCAGACGACAAGGCCTCAGCGGATTCAAAAATATGGCTGGCCTGACGCCGGTTCAGCGCGATCGCGTCTTCGGCTGGAAGCAATGTTTTCGCCAACACTGCAACCTCCTCAAGCAGAGCGCCAAGCCCCTCGCCGGTGACCGAGGAAACGGCGATTGCACCAGCCGGGACATTACCGCGACCGGAAAGATCGGCCTTCGAATGCACCCGAATTAGCCGAGGATGCGCCGGCGCTTCGTCCGGTTGGCCGAGCCAGACCAATACATCGGTGGCTTCGACCAAAGCTCGCGCCCGCGACACGCCGATTGCCTCAACTCGATCCTCAGTATCGCGCAATCCCGCCGTGTCGGTCAGAAGGACCGGAACCCCGCTAAGCGACAGCGGTACTTCGATATGATCGCGCGTCGTTCCCGGAAAATCCGTGACGATTGCTCGTTCGTCCCCGGCTATAGCATTGATAAGGCTTGATTTTCCAGCGTTTGGGGGACCGGCCACAACCACTCGGACACCGTTCTTCAGAGGCTCGATCCTCGGCAGATCGAGCCAGCGCTGGAGCTCAGTCGCAAGAGCGCGACAGTCACGTGCCAGTGCCGGATCGATGACTGAGTCATCCTCGTCATAGTCGATCATCCGCTCGGCTTCCGCTGACAACGTCAGTACCCGCCCCTCCCACTCGGCGATCTGCTTCCTGAGCCCGCCCTCGGCGAGCACAAGTGCGGCCTTGCGCTGCGATTCCGTCTCGGCCTCGATCAGATCGGCAAGACCCTCTGCTTCGGTGAGGTCGACGCGCCCATTCTCAAACGCGCGCCGAGTGAATTCACCTGGCTTTGCGGGTCGCAGGCCATCGATCTTAGCTAAAGCACCGAGGACCGCGTCGACCACGGCCCTGCCCCCATGACAGTGCAATTCGAGGGTGTTTTCACCCGTCGAGCTAGCCGGAGCGTCGAATCGCAAGACCAGCGCTTCATCAAGCCGGTCGCCTGTGGTGGGATGTCGCAGCTCCCTGACCGCAGCCGTCCGGGGCTCCGGCAAAGATCCCGCGAGCGCCTTTCCGGCGCTATGCGCATGCGGCCCGCTTACACGGATGATCGAAATAGCCGCCGGCGGTCGGCCGCTCGAAAGGGCGAAAATCGTCTGCGTCATTACGATCGGCGACTAGCCCAGGCTAAACTTGGTTCAAACCGCCTCATTCACCGTCGGCCAGCCGAGAACCGGCGCGACATCGTGATAGCCATCCCAGATCATCTTCAGGGCGACCCACAGGATCACCAGCAGACCTGCCCATCCGATCCAGCGGTACCGGTCAATGTACCGTGCGATGAGATTGGCCGCGAGGCCCATAAGCGCGACTGCAAAGACCAGACCGACGATGAGAATGCCCGGGTGCTGCCGCGCAGCGCCGGCAACCGCGAGGACATTGTCGAGGCTCATGCTGACATCCGCGATGGCCACTCCCCACGCCGCTCCCGCAAAGCTTTTGGCGGCGTACAAACCGGAGTGCTCGTCGCCCAGGATCTCTTCCGACCCCGGCGAGCACTCTATCGGCTGGCGGAGGTCACGCCACATCTTCCACGAGACCCATAGGAGAAGGAGTCCGCCGGCAAGGATCAGCCCGACAATTTGCAGCAGCTGCGTGACGACTAGTGCAAAGGCAATGCGTAAAACGAGCGCCGCCAGCACTCCGATCATGATCACCTTTCGCCGCTGCTCAGGCGGAAGCCCAGCGGCCAGCGCTCCCACGACGATCGCATTGTCGCCGGCAAGGATCAGGTCGATAAGAAGAACCTGGAAGAATGCGGTGAGTGCACCTGGCTCATCCAGGTTGGAAAAGTCGCGAATGATCGACTGCCAGATATCGGCCGTTCCGCCGAGCCCCGACGGCTCCGCCGCGGTCATGGTCAAAATGCTTTCGAGCAATCATGCCCCCGGGGGAAGCTGATGAAGAAGGTCTCGACCGAAGCCGGTGACCTCCATTTTTGTTCCATGCCCCTAGACGAAGCCGAGTGCGTTCCTCAAGCCGAGCACATGCTCGCCGCCGACCCAACCCTCATAGATCATGTTGCAGGCGACCCAGAGGATGACCAGGAGACCAACGTAGTTGATCCAGTGATGACGCTGGATGAGCCGCGCGACGTAGTTCGCGGCTAGGCCCATGAAGAGAACCGAAAAGCTAAGGCCAATGAAAAGAAGCGCGGGATTCTCGCGGGCGATCGATGCGACGAGCAAAACATTGTCGAGGCTCATGCTGAGGTCCGCGATGGCGATCTGAATCGCCGCCTGAAGGAAGGTTTTTGTCCGCGGCGGCCCTTCGATCTCGGGAGTGTCGGGATCATCGGAGATGACGGGGCCGCTCGGGCGGAGCTCGCTCCACATGTTGTAGGCGACCCACAGCAGAAGGAGGCCGCCGGCGAAGACGAGGCCGGTGATCTTCAGCAGCTGCGTCGCGATGACCGCAAAGGTGATGAGAAAGGCGAGCGCCATCCCTACGCCGAGCATCAGCACCCGGCGCCGGTCCTTTTCGGGAAGGCCTGATGCCAGGGTACCCATGATGACGACATTGTCGCCGGCCATGGTGAGGTCACCGACGATGATCTGGCCGAGCTTCGCCAGACCGCTGGCGGTCATTACTGCCCCGAAGTTCAGGCTCGGGAACGGAATCACGTCACCTGAGCTACTGGTTCATCGAGGCGAAGAAGTCCTCGTTGGACTTGGCGTCTTTCATTTTGTCGAGCAGGAACTGCATCGCGTCGACCGTGCCCATCTGCATCAAAATACGGCGGAGCACCCACATCTTGGTGAGAGTGCCTTGCTCGACGAGGAGCTCCTCCTTGCGGGTGCCGGACTTACCGACGTCGAGCGCTGGGAAGATGCGCTTGTCGGCGACCTTTCGGTCGAGGACGATTTCGCTGTTGCCGGTGCCTTTGAACTCTTCGAAAATGACCTCATCCATCTTCGACCCGGTATCGATCAGCGCCGTGGCAATGATCGAAAGGGAGCCACCCTCCTCAATGTTGCGCGCGGCGCCGAAGAACCGCTTCGGGCGCTGCAGCGCATTGGCGTCAACGCCGCCGGTCAGCACCTTGCCCGAGCTTGGAACAACCGTGTTGTAAGCTCGCCCAAGGCGCGTGATGGAGTCGAGCAGGATCACCACATCCTTTTTGTGCTCGACCAGGCGCTTGGCCTTCTCGATCACCATCTCGGCCACCTGCACGTGGCGCGAAGCAGGCTCGTCGAACGTCGAGGAAATGACCTCGCCATCGACCGAGCGCTGCATGTCAGTGACCTCCTCGGGCCGCTCATCAATGAGCAGCACGATCAGGATCACTTCGGGATTGTTATCGGTGATCGCCCGGGCGATGTTCTGCATGAGAACCGTCTTGCCCGTTCGCGGCGGCGATACGATCAATGCGCGCTGCCCCTTGCCGAGCGGCGAAACGATGTCGATCACTCGCGCCGACTTGTCCTTGATTGTGGGGTCAAGCGTATCGAGCTTGAGCTTCTCATCGGGATAGAGCGGCGTCAGATTGTCGAAATTGACGCGGTGGCGAACAGTTTCGGGATCATCGAAGTTGATGGTCGTGACGCGGGTCAAAGCGAAGTAACGCTCGCCC
>JBKPLG010000102.1:0-15961 GCA_046731515.1 Pseudomonadota bacterium | reverse complement strand
GCAAGGGCTAGTCTGGGCGGGCCGGCGTAGGCCCTGCTGCGGGTACAGTCTCCCCCGCGTTCTTGGCCAAGATCTCGTCTACGATCGCCGCGAACGACGCGTCATAGAACTGGCGGCCGCTTGGGGCCGAATGTCCGCAATGGGTCGAAAGCAGACATAAGCTTTCGCGGGAGCGCGCATCCGAATGGGGGGCTCACGCAGTTATTATTTTCCACTATTTTATTGAAGCTCTCGCCCGAGCCGCCCTGTTGATGTTCTCGCTCATTCCGGACCGTTTACCCCAAAGCTCGCCCCCCGGTTCAACACGACTGAGCTGAAGGGCCTCTACGGCGCGAGGCTCCGCACCCTTCACCAGGTACCCAACCATGCCGGCCAGCGCTTCGCTGTATAGCTCGCCAAATTGCATGCCGACTTCGGCATGCCGGTACGACACGCCAATGGCGGTTGAACGGAAGGCCCCGCGAGCTCGCTTTGCGCCCATCCGCTTGCGCCAGCCCCTTTCTCGCCTCGCGAAGGCTGAAATCAGATGTGCCGGAACGTGCATCATCACGTGCGCATGCTCACCCTTTGTGTCGCCTGCCTCGCGCACCCAAATGTAGGAGAGGGTCGCGTTCTGCGTGCTCAGCCAATCCCGCGCAAGCTTCGTGTATCGGCGAAGCGCTGTCACCGGATCGGCAATCCCGGCCTTCTCGAAATGGATGGTCGTGTGTCGGTTGAGCGGACGGTGTTTCAACACCGCAAAAACACCGGCGGCCATGATGTTGCGGACTTCGCTCAAACTCAGTGCTGTCGAGCGGCGGCCCCTTCTACTTCGATCTACTTTAGACCGGCCCGGCATGCCTAAATCCACCTATTTTAGGGTTCTGGCGCGTGGGCACCTGTGTGGCCGCAGACCCGATTGTCGCAGCACTTAGAACCTTATCTTTAATTGCACAGGCCGTGCCAGTTCCGGCCGGATCGGAGTTTCGGGACGTTTCCGCGGGACGCGGGCGCGCAGCGTTACGGGCTTGTGGTTTCAGACCAGTCAGTCGTTTTTTGCTGTTATTAAATCGAGACTTAGGCACATTTGGCGCATCCATGCCCGCCGCATAATTCGCAAGTTTTGATGCTTCGCTCGTGCTTGCCATGGCGTGTCGCCTTTCAAGCTAGAAAGAGCGGCCGCACCGCCTGTTTTTGCCTGTTAAAGCAGGCATGCCGCAGATACGCGCACAGTGCGCGCATTATCCGCCCGGGCAGGCAAATCCGGCCGCTAGAAGCCTTTCTAGGAAGCTCCGACTAGTTTGGACGGCAGTTGAGCAGCCATCGCGCTCACCGCCTCCGCGAGCTCCTCCAACCGATCGGCCGGAATGACACAGCCGGGTGACTCACGTTTGCCGCCGCACGGCTTCCACTCGCCTGTTGTCCGGTCCTGGTAGTGAGCCCAAAAAGTGAGCCTCGGCTCCTCACGGTAAGTGGAGACTGACAGGCGCCAGAGCTTGTCCCGGTAGACAATCTGGAAAGTAGGGCCGCTCATGCTGCCCGCCTTTCGCCCACGATGTGGCCGTCAGAGCCTGTTTTTCCGGCTGCGAGAGCGAGTTCGCACCCGGGCGCCCTAGTTGTACCCGAACCTGTCTTCTGCTCATTTTTGGCCGTTTTTGTGGCCGTAAGGGGCAGCGGCCGAACGTGATGGAGCGGGCAGTTGCTCGATGCGCAGGTTTCCACTTGCTCACGCCAGCCGCCGCC
The DNA here is from genome assembly GCA_046731515.1 of Pseudomonadota bacterium. Classification (GTDB taxonomy): domain Bacteria; phylum Pseudomonadota; class Alphaproteobacteria; order Sphingomonadales; family Sphingomonadaceae; genus Sphingomicrobium. Next base: position 14,239 of record JBKPLG010000102.1, on the reverse strand, counting down.
GCTTCCTGGATCATAGATACAGCTCTTGCACATCTGGTCGATTGCGGCGCGATAGGACGGCCGCCCTGACGTCGCCGAAGGTTTCTCGGGATCGATACCAGCGTCTAAAACGCTAGCATCAGTCGGCAATTTCGAGTTATGGAGGGGAGTCGGCTTTACAGGGCCCACAACATTGGCCTTCGGAGCGGTTGCCGCCGCTTCGGAGGCCCTTTCAATTCGTCCTGTCATTAGGCAGCCTCCCCGCTTGCAATCGCGCGAACACTATCGGCACGCACTAGGCGTCGGCGACCGATCGTTACTGTGAGTAGCTGCCCTGCGGCGATAAGCTCGTAGGTCTTCGAACGTCCAATCCCGAGAGACTGAGCGGCGTTTTCGATTGAGACAAGTAGTGGTGCTTGGTCCGTCATGATTCATCCTCAGTTGCGCGCACTCATGATGCGCCTTGAGGGATTTAGGATCGAGAACGGACCGCGAACAAGACATAAGAGGCCACTAATCCACAGCTTCCACTCGCATCTCTAGTGCGGCGACCGCCAACCGTCGCCCGCCGCGTCCCTTGATCGCGGATGCGGCGTTACTCAACCTGCGGCAAGCCGAATGACGTTCCCCTTCGCGGAGGTGCAATAACTAGCCCAAGCGTCCATTAGCTTGCGCCGCTTCTCGAAAAAGTCGGTGCGCCTGTAGGCCGCTTCGACTTTGTTCGGGACTGTGTGAGCAAGTGCGGCCTCCGCGATCTCTCCGGCGACGCTCGTTTCTTCTGCACACCAGTCGCGAAACGCCGATCGGAAACCATGGACAGTCGCGCCCATGCCCATATCGCGGAGCACTTTGAGCAAAGTCATGTCGCTCAAGGGCTTACCTCTCTTCGCTCCAGGGAAGACCAGATCGCTTTCGCCGATGCTAAGACTCTTGGCACGTCTAAATACCTCAATCGCCTGTTCTGAAAGGGGCACAACGTGGGTCTTCGCGGCCTTCATGCGCTCTGCTGGAATGGTCCACTTAGCCGCTTCAAGATCAACCTCGCTCCACCGAGCCAGACGAACCTCACCCGAACGGCTAGCGCTAAGAACGAGGGCTTCGAGAGCAAGTCGGCCGACGCTCGTGCGCTCCTTGAGTCTGAGCATGAATGCCGGCACCTCTGTGAATGGCAGCGCTTCGAATCGGCCCGCTTTCCTAGGCTGCTTTGGAAGCGACTTGTTCACGGCCGCCATGACAAAGGGCTCGCGCCAGCCCTTACCGTGGGCGTAGTCAAGAACCGTGCCGACACGCTGGCGCACTCGTCGCGCCGTTTCGGGTTTCGCCAGCCATATCTCAGCAAGCAGATCACGAACATGGCCCGTCGTGATGGCGTCCACGCGAAGGGGGCCAATGGCGGGCAAAGCGTAAGCCTTCAGCGTCGCGATCCATTGAGCCGCGTGCTTGCCGTTCCGCCACCCTCGCTTGTGTTCCTCGTAAACCGCTTTCGCGGCTTCCTCGAAAGTGGGTGTACTTTGCCCCTTTCGCCGAGCTGCAACCGGATCAATTCCTTGACGCACCTTTTTTCGAAACTCTGCGGCAAGTTCACGTGCTTCGGAGAGACCTACGTCCTTGAATGAGCCCAGGCCGAAATCGCGTCGCTTGCCGTTGGACTGCAGCCGCACCACCCAACTCTTCGAGCCGCTTGGCTTGATCTCAAGCATTAGCCCGTCGCCATCGACGTATCGGCCCGGTGTCTTGAAAGTCTTCACCTGGATCGGATTGAGCTTGCCCATTTCTGGCGTCCCCACGTTTCTCCCAACGTTTTTGCGTGGATGCGGGCGACTGTCAACGCACCCCAGCAGACATTTTTTGCTCTGGGACTTTGATTTTCCTCTGATTAAAAATCAAACAGCGAACGCTGCTGGATATTAGATTGGCGGAGACGGAGGGATTCGAACCCTCGGTACGGGAATTCCCCGTACGGCGGTTTAGCAAACCGCTGGTTTCAGCCACTCACCCACGTCTCCGGAAGCGGCCTTCAGGCAGGAAGAGCGGGCTATATAGGCGAGATTTCCAGGCTTCAACCTGGACGGTCGCTAATTCGAATCACCTCGAGCCGCATGTCGAGGCTCATCGCTTCGCCGGGCTCAAGAACGCGCATTCCAAGCTCCGGCCACTGAGCTTCGGGGGCGTTCAAAGCGGCGTTCGCGTGGGTAACCGGCTCGGCGACGAAGATCCCGCCTTCGCGGGGAGAATAGAGCTGGAAGAATTTGGCGTCCAAAGACGTCAGGCGAAGCTCATAAGGCCACTGTGGGTCCGTCATGCGCGCGTCGCCGGCCCAACCGCCGAAACCGTTGTCGAGATCCTGGCCGCAGACGAGCCGGTCGCGGAGGTCGTATCGCCCTTCCGCGGGCACCTTCTCGACAGGGAGCACATGCTCGTCAATGGTCAAGGCATCGGTGATCCGCGTGTCAATCCGAGTGTCCGGTCCGCACGGAAAATAGGGGTGCACGCCAAGACCGCAGGGCATCGGCTGCTCCGAAATATTCCGGCAAATCAGCCTTATCGAGAAGCCGGCCTCATCCAGCTCGAATTCCTGCCGCGCCTCATAATCCCACGGCCATTCACCGGCCTCATGATGGAAACTGAGCACCGCTCGGTCGCCTGTCGCCTGATCGACACGCCAGGCGCTCAACCACCCTTGGCCGTGCAGCGGACTCGCCTCACCGGCCATGTTGGGTTGCAAGTGCACCTGGTAGCCGCGGAACGTAAATCGGCCCCCGCGAATACGGTTTGAGAAAGGAACCAGCGGGAAAGACGCCGCGTCAAGGACGTTTTGGCTCGAACTGTTGCATTTGCGCAATATTGGACGATCGTGAATCGCGTGGAGCCAATCGAATGCTAAAATACTTCCGCCAATTGAAGGGTTTAGCACAAGTTCGAGGTTTCCGACGGCGAGCGTAAGGACTGTATCGGAAGCCATTTCTGCACCTCGCATTTCAAAACTATTCACAGGACGGAAACTTCGCTGGGGATAAACAACCATTTGTCGTTGCACGCTAAAACGCGTGAGCGGTATTTAACCCCCGGGGCCGGGGAGGGTTGAGGTGAGTAGACGAGTCAAAGAGTTCGTCGACATTGCGGACCATGTGTCGCTCGACGAACTCATCCAAACATTGGCCGAAGTGCGCGACGGCATTCCGCAGAATGCGGAGGCCGAACTGAGACTGCGCGGAGACGACGTATTCGGCCGCAGGATCACCATCACCTACTTCCGCGATCAGACGGAAGAGGAAGCGGAGTGCGAGCGCCGCTATGCCGAAGAGAAACGCAGCGCGAAGGAGCGCGAACTCGAGCGGCTTCAGCAGGAGCTCGGCGTCGTCTGCTATTCGGCACCGGGATCGAAGAACAAGCTGAGGATTGTCGCTTAGCCGCTTGCTCAGGCTGGGCGGAATTTCAGCGCCAGGCCGTTCATACAGTAGCGCAGGCCAGTCGGCTTCGGCCCATCGTCGAAGACATGCCCAAGATGCCCGCCGCAACGGGAACACAGCACTTCGGTTCGATTCATCATCAAACTGTGATCCGTCCGGGTGACAACGGCATGCGTCAGCGGTCGCCAGAAACTCGGCCAGCCAGTCCCGCTATCAAACTTGGTCGATGACGTGAACAGCGATTGGTCGCAGCCGGCGCAGACGAACACGCCCTTTCGATGCTCCTTGTTGAGCGGACTCGAAAAAGGACGCTCGGTTGCTGCCTCGCGGAGCACTGCGTAGCGCTCCGGACCGAGCAGCTGGCGCCACTCACCGGAGGTGTGGTTAACCGGGAAATGAAGCGTGGCGCCCGCACCGCTCGGCCGCCCAAGCAGGATGAGCAAAGCGCCGCTTGCGCCAATCACGCCTAGGAATCCACGACGGTCGGTCATTGGGCTGTTCTAACCGAACGAAGCTGAATGAGACCATTCACGTTCCGACGAGCGGCAGATTCAGGCCGCCGGGCGTGCCAGTCTTCTCACCCGGAGAGGGATTGAGCCGGGCTTGTCGCTCAACGGTTCAGGCTGAACGGGTTCATGCATGGTCATGAGCGAACTCATCAGGCCTTCGTCGGCGCTCGAACATATGCCAAGCACCAGCGCTTCGTCGCAGCCTTCGTCGGCGATGTAGGCGTGACCCATGTTCGAATCGATATAGATGCCCTCGCCAGCGTGTAACGTGACCGGATCGTAGAATTCGGTGTGCACGATGATGCTGCCCTCAAGGACATGGATATATTCCTCGCCCGAATGTCGCACGAGATCGCCGAACTCGCTGAGTGACTTGGCGCGGATCCGCGTCAGGATCGGAATCATGCGTTTCCGCCGGAGTTCCGTGCAAAGATAATAATAGTCGTAGTTCGGAGTCGTCACCCGAACCGACTCGTCCATCTTTCCGATGCTTCGGCGGGCAGTCACTCCCTCTTCGGCCGGCTCGCTCTCGGCGAACAGCTCCGAAATCCGGATGTGCAGTCTTTGGCTGAGCTGGAGTAGCTTGTCGTAAGTTAAGGTGAGCCGATCATGCTCGACTTTTGAGAGGGTCGAAACCGGAATCCCACTGCGCTCGCTCATTTCCTTGAGTGTCCAGCCGCGATGATTCCTGAGGTCGCGCAATATGCGCCCTAGCGTCGGATGCGTGCTCACTCCTCTTGCTCCAATAATAAATTTGACAATTTTCTGATCAGGACCATTATGTCTCAGCTAGGCATGCAACAGCATGATAAGGCCAGATCGCCCGATTGGGCAAATCTGCCGGAAATTGGGGAGAGGAAGATGCGGAAAGCGGCTGCATTTGTCGTGGCGATTCTGGGATTTGCATTTCTGTCTGGCGCGATCGCGCAAACGACTCAACCGACTCTGGTGCCGACGCCGAAGATCAAAAGCGAGGTTCTTCCAACCCCATCGCTGACGGCGCAGCCGCAGGCCGGACCGCACCCTCTCACCACTGAAGACATCAATATTTGGCTCGACGGCTTCATGCCTTATGCGATCGGCCGTGGGAACATTCCCGGCGCGGTGGTGGTCGTCGTCAAGGACGGTCACGTCCTGACCTCTCGTGGCTACGGTTATGCCGACGTTGCCAAGAAGAAAAAGGTCGATCCCGCAACGACCCTGTTCCGGCCCGGATCGGTGTCGAAGCTCTTTACCTGGACCGCGCTGATGCAGCAGGTCGAACAAGGCAAGGTCGACCTCAACGCCGACGTCAACAAGTACATCGATTTCAAGATTCCGCCCTACAAGGGCAAGCCGGTGACGGTGCTCGACCTGATGACGCACACGCCAGGGTTCGAGGAAGCCGTCAAGGACCTCATCACCATTAACGAGAAGGATTATGTTCAGTTCGATGCGCTGCTGAAGCGCTGGGTCCCCGAGCGCATCTACGCCCCCGGGACGACTCCCGCTTATTCTAACTACGGCGCGAGCCTCGCGGGCTACATCGTCCAGCGCACGTCGGGCATGCCGTTCGACGCTTATGTCGAACGCAACATCTTTGCCCCTCTCGGAATGGCGCATTCGACCTTCCGCCAGCCTTTGCCGGCCAACCTCAAGCCACTGATGGCCGAAGGCTATGTGTCCGGTAAGGAAAAGCCGTACGGATACGAATTCGTCAGCGCGGCACCCGCGGGCAGCCTCGCCGCCACCGGCGACGATATGGCGCGGTTCATGATCGCCCATCTCCAAAATGGCGAGTTTAACGGCCAGCGCATGCTGCAGCCGCAGACCGCGCAGCTGATGCATTCACGCGCCAACCTGCCGTTCAAGGGCCTCGACGGCATGGCGCATGGTTTTTACGAAACGAACATCAACGGTCTGCGCGTCATCGCGCACGGCGGCGACACGGTTGCCTTCCACAGCGACCTTCACCTGTTCCTCGACAAGAACGTCGGCCTCTTCGTGTCGATGAATAGCGCCGGCAAGGAGGGCGCGGCGGGCCCGTTGCGCAATGCGCTCTTCGAAAATTTCGCTGACCGTTACTTCCCCGCATCCGCCGACGCCGCTCTAAAACTCGATCCAAAAGGCGCCAAGGAAGACGCGGAGAAGCTTGCAGGCACCTATTCGACGACGCGCGGGTCGAAGTCCAACTTCATCGCGGCCCTCGATCTTGTCGGCCAGACCAAGGTCTCGGTCGACAAGGACGGCAATCCGGTCGTTGCCGGCGCCGAAGGCCTGAATGGACAGCCGCGTAAGTGGGTCCACGTCGGACCGATGCTGTGGCGCGATGCCAACGGACACGACATGCTCGGCGCCAATGTCGAGGACGGCAAGGCCGTTCGATTCAGCTTCGGCGAGTTGGCTCCGATCATCGATTTCGACCGAACGCCCGGCTACCGCTCGTCGGTCTGGATTCTGCCGCTCCTGTACGCGTCTCTCGGCATTCTCGCCGTGACCCTGCTGCTGTGGCCGACGCGGGCGCTGGTCCGGCGGAAATTCGCGGGCACGTTGCCGATCGATGGGCGTCAGTTGTGGGCCTATCGCTCCAGCCGGATTGCGGCCCTCGTGATCCTCGCCGTCCTCGCCGCCTGGGCGGTAGCCCTGACGAAGCTGCTCGGTGACCTGGCGAACGGACCGGCCTTCAATTCAGTCGTCCTGCCGCTCGAACTGTTCAGCATCGTCGGCCTGATCGGCGGCTTCGCCGTGATGATCTGGTACGCCTGGACTGCCTGGCGCAACAAATGGCGTTGGACCGGCAAGATCTGGAGCATCCTACTCGTTCTCGCGGCCGGAATGATCCTTTACGTCGGACTGGTCTTCAAGCTGATCAGCCTGTCGACGAACTACTGATGGGGACACTTCGGCTGACATATCGCGTGGAGACGCACGCGCTCTCGGCGCCATTCCGGATCTCGGGCTTCGTGTTTGAGACGTCGGACCTGGTCGTCGTCGAACTCACGAACGGTCGTGAGGTCGGGCGCGGCGAAGCGGCCGGGGTCTATTATCTGAGTGATGACGCCGAGCACATTGTTGCCGAGCTCGAGTTGCATCGGAATTCAATTGAAACCTGCGGTAGCCGTGAAAAACTGCGCGAGCTCATGCCGCGCGGCGGCGCACGCAATGCTATCGATTGCGCGATGTGGGACCTCGAAGCGAAGCTCGCGGGAACCGAGGCACGACATCTGGCCGGCATAGCCAATGCGCAGCCGCTGGTTACGACCTTCACTCTAGGAGCCGAAGAACCCGAGGCCATGGCAGAGGGCGCGCGGCGATACTCCTCTGCCCAGGCAATCAAGGTCAAACTGACCGGTGAACTTGAGCTCGACGTCGAACGCGTGCGCGCCATTCGATCCGCACGTCCTGATGTGTGGCTCGGGGTGGACGCCAACCAGGGATATGCGCGAGACGAGCTGGACCTCCTCGTAGCAGCGCTGGTCAGCAGTCGTGTGTCCTTGCTCGAGCAGCCGCTCGCGCGCGGCCAGGAGGAGGATCTCGACGGCTATCACTGCCCGATCCCCATCGCTGCCGACGAGAGCGCCCTCGGACTGGACGACGTTCCCGGCCTTGTCGGCCGCTTCGACGTGATCAACATCAAGCTCGACAAGTGCGGCGGGCTTACCGAGGCCTTGCTGATCGCTGAGGAAGCGCGTCGGTGCGGCCTCGGTATAATGGTGGGCAACATGGTTGGCACCAGCCTCGCCATGGCGCCCGCCTTTATCGTCGGCCAGCATTGCGATGTCGTGGACCTCGACGGCCCCACTTTCCTGCGTGAGGATCGCACTCCCGGCTGCGAATATCGCGATGGCAAGATCTGGTGTCCCGACGAGGTGTGGGGATCGAGGCTCGCTGCATGAATCGCTCTCCGACGCCATCTAACTGGTTCGGTCAGCCGAGGGGTCTAACGATCCTGTTTCTCACGAACATGTGGGAGCAATTTTCCTATTTCGGGATGCGTGCGCTGCTCGTCTACTACATGACGACGACGCTTTTGTTCGGTCAGGAAAAAGCGTCGAGCATCTACGGCTTCTACACAGCCTTCGCCTACTTCACGCCGATCATCGGCGGCACCATTGCAGACCGCTGGCTAGGTAAGCGCCGGGCCGTGATCATCGGCGCGGCGACCATGGCCGCGGGCCATTTCATGATGGCTTTCGAGCCGCTCTTCTACGCTGCCCTGACGACGATCGCACTTGGCAACGGTCTGTTCCTCCCTACGCTGCCGAGCCAGATAAACGATCTTTATGAGGCCGACGATCCGCGCCGGCCCTGGGCGTACAACGTCTATTATGTCGGCGTGAACGTCGGCGCATTCCTCGCACCGCTCATCTGCGGATTTCTCGGTGAGACCTACGGGTGGCATTACGGATTTGCCGCAGCGGGCGTCGGCATGCTCTCCGGCTTGCTGATCTACCTCTATGGACAGACCTATCTCCCGCGCGAGCGATCGGATTCCGTTCCGGCGACAACCGATGTTGAGCGATCCCATCGCGGACGTGATACTTTCCTGCTGCTGCTCGGAATCGGCCTCGCGGTCACCGTGTTCCGCGGCGCGTACGAACAGATTGGCAACACGATCGCGCTCTGGATGCGGGACGACGTAAACCGGGCGATCGGTGGCGTCGAAGTTGGCGCGGCCATGTTCTTCTCGCTCAATCCGCTGCTAGTAATGATCCTGACGCCGCTCCTGCTTGCACGCTGGCGTCGGCAGGCGGAGCGCGGGCGCGAGTTCTCGGTCATTCAGAAGATGGCCGTGGGCGCGCTGTTGGTCGCAGCATCCTATCTGCTGGTTGCGGCAGTTGAGGCGGTGACGGGCGGTGGCCGCGCCCACTGGGCGTGGCTGCTATGTTTCTTCTTCGTCTTCACTCTCGGCGAGCTCTACATCTTGCCGAACGGGCTCGGCATCTTCGCGCGGCTCGCGCCTCCAAAGCTCGGTGCCAGCACGGTCGCCGCTTGGTACCTGGCGATCTTCACCGGCAGCCTAGCGGCTGGTCAGGTCGGACGGCTGTGGAGCCGCATCGGGCATGTTCCCTTTTTCGTCGCCCTCGCAGGGATCGCCACGCTTTCCGCAGCCCTGCTCTACCTCCTCGACGTTCCCACTCGCAGGATCCTTGCTCGGGCTGCAGAGCGCGGGCGCGCTGACGACCTGACCGACGTTCCCGAAGGATTGGCGAGGCCACAACATGGATAGATTGCGCGCGAGCAGCGCTCCATCAGGGTGGCGTCGCGCAATTGCAGGCGCGTTTATCGGCATCGGTCTCGCGATCTCCCCAGTTCGTGCCGCCGAGCCGAACGTCATTCTCTATAAACAACCGCAGATTGCGATCACTAACGTACAGCTCATCGACGGAACAGGGGGCGCCGCTCAAGCCAACGTTACGGTTTTGATCAAGGACGGGCGGATCACATCGGCGGGTCCCGCCAGCCGCACCAAAATCCCCGCGCAGGCCAAGGTCGTCGACGGGCATGGAAAGACCCTCATCCCGGGCCTGGTGTTCATGCACGAGCATATGTTCTACCCGGTCGGCCAGGGGCACTTCTCCGAGATGCTGCAGAGCTTTCCGCCACTGTATCTGGCGGGAGGTGTGACGACCGCACGAACGGGCGGCACTCTGTCGCCGTACGCCGACATCAACCTGCGCGAAGCAATCAAGTCAGGCTCGGTGATCGGTCCCGATCTTGATGTTACCGGCCCCTATATTGAGGCAGTCGACCTCCCCGTTTTGAAGATACGCGGCCTTGCCGACGCCGACGAAGCCGAACGCTTCGTCAACTATTGGGCGGATTCCGGCGCGACCTCCTTCAAGGCCTACATGCTTGAATCGCGCGCCATCCTTAAGCGTGCGATAGACACAGCGCACAAGCGCGGAACGAAGATCACGGGGCATCTTTGTTCGGTCACCTACCGCGAAGCGGCGAGACTGGGCATCGATAATCTTGAGCACGGTTTCGCGGTGATGACCGATTTCGTCAAAGACAAGCGGCCGGACGTGTGCCCGCTGGACCAAGTGGACCGGCTCATCGATAATGTCGATCCCGCCTCGGCGGAGGTCAAGTCCCTCATCGATCATTTGGTCGCGCACAAAGTCGCCATTACGTCCACGCTCGCGACGTTCGAAGACTTAGTGCCGGGTCGACCTCGCCTCAGCGGCGAGGCGCGCTCAGTGCTGCTGCCTGAAATTGCCCGCCAATATGACGAAGACCAAGCATCACTCGCGAAGGACGTCGACGCACTCCAGGCCGCAGCGAACTTCCGAAAAATGATGACGTTGGAAAGGATGTTCGTCGCAGCCGGCGGTCTCCTCATGGCGGGCAGCGATCCGACCGGTCTGGGTGGGGCCGTTCCAGGATTTGCGAGCAAGCGCCAGCTCGAGCTGCTGGTCGAAGCCGGCTTTTCAATCGAGGAGGCGGTCAAGATCGGAACCCTGAACGGCGCTCGTTACCTCGGCCGCGATGCAGATATCGGCAGCATCGAGGTCGGCAAGCGCGCGGATCTGATCCTGATCGATGGCGACCCGAAGAGAGATCCAGCGGCATTCGAACGCATTCTGATCGTATTCAAATCTGGAGTGGGCTACGACAGTGACGCGCTGATCAAACAGGCCCGCGGACTGGTGGGACTCAGATGAGCGACAAGCTGAAACACACTCCTGTGACGCGTATGCGAAGCGGGGTCGATCGTCGTACTTTAATGTTAGGCGGGCTTGCGGCTGGTGCCTTCCCGATGATCAATCGCGGGAGCATCGCGTTCGCTGCCACACCGACGCGGCGGTATTCCACCCGGGCAATCACCATTGTGCGCGAAGCTCTCGTGATCGACATGCTCGCGCCTTTGAAGCTCGATTTCGATCCAAAGTTTTTCGATCATCCATTCGGGCCCAAGGACCTCGCTGAGTTCAAGGCGTCGGGGATCACGGGCTTCCATCACAGCATCGGCATCGGCGGTCCCGGAGCGAAAACCCAGGCGCTCGACTTCCTCGCTTCCTACCAGGGCTGGGTGGGCCGGCAGGCAGACAATTTCACGCTAGTCGGCACTGTTGCCGACCTCGACCGTGCCAAGGCCGAGCGCAAGGCGGCGATTATCATGGGGCTGCAGAACGCCGACCAGTTTGAAACGGCGGACGATGTCAAATATTTCTATCGCCTCGGCCTTCGCTGCGCGCAGCTCACCTACAACAGTCAGAACATGATCGGGTCCGGATCGACCGATCGAATCGACGGCGGTGTCAGCGATTTCGGCGAAGAAATCATCAAGGCGATGAACAAGGCCGGGATGCTGGTCGACACGTCGCATTCGGGCGAGCGAACCACGCTCGATGCAATCGAGCTCTCACCAAAGCCGATCGCGATCACTCATTCCAACTGCAAGGCGCTGAACACGCATCCCCGCAACAAAAGCGATGAGGTGATCAAGAGGCTTGCCGCCAAGGGGGGGGTCATGGGCATTACCGGCGTGCGCATGTTCATCAAGGCCAAGGACCCGACGACGGTTGCCGACATGGCCGATCACATCGATCACGTCGTGAAGCTTGTCGGGATCGAACATGTTGGGATCGGGTCGGACGCCGACCTCAACGGCTACGATGACATGCCGCCCGATCAGTACAAGGATCTGAAGGCCTCGTACAAAGCGAGCTACGCCTTCCGCGACAAGATCGATATCGACGGCTTCGATCATCCGCAGAAAATTTTCGACCTCACCGAAGAGCTGATCAGGCGCGGCTATTCGGACGCAAACATTCGCCTGGTTCTTGGAGGCAATTTCCGTCGGCTGCTCGGCGCCACCTGGGCGTGACGGCTGTGCGATCTATCGAAGGGGAGAAATGATGAACAGGATGCGTGAAGGGGGACGTGCCGCCCTGTTTTCTTCGGCCGCAATATTGGCGTTCGCTTGTTCCAGTCCGGCCGCCGCGCAGGCGCAGCAACAGCCCGCGCCGGCGCAAGACCAAAGCGTCAGCGATGAGGATAGCGAAGCCATCGTCGTAACTGCTCAGAAGCGCGAGCAGGTTCTGCTCGACGTGCCACAGTCGGTAACTGTCGTCAGCGGTGAGACGCTGGAGCGGCAGCAGGCGACCAATTTCCAGGATTATCTGTCGCTCATCCCGGGCTTCAGCTTGGAATCGGACACGCCCGGGATATCCCGCATCACGCTGCGCGGCGCCAATACGGGGGGAGTGGCATCGACCGTGGCGGTGTTCATGGACGAAGTTCCGTTCGGGTCTAGTACCGGCCTTGCCAATGGCGCGATCCTGTCCGGCGACTTCGACCCGTTCGACCTCAACCGGATCGAAGTGCTGCGCGGTCCGCAAGGCACTCTCTATGGAGCGAGCTCTTTCGGCGGTGTCCTCAAATATGTGACGAATCCGCCAAGGCTGAATCGCTTCGAGGCTCGTGCTCATGCGGGAATCGAGGACACCAAGGGAGGCGGTCTCGGCTACAATGCTGCTGCCGTCATCAACGCACCCTTGGGCGATAAAGCGGCAATCCGCGTAAATGGATTTTGGCGGAACGACCCTGGTTACATCAACTCGATCGGGAACAACCTCCTCGTTTCAGACACCCAGCTTCTTCCTCCTGGCACGCCCGGATTTCCCAACGGGTTTCCCGACCCGCCCCGACCGAGCCATGAGATTGGGCGCACTCTTGTCGATGACGACATCAACGATCGGAAGAGCTACGGCGGCCGGGCATCGCTGCTATTCCAAGCAACCGACAACCTGTCCGTGCGGCTGACGGCCTTCGCTCAAAATCTCAACACGGATGCAAGCAACGTTTTCCAAGTGGATCCCGAAACGCTCCATCCGCTCTATGGTGGCCTCGTCCAGTCGGTGTACCAACGAGAACCGACCAGGATCAAATACCGGGTCTATAGCGGTACGGTCGACTGGGACCTTGGCTTCGCCAATCTTCTTTCGTCGACCGCTTACTCGACTTTCTCGGAGAAGTTTGAACGCGACTTCACCTTCGCTTTCGGACCGTTGGTCAACTTCCTTGCCGCAAATCCCGATATCGCTGGACTAGTAGGACTTCAGATAACCGATGAACCGGTCAACAGACCGCTTGGAATCCAGCTTTTCCAGACAACCGGAACCGACAAGTTCACACAGGAACTGCGACTGTCGTCGCCGGACAACGAGACCCTCGAGTGGCTGATCGGAGCGTTTTATACGCACGAAAAATCCAGGATCGATCCGCAGAACATCTTCGCGACCGAGTTCGGCACCAATACGATTGCTGCGGATGTCACTCCGCTCGCCGAGATCTTCCTTCGCTCGAAGTATGATGAATATGCCGGGTTCGCCAACGCGACATGGCACGTCGTACCGCGCTTTGACCTGACCCTCGGGGGACGCGTCGCTCATAATAAGCAAAAGGCGACACAGCTGATCAGCGGACCGCTGGCGGGATTTCAGGAAGTTCCCGACTCTCGCTCCTCGGAAACCGTCTTCACATACTCGGTTGCCCCTCGCTTTGAGGTTAACGATCATACGTCGCTGTATGCGCGCGTGGCGAGTGGCTATCGGCCAGGCGGTCCGAACGTGGTGCCGCCGGATTCGGACGTCCCGCTCACCTATGATGCGGACCGACTGACGAGCTGGGAAGTCGGCTTGAAGACGGAAGCTCCAGATCGCCTATGGTCCTTGGAGGCAACAGCCTACCACCTCGATTGGAAAGACATTCAGCTCTTCGCCATTGTCAACCAGATTGGCATTAACGCAAACGGCGGAAAAGCACGCGTCAACGGCGTCGAACTCGCGGGGGCATTGAGACCCGTGCGCGGCCTCACCCTCACGGCCAATGGAGCATATACGGATAGCAAGCTGCTCGACGACAGCCCCAACCCGGAAATCACCGGCGGCCGCGCCGGCGACCCGCTTCCGTTCGTGCCCAAATGGAGCGGCGCGCTTCATGCTGATTATGAATTTCCGATCGGCAGTTACACCGGCTCGGTGGGAGGATCGGTCAGCCGAATCGGCAAGCGGGGAGTAAACCTGGACGAGGTTGACGAGAACCAAGAGGTTATCCGCATTCCGGGCTATACCGAGGTCGACCTTCGTACCAGCGTGACGCTGGATCGCTGGAACATCGAAGCCTTCGTCCATAACCTCTTCAACAAGCGCGGGCTAACCGATGCCTTTGGCTTTGATGGCGCTACCTTCCCGGATGGTGCTGCCGGTGCCGCCGCCATTCGCCCCCGGACCATCGGGTTAGTCGTAACGGCAAGATATTGAGCTGCGGAGGGGAGGACGTGGGTGTGGCGAGTAGGCAAGTTTCGGCGATGGCTGCGGATTCGCTATCGCTCACGCTGCCGCAGCCCTACCT
>JBKPLG010000101.1:0-9149 GCA_046731515.1 Pseudomonadota bacterium | reverse complement strand
TCTCGAAAGGGTTCTCGCCGCCTGTGAACAAAAGAAAGAAAGACCCTCACCCTGCCCTCTCCCGCACGCGGGAGAGGAAATGTGAATCGCCCGATCTTCGAGCTCGAGTTTGTCGCGAGCGCGGAGCACATCGATGAGCTGGGGCACGTCAACAATGCCGTCTGGGTGCAATGGATCCAGCAAGTCGCGGTCGCGCACTGGGTCGCTGTCGCGCCGGAGGGCCACCGGGACGACCATTATTGGGTCGTGATCCGACACGAGATCGACTACCTGCGCGCCGCATACGAGGGGGACCGGATTATCGCGCGCACCTGGGTTGGCGAGGCGCCGAAGGGCGCCAAGTTCGACCGGCACGTCGAATTCATCGGCAGTGACGGCCGAGTCTGTGTGCGGGCCCGGACCGACTGGGCAATCATCGACAAGGCCATGGGCAGGCCTATCCGGGTTCCGCCGGAGGTAGTGGCGCCATTCATGTCGGGGGAGTAACACCCAACCCGTGAGCCAACCGATCTTATACGATTATCGACGCTCATCCGCTGCCTATCGCGTGCGGATCGCGCTCAATCTCAAAGGCGTGGATTACGAGAGCAGGCCGATCAATTTGGTCGAAGGCGAGCAGAAGTCCGACGATTATCGCGCTCTCAATCCCGAAGGTTTGGTGCCGATGCTCGAGATCGACGGGCACCGGCTGACGCAGAGCCTCGCGATCATCGTCTACCTCGACCAAACCCTCCCCGACCCGCCGCTGATGCCGCGCGACCCGGTCGACGGAGCGCATGTCCGGGCAATGGCCATGGTGGTGGCGTGCGACATCCATCCGCTGAACAATTTGCGCGTGCTCAAATATCTGTCGGGCCCGCTCGGCATTCCGGAAGAGCAACGCGATCGCTGGTATGCACATTGGATTACGGAGGGCCTCACCGCGTTGGAGACCATGTCCAAGCCCGGCTCCGGGCGTTTCCTGTTCGGCGATGAACCGACGATCGCGGACGTCTGCCTGGTGCCGCAGCTGTACAATGCGCGGCGGTTCAACGTGCCGATCGGCGATTATCCGACCCTGCTTCGCGCTGATGAAAATGCGAACAGGCTGGAGGCGTTCGCCGCTGCTCACCCCGACCGTCAGGGGGTGCCTGCGTGAACCGTGTCGACGACATCAACCGCGGCATGTCCGGCATGAAACCGCTCGAATCCGTCGAGATTCCGTCGCTTCAAGGCAAGGTCAGCGACGAGGAATGGGCGATCCGGGTCGATCTCGCCGCCGCCTATCGAATGGTGGCCAGCTATGGCTGGGACGATCTGATTTTCACGCATCTTTCGGCGCGGATCCCGGGCCCCGAGCATCATTTCCTGCTTAATCCGTACAATTTGATGTTCGAGGAGGTGACGGCCTCGTCGCTCATCAAGGTCGATGTCAGCGGCAATCCGGTCGAACCGACGCCGTTCATCACCAATCCCGCGGGATTCACGATCCATTCGGCGATTCATATGGCGCGCGAGGACGCGCAGGCGGTGATGCATCTCCACACGCCCGCGGGCTTGGCAGTATCGGCTCATGCCGAAGGTCTGTTGCCGTTGACGCAGACTGCAATGCTGGTGCGCGGGGACGTGGCGTTTCATGATTATGAAGGCGTGGCCGTCGACCTCGGCGAGCGGGAACGGCTGGTCGAGGATCTAGGCGAAAAGAACCTCATGATCCTGCGCAATCACGGCACGCTGGCTGTCGGCAAGAACATAGGCGAATGCTTCGTGCGTCTCTATTTCCTCGAGCGCGCATGCCAGGCGCAGGTTATGGCGCTTTCCGCCGGGGACCAGATCAACAATCCGCCGCAAGGCTCGCCGGAGATAACGGCGCAGCAGGGTCAGGTTGGGGTGGCCCTTGCCGCCAACCTCCTCGCCTGGCCTGCGCTCAAGCGCAAGGCGTACCGGCTCGACCCAAGCTTCGCGACCTGAATTGGCGACAAAAGCGGCATCGGTCAGCGACTATCGCGCGCTCGCCAAGGCGCGGCTGCCGCACTTTCTGTTCGAGTATCTCGACGGCGGTTCCTACGACGAAGTCACGCTGCGGCGGAACGTCGAGGATTTACAATCCATCGCGCTTAAGCAGCGGGTTCTTCGCGACGTCTCCTCGATCGACATTTCGACCGAGCTTTTTGGCAAACGCTGGGCAATGCCGGTCGGCCTGGGTCCAGTCGGGCTTTCGGGCCTCTACGCTCGCCGAGGGGAGGTCCAGGCCGCGAAGGCCGCTGCTTCGGCTGGCGTTCCATTTGCCCTGTCGACGCTCAGCGCCTGTTCGATTGACGAGGTCGCCCGGCAGGCTCCTCTCTGGTTCCAACTCTACATCGTCAAGGATCGCGCTTTCGTCAGCGACATGATTGATAAGGCGCGCGAGGCTGGCTGCGGCGCGTTGCTTCTGACCGTCGACCTCGCGGTGCCGGGCACGCGCTATCGCGACTATCGAACCGGATTGTCGGGCTCGGCTCGAGGAAGGCTTAACCGGCTCGGCCAGGTACTGGCGCGGCCCAGCTGGACCTGGGACGTCGGAATTCACGGGCGCCCGCATACAATGGGCAATCTCGAGCCGCTGCTTGGGTCGGGAGCTGCGCTCGAGGACCTCATGGGTTGGGTCGCGAAGAACTTCGACGCCAGCGTCACCTGGAAGGACGTCGAATGGGTGCGTGAGCAATGGAAGGGACCTCTCATCATCAAGGGGATCCTCGATCCGGAGGATGCTCTTGAAACTGCTCGAAGCAATGTCGATGGCATCGTCGTTTCCAATCATGGCGGACGGCAGCTTGATGGAGTGAGCTCAACGGCCCGGGCCCTGCCGCGCATCGTCGACGCCATTGGCGGGCGCATGCCGGTGCTCGTGGACGGTGGTGTGCGCTCCGGCCTCGACGTGGTGCGCATGCTCGCGCTCGGCGCCGATTTCGTTCTGATCGGCCGGTCCTGGGCCTATGGCCTTGCCGCTCGCGGCGAGGCCGGAGTCGCCCACGTGTTGAGCCTCATCAAGGCCGAGATGCAGGTGGCGATGGCGCTAACGGGGTCCGCTACGATCGCCGACCTGAACAGTGCGGTGTTGGCGTAGAAAGTGGTCGGGGAGAGAGGATTCGAACCTCCGGCCCCTGCCTCCCGAAGACAGTGCTCTACCAGGCTGAGCTACTCCCCGACCGGAACCCGCGATGACGACTTCATGGGGTCGCGGCGGGAGCCAAGGCCGCGGCTAAATAGAGGCGGGCTGATCCAAGCGCAACCGCCAATCAGCGGCCAAGCGTACGGAGCCAATCTTCCACTCGAACGAACTTCTCGCGCGGACTTCCCGGCCGAGCTCGGCCGACCTCGGTCTCTTCGATCTTGCGCCAGTCGTCATAGTCGGTCGGCATCACTCCGCGACCGGTCAAAAGCCGTTTCAAACTCTCGGCTCCGAGCCGAGCGGAGGAGCTCCCGGGTGGCATTGCAGTGACGATCTGGTCGGCGACCTCATAACCGTCCGGTCGATTGGTCCCAATCGTTCCGGTCGGTCCGCGTCGCGCCCAGCCGACAGCGTAGAGCCGGTCCGCGATGCGGCCTTGTTCATTGCGAAATTTGCCGCCGCTCTCATCATAGGAGACGCCTTCTATTACCGGCGTCGAATAGCCGATGCAGGTCACGATCAGCCCGGCCGGGACTTCGTAAGTCGCGCCCGTTCCCCGTGCGGCCCCCTTCTCGTCGAGCTCGGTTCGTTCAACAATGATCTTCTCGGCTCGTCCTTCGCCGTCGATCCGCAGCGGCTTGGCGAAGAAATCGAACACCATCCTTTTCGGTTTGGCGTCATCGGGCGGTGTGGCAGCGAACTCGCGCAAAATGGTGATGGATTTACGCTGACCGGGTTCGAGTGCCTCGTCGGCTTCCACGGGGGGAAAATCGGCGGCCTCAACGACCGGCGACGCCGCTTCGAGATGTCCAAGCTCGCCCAGTTCCTTGGGAGTCATGGCGATCTGGTGCGGGCCGCGGCGACCGAGGATCGTGATGGCGCGAATGGCAGATTTGTCGAGCGCCTCGAGAGCATGGCCGACGATGTCAGAGCCTTCGAATTCATGGTGGTTTTTCGACAGGATGCGCGCGCAATCCAGCGCGACATTGCCATTCCCGATGACCACCGCGTGGGCGCCATCGAGCGGCGGGTCCAGGTCAGCGAATTCTGGATGGCCATTATACCAGCCCACGAACTCGGCCGATCCGACGACGCCCTGGAGGTCCTCGCCCGGAATACCGAGCTTTCTATCGTGCGGAGCGCCGATGCCGAGGATCACGGCGTCGTACAGCTCGAGCAACTCGGCAACCGAGACGTCGCGCCCAACCATGACATTGCCGATAAAATCTACGCCGGCACTTTCCGCGACCTTGTCATAGCGTTTGCTGACGGCCTTGAGCGACTGATGATCGGGGGCGACCCCAAAACGGATGAGTCCGTAAGGAACTGCGTAGCGATCGAGGATGTCGATGCGCGCTTTGTCGCCATAGGCCTTCTCCAGCGCCTCGGCGGTATAGAAACCCGCCGGGCCCGATCCGACCACTGCGAAATGCCGCATCCGACGCTCCTCCGTTTTTCGGATGCTTAGCGGCATGCCCGCCGAGCGTCAGCCCTTGTGATGGTCCTCGAGCAGGATGTCTCCCTTCTTCTGCAGCGCAGCCTGGATTGGTCCAGCGAACATGCCAAGAAGGCCTGGGAGCAGGACCTTCACACGGACCCTCGTCTCTTCGACGTCGATCGTCGATTGGACCGAATCTCCAAGCGCATAGACCTTAAGGTTGAGTTGGTCGCCGGCCCATCCGGATTCGACGTGCGCCCCGCCGGGGATGTGCTCCTGCAATCGGTGGATGTTGTTGGCGATCCGCCGGCGCGCCTCGTCCTTGCCGAGATTGTGGGGCAGGTCGACTTCGATGGGCTGTGACATTTTCACGAGAGTGGGCGGCCGTTCAGCGCTTTTCAAGCTGAGGCACAGGAGTATGATCCCCTGATGCGCGGCTTCCCTTTGGCATTGCTGGCCTTTTCGGCACCTGTTGCGGCTCAGACTCCAGTGACGACCTCTGCTGTCCCCGCAGTCTGGAATCCGGTGGCAAGCTACATCACGGCGGGCCAGGATGAGCCTGGATATCGCTCATGGTACCTCGCCGCGCCCTGGCGGGCGGCGCAGGTCAAATCCTTCAACGACTATCTCGCGAGCTACCAGGTCACCGGAATCGTTCCGACGTGGCAGCTCTTGAGAACGGCGACATCATGGAAAGACTGCGGCGGACAGCCGTTCGAGGTTCCGCCGACGAGCGAGTGGCCGCACATCGTCCAGACGCTGCGATACATCAATGATTATGTTGTTCCGGCCGTCGGGCCCGTTGAGCCCGTCTCCGGCTATCGCAACCCGGTTCTAAACCAATGCGCTGGCGGAGCTCCGGAAAGCGCGCACAAACATTATTCGGCGATCGACCTGGTTCCGCTGCGCCCCACGACGCGCGAAGCGATGATGCGGACGCTTTGCACCGTGCATTCGCAGCACGGGGCTCAATACCATACTGGCCTGGGGTTTTATGCTTATCTTCGCTTCCACGTCGACAGCACGAAATTCCGCCGCTGGAACATGGACCCGGCGGTTGCCGCAGACTGCCCCCCGATCGTGCACTCGGAAGACATAGCAAGCGTTGGGCAGCCGCTGACGCAGGCGGCTCAGACTGCCGTCTCACCCGCGACCACAGTTTCGAACCCGGACACCCAGCCGCAAGCTGCGGAGACGAAGCCGATGTCGACCACGGTGACGACGACTCCCGCGCCCGTTCCACCATCGAGCGCGCAAGCTCAGCCGCAGCAACACTGAGCTATTGGTCGACTCTTGTGTTGCTTAATGGCAACACCAATATCGGCCCCAGGCAAAGGGGTAAGAGGATATGGATTTCGAAAAGCTCACGGATCGCGCTCGCGGTTTCCTTCAGGCCGCCCAGACCATCGCGGTTCGAGAGCATCATCAGCGCATAGCGCCCGCGCACCTTCTCAAGGCTCTGCTCGATGACGAGCAGGGCATGGCGGCTGGCCTGATCCAGGCCGCAGGGGGCGATGCGAAGACGGCGCGACGTGAGGTCGACCTGCTCGTCTCCAAGATCCCGGCGGTGACGGGCAGTGGCGCAACACAGGCGCCGGCGCTCGACGGCGATACGATCCGAATCCTCGATCAGGCTGAGCAAATCGCCAAGAAGAGCGGCGACAGCTACGTTACGGTCGAGCGGATTCTGCTGGCGATGGCGCTCGCCAAGAACACAGACGTGGGAGCGGTGCTCGCCAAGGCCGGCGTAACGCCGCAAAATCTCAACGCCGCAATCGACGAGCTGCGCGGCGGACGCACGGCCGACACCCAGGCCGCGGAAGATCGCTATGACGCTCTCAAAAAATATGCGCGCGACCTCACCGAGGCGGCGCGAGAGGGCAAGCTCGATCCGGTGATCGGCCGCGACGAGGAGATCCGCCGCACGATCCAGGTGCTCGCCCGGCGGACAAAGAACAATCCCGTGCTGATCGGCGAACCGGGCGTGGGCAAGACCGCGATTGCCGAGGGTCTGGCGTTGCGCATTGCCAATGGCGATGTACCGGACGGGATCAAGGACAAGCGCTTGCTCGCACTCGATCTCGGCGCGCTCATCGCCGGTGCAAAGTATCGCGGTGAGTTCGAAGAGCGCCTCAAGGGCGTGCTCGACGAGGTGCGCCAGGCCGAAGGCGACATCATCCTCTTCATCGACGAGATGCACACGCTTGTCGGCGCCGGAAAGAGCGAAGGCGCGATGGACGCGTCCAACCTGCTGAAGCCGGCGCTCGCTCGCGGGGAGCTGCACTGCATCGGCGCAACGACGCTGGATGAATACCGCAAGTATGTTGAAAAGGATGCGGCGCTCGAGCGGCGCTTTCAGCCCGTGTTTGTGGGTGAGCCGACTGTGGCTGACACCATCTCGATCTTGCGCGGGCTGAAGGAGAAATACGAGCTTCATCACGGTGTGCGCATCACCGACGCGGCGATAGTCGCCGCAGCGACCCTGTCGAACCGCTACATCACCGACCGCTTCCTGCCCGACAAGGCGATCGACCTCATGGACGAGGCCGCGAGCCGGCTGCGCATGGAGGTTGAGTCCAAGCCGGAGGAGATCGAGAATCTCGACCGGCGGATCATCCAGCTCAAGATCGAGCGCGAGGCACTGAAGAAAGAGCAGGACAAAGCCTCCAAGGATCGGCTTTCCAAGCTCGAGGAAGAGCTTGCCAATCTAGAGCAGCAGTCTGCCGAACTGACCCAGCGGTGGCAGGCGGAGAAAGAGAAGATCTCCAGCGAGGCCAAGCTCAAGGAACAGCTGGACGCGGCACGGCTCGAGCTGGAGCAGGCGCAGCGCGGAGGCGATCTCGCGAAAGCTGGCGAGCTGCAGTACGGACGCATCCCTGAACTCGAAAAGCAGCTCAACGACGCGCAGGTTTCGGCACAGGGGGCGATGCTCCGCGAGGAAGTCACCGACCAGGACATCGCGGCGGTCGTCAGCCGGTGGACCGGCATTCCCGTCGAGCGGATGATGGAAGGCGAGCGCGAGAAGCTTCTTCACATGGAAGAGGCGATCGGAGCTCGGGTGATCGGCCAGGAAGACGCAGTGAAGGCCGTGTCAGCTGCCGTTCGACGCGCCCGCGCCGGACTTCAAGATCCCAACCGCCCGCTCGGTTCGTTCCTGTTCCTCGGCCCGACAGGCGTCGGCAAGACGGAGCTCACCAAGGCGCTCGCCGAATTCCTCTTCGACGATCCCTCGGCGATGGTCCGCATCGACATGTCCGAGTTCATGGAGAAGCACGCCGTTGCTCGGCTGATCGGCGCTCCTCCGGGATATGTCGGCTATGAGGAAGGGGGCGTGCTCACCGAGGCCGTGCGGCGCCGGCCGTATCAGGTCGTCCTGTTCGACGAAGTCGAGAAGGCTCATGGTGACGTATTCAACGTGCTCCTTCAGGTGCTCGACGACGGGCGCCTCACCGATGGCCAGGGCCGGACGGTCGATTTCACCAATACGATCATCATTCTGACCTCGAATCTCGGCTCGCAATATCTGGCCTCCCTTGGCGAAGATGATCCAGTCGAAAAGGTCGAGCCACAGGTGATGGAAGTCGTGCGCGCTCACTTCCGCCCCGAATTCCTCAACCGCCTCGACGAGATCATCCTGTTCCATCGCCTCTCGGCAGGACACATGGGCCCGATCGTCGATATCCAGGTTGCACGCCTCCAGAAGCTGCTCGACGATCGCAAGATCAAGCTCGAGCTGACCGACGCGGCCCGTGCGTGGCTCGGCCGCGTCGGATACGATCCGGTCTATGGAGCGCGTCCGCTGAAGCGCGCGGTGCAAAAGTATCTACAGGATCCGCTCGCCGACAAAATCCTCGCGGCCGAGATTCCGGACGGATCAACTGTGCGGGTGGACGAGGGTGACGGTCAGCTGAAGCTGACGCCTGTCAGCGAACCGGTGCGCGAAGCCGCCGAGTAAGTCCCCACGCGAATGTTTGTTTCCGGTGCCCGTCATTTCGCATTGGTCGGGCCAGGGGTCTGTACTTTCTCGATGCCTTCGCGGTCCTGACGCCGCCGATCGGCCCATTCGGCCCGCGTTGCGCAAACAGGCTTTTTGCTGAGCCTGCTACCGGTCTCCGCAAACTCTTCGCAGACCCGCGCATTGGCATCAGACCGATTGATCTTCGGTACCTCTTGCTGAGAGGTCTGCTGCTGAGAGGCGGCCGGAACCCCTGTTAACGCTATAATCCCAAAGGCGACTAGAGCAGTTCGATGAACAAGCTTGAACACCTGCAGACCTCCTGAAACGCGCAATGCACTGGTCAAAGGCGTTACAGCCGTTCCGAATTGTGGCAGCTATCAAGAAGTTCATCATCCCGAGTGCCGTCGCTGGCAGTATGGGTCTGCTCAGTCGGCGCGCATCCTGACGTCAGCACTCGTGCCGGCTCCCCGCTGGGCATCGCTGACCTCGTAGATCCGGCAGATCATCGTGCGTTCGACTTCGCTCAAATGAGGGTTCCAGCAGTCAAGGATCAGCATCGCGCGGTCGCGATCGGTCGGGTTGCGCGCTTCATGCTCGATCGTGTCATCGAAGACGAACGCCTC
>JBKPLG010000100.1:0-25166 GCA_046731515.1 Pseudomonadota bacterium | reverse complement strand
GCGCGAAACGACCATGTCGATGATTCCGTGCTCAAGCAGATATTCGGCACGTTGAAACCCTTCGGGCAGCTTTTCCCGAATGGTTTGCTCAATGACACGCTGGCCAGCGAAGCCGATCAGAGCTCCGGGCTCGGCGAGTTGGATGTCGCCGAGCATCGCGTAGGATGCCGTCACGCCCCCCGTGGTCGGGTCGGTAAGGACGACAATATAGGGTAGCCCTGCCTCCTTAAGCTCGGCAAGCGCGACTGTTGTGCGCGGCATTTGCATCAGGCTGAGGATCGCTTCCTGCATGCGTGCTCCGCCAGACGCCGTGAACAAAATATACGGGCAGTTCTCGGCGATTGCGGCGCGCACCCCGGCGAGGAAAGCGGCACCCACGGCGATACCCATTGATCCGCCCATGAACGCAAAATCCTGGACTCCGACGATGACCGAATGGCCGTCGATCTTGCCACTGGCGTTGATCAATGCATCCCGCTCGTCGGTCGCAGTGCGAGCGACCTTGAGCCGGTCCGTGTAGCGCTTGGAATCCTTGAACCGCAGAGGATCCTCGCGAACCTCCGGCGCAGGAAGCAGCTCATATTGGGCGGCGTCGAACAATTGCTCGAAGCGCTTCTTCGGGCCGATGCGGTCGTGGAAGTCGCAGCGCGGACAGACGCTGTAATTCTCCTCCCATTCCTTGACGAAGACCATCGTCCCGCATTTCGAGCATTTGTGCCAAAGGTTCTCGGAAGTCTGCCTTTTCGGGAGGAACGGAATTCCACTGCGGACGCGGCTCAACCAGCTCATGGCGATGTCCTCAATGCTTCGCGAGTTTGCGGAAGGGTTGCGGCTATGGCCGCGAGCGCTTGCGCAGGGTCTGATGCGCTCGTGATCGGCCGTCCGATCACCAAAATTGATGCCCCATCATCAAGCGCCTGACGAGGCGTGACGACACGCTTCTGGTCACCGGCCTCGGTCCCTGCCGGGCGTACTCCCGGAACGACGAAGAAGCCCTCGGGCCACGCCGCACGTGCAGCGGCAACTTCGGCACCCGAGCAAACAATCCCATCGACCCCGGCCTCGTGCGCGAGATCCGTCAATCGCAGTACCTGTTCCGCCGGACTGCCGATGACGCCCGCCTGGGCAAGATCGGCCGCATCGAGGCTGGTTAGAACGGTCACGGCGACGATCTTCGTTTCGGGTGGCGCGGCAGCTTTGGCTGCCTCCATCATCGCGCGGCCTCCGGTGGCGTGCACCGTGAGAATCGCCGGCTCGAGTGGAGCGAGGGCCTCGACCGCCTTGCCGACCGTGTTCGGTATATCGTGGAGCTTGAGGTCCAAAAAGATCGGTAGCTCACCCTCCGCGATGCGCAGCACACCCTCGTGCCCATTCGCGCAGAAGAACTCGAGGCCGAGCTTCACTCCGCCGGCCATCCCATGAACATCGCGAGCGATCGCAGCGGCCCGGTGGACATCGGGGGTGTCGATTGCGACAAAGATCGGCTTCATATCGCCGGTTCGCTTTCCTCGACGGGCCGCGGAGGCATGGCGGTCGTTGACCGCTGCCGCTCTATCGCCTCGTAGCGGCGCTTCAACGACCAGATCCGAGCGCGCATGACGAGCCAGGTGGGCAGCAGACCGACCAGAAAAATGACGATCAACAGCAGCGGAATCTTGATGTCGGCTTGGATGTCGCCCCATAGGTTGAGGGTGACATCGTTCCAATTGCGGAACGCAAACAAGCTGACGACCACGGCGATCAGGACCCAGAAGAGGGTCTTCAGGAATTGCATAACGTGCGGCGCTTTAGGCGAGCCGTGCGTTGAAGACTAGAACCCCGGTTCGTCGCGTTCTTGAATCGGCTCGTCGCACAAGGTCGGGAGCAAGATTGAGAGCGCCCCCCGCACAAGTCACACAGATAGGGGTGGGGAGGAGACTTGTTTGGAAACACCGGTCAAAATTGCGCTTGGTGCGCTCGCGTTGCTGATGGGCGCGTCGCTGTTTGCCACACGGCCGAACAGCGGTGCGGATCAGCCGACCGACGTCAGCCAGGCGCATGTCCGGCTCGCGTCCTTGTCGACCGAAGCTCGCCACGACATCGATTACGCGCTTCTTGACCAGCGGTTGCAGCAATTGATGACCAAGCCGGCGATGGTCGGGTTGGCCGTGGGAGTCGTTGAAAATGGCCGTATTACTTTCCTGCGTGGCTATGGCGAGACACTCGCCCGTTCGGGCGAGCCGGTAAGCCCGGACACAGTTTTCCGTTGGGCTTCGGTGTCCAAGGGCGTTGCAGCGACAATGGTCGCCAAGCTCTCGGAGCAGGGCAAGATCCAGCTCGACGCACCCGTCGCGACCTATGCGCCCGATCTCAAGCTGCCGGCAGGGTACGAGAATTCGGCGACAGTGGGCGACCTCTTGTCTCACCGGCTCGGACTGTATCGCAACGCCTATGACAACAAGTTGGAGGAAGGACAGGACCCGAGTTTCCTTCGCCAGTCACTCGCCCAGTTAAATCCGATCTGCCCGCCGGGCACCTGCTGGTCGTACCAGAACGTCGCGTATGACGCCTCGAGCGAAATGGTCTCGAGGGTCACCGGCCTCCCATATGAGCAGGCGGTGAAGCGATATCTGTTCAATCCGATCGGGATGAGCAGCGGCAGCGTCTCCCTCTCAGGACTGGAGGCGAGCCGCAGCTGGGCAAAGCCGCACACTGTGGGAAAGAAGCCGCTGCCCCTGGTCGATACCTATTATAGGGTGCCAGGCGCGGGCGGAATTAACAGCAACATCAAGGACATGTCTCTCTGGATGCTGGCGCAGATGGGCGAAATGCCGGACGTCCTCGATAGCCGTGTGCTCGATACGATCCATGCCCCTTATGTGGTGACTCCGACGGAGCGCGGGCGTTTGCGCAAATTCCTCGAACGGCTCGGCACGGCTTGGTACGGCTATGGCTGGCGCAGCTATGATTATGCCGGCCATCGTATCATCGGGCACCGTGGGGGTATCAACGGCTATCGATCCCTGATTCTCTTCGATCCGCAGAAGAAGAGTGGGGTGGTCGCGCTTTGGAACAGCAACACGAACCAGCCGGGCGGCCTGGAATTCGAAGTGATGGACATGCTCTATGGCTTGCCGTTTCGGGATTGGCTCGAACTTAACAGCCGACCGCCGTCGAGCCAGACGATCGCTGGAGTCGAACCCGAGCAGGACATGGGAAGCGGCGATTCAGGCGATTCAGTGACAAAGCGACATCGCAGAAAAAATTAGCGCCGCCGAGCCTCCTCTTCCGTCCGCCTAAGCTCCTTCAATTGGTCGAGGTGAGCCTTGTAGCGGAAGCCCATTCCGACGATCGAAGTCGCCATTCCGACGATGAGTGCCGGCAGCTGCCAAGATGGATCGCCTGCATCGGGCCAGGCAATCGCGCCCAGGAAGAAGACGCTCAGGATCGAGACGAGATAGCCCAGGCCCTTCCAATCGGGACGAACCTGCGATTCTGCCGTGACTTGATCGTGACGCATTCAAAATCAGGAACACTAAGCCTTGCAAATAGTTTCGTTTTTCCCTGTTTAGTGAGGATTAAATCATGGCTGCCAGTTCCACGGATGCGATCGTGCTTCTCCGAGAGGACCATCGCAAAGTCGAAGATCTATTCAAAGAATTCGAAAAAGCGAAAGGCGACGGTCGCAAGGAGAACCTGGCGCGCCAAATCTGCCTTGAATTGTCCGTTCACGCGGCGATCGAAGAAGAGATTTTCTACCCGGCGTGCCAGGGTGCGGTGGAAGAGGAGCTGCTCAAGGAGAGCTATGTCGAACACGACGCGGCCAAGGTGCTGATTGCTGAGATCGAAGCCGGCCGAGGCGAAAGCGACGAATTTTTTGATTCCAAGGTGAAGGTGCTCCAGGAAGAAATCGAGCACCATGTCGAGGAAGAGGAGAAGCCAGGAAGCGGAGTGTTTGCGCAGGCGCGCAAGGGCAAGCTCGATCTCGATTCCATCGGCGAGCAGCTAGCCGCGAGGAAGCAAGAGCTGACCGCGAGCTACGAGGCTGGTGGCGTTCCCGGACCGGAGCTCACGACCATGGATAAGGTCTCCGTTTGAGCGTCAACGGATCGCGGCGACGTCTTCCGCCGACTGCTGCGGCCCGCGCGCGTAAACGTCGTCTACGAAGTTGAGACCCTCCGCGTCCGCATGCGCTGTCAGATATGTCAGATAGATGGGAACGGGCTGCGGTAGCAGCAGATGTTGCTCCGGCTCGTTGGAATTCGTCGTCGGCTCGCGCCCGAGCAACCAACGACCGAGCCGCTGGGCATCTTCCAGACGAATGCAGCCATTGCTGAGGTTTCGGTTGGATTCGCCAAACAAATTCTTCTCGGGGGTATCGTGCAGGTAGACGTCGGCCGGGTTCGCGAAACCGAACTTCAAGTGACCCATTGAGTTGGCCGGACCGGGCAGCTGGCGCACTGCGACTGTCTGCTCCCCGGCGGCGACCGCGTTCCAATCGATCTCCTCAGGATTGAGCAATTCGCCGCCGTCGCCGTATTTGGTAATCACCTCATATCCCCGTGTCCGGAGGTAAGTGAGGCCCTGTTCGAGAACGCGTTTCGCAGTGAGGCTTCGGACGAGGTCTGGCGGTACATTCCAATAGGGGTTGAGCGTCGCATAGTAGATGACGCTTCCAAGCGTTGGGGTCTGCGTCGTCGGCTTGCCGACGATCACCTTCATCGAATCCACGACTTGATTGCCCTCGACCATCCACAAGCGCGCCGACCCGGAATCGACCACGATGTACCGGTCCTGGAAGGGCGCGAACCGGAGATGGTTGAGGCTAGCGGCCACCCGAGGGTCAAGAAGACCGCCCGCCACCTGCTCCCATGCGGCGTTGCGGAGCTGCGCATAGAGGGGATTCACGGTGGCGACCTTCCGCACATAAGCAGGGAGCGACGGCACGGCGGCTGCCCGGGCCAGAATATCATACGGTTTATCGCGGCGCGGCGCGGCCCAGCTGTCGGCATAGGTCATCTCAGCGGGCGGCTTTTGCAAAGCCTGGACATAAAGAACCCAAGCCGTCGAAAGCATTCGGTCGGCTGCGGCAAGAGCAGCGGGGTCGCCTGCTTCACCGCGCGTCAATAGCGATTGCGCCTGGGCTGCGAGGGACGGGCCGCTTGGAAGTCCGTCGAGCGAGGCGCGCTGAAGATCACGGATCAGCTCGCGCGCCGCGCTGCCATCGCCGCCGCTCGGCAGCCACAGGGGCGCGTCTCGACGCGACGCATAAAAGGCGTTTACGGCCTGATCGACGGACGCATAGCTTTGCCCGGTGGCTGGGGTTGAAGGACCCGCCAGTCCCGCGAGCGGCGCGCAGAAAATGGCCAACGCCGCGCGGATGGCGAAAGACCTTGGCCTCGTCATGACCATAACTCCCTGCCCATCAGAATATCATGCACCGCATGGGTCCCGAACTGGGGTCAGTTTCGAGAGGTTCCTAAGGGTCGAACGGCAGGTGCCCTTAATGTCCAGATTTGGGACTTTTTGCCGCCGCATGCCTGAAGGCGGAGCCGCACAGGGAGCTAGCGCGGCTCCGCGACCGTCACACACCGATGTAGACCGGCGTGCCAATGCCGGTGACGGCATAGAGCTTCTTCGCAAACGCTACAGGAAGCCGAATGCAGCCATGTGATGCCGGATAACCGGGATTGTAGCCACCGTGCAGTGCGATCCCGTACTGGTCGATGAACTGCGTGAACGGCATCGGTGCATTGTCGTATTTCTGCGAGCGGTGAAACGGCTTCTTGCCGAGCACGGAGAATATGCCGGTGGGAGTGTCGCGACCCTCGGTTCCGGTCGAGATGGTCGCCACCGCCATCAGCGTATCGCCGCGATAGAGATAAGCCTGTTGTTCGGTGAGGCTAATCACCACTCGCTCGGGTCCGGCGCTCTCGGGAACGTCCCGCCACAGATATTGACCAGGCTTCAGCGTTTTGAAGCCGAACGCCTCGAACATGTCGAAAGCGGCGCGCATAGACGCATCGTCAGCTTCCATCTTAGCCTCGGCAGATTCCAAGGCTGCCGCCTTCGGCGGAACTGCCGTCGATGAAAGGGCGAACGCACACGCCGCCACAAGCACACGTGCCAGCTGCTTCATTTTACACCAGATTTGCTGTTAACTTTGATTGTGGAAATGCACGGGCTGCCGATCGGGTTCCTTTATCTACGGTTCAGCTTGGCATCGGAGGGGGCAGATTGGCGCGGATCAACGCGCGGGAACTCGCCTCGGAAGCGGACCTCGCGCGTGCTATTCATAGCGGATGCAACTTTCGAGAGGTGCGTGTTTTCTGGCCGCCGCGGCCGCCCTCGCCGGTTGGGCGGGACTTGCGCTTCAGCTGTTCCTGATGGTGCGAGGTGTGGACGCGGGGCCCGCGCTATGGCGGTTCTTCGGATTCTACACCATTCTGGCCAATATTGGCGCCGCGACGGTCGCTACAGCAGTGACGCTGCGAAGCAAGAATGGCTTGGCAGGTGGAAGGGCGCGACTGCTGGCCGCGACTTCAATCATCATGGTGGGGATCGTCTATTCGGCCGCACTTCGCGACTTGTGGAGCCCGACAGGCTTGCAGAAGATTGCTGACGTGCTGCTGCATGATGCGGCCCCGGTGCTCTGGGCGCTCTTCTGGCTGCTGGGTCCGCATGTTCGCCGGGCCTGGCGCGAGCTTGCATGGGCAGTCCTTCCGCCGTTGGCTTATTGCATCTACGCGCTGGCGCGCGGAGCGGCGGATGGATGGTATGCTTATTGGTTCCTGGATCCCGCGACGCAGAGCCTAGGCGAGCTCGCCGGCAGCATCCTGATCCTGCTGCTGGCCTTTTGTGTTCTCGCGGTGCTTCTGGTCGCCGTCGATCAAAGTCTTGCAAGTCTCGGCAAGCGCCCTGCGAAACCAGGACCGAGAGTCGAGCTCGTGGACGAAGCCGGCGAGGAATCCTTTCCTGCGAGCGACCCGCCTCCGTGGACTTTGGGCGTGAAGCAGCGAAGATAAGTTCAGTCCAGGCCCAGCGCCTTGCGGTGAGCCGGATCGAGTAGATCCTGCTCCTCCCTGTGCTTTTTGATGTAGCTGGCGACAAAAGGGCAGGCCGGGATGACTTGAAGGCCGCGTTCTCGCGCGGCCGCGAGTGCGAAACGGATCAGCGCGGTTGCGATGCCTTGGCCCTCGTGCGCGGGCGGCACGTCGGTGTGAGTGAACACAATCTTGCCCTCGGGCAGAGTATATTCGGCAATCGCGAAGCTGCCATCGCCGAGGTCGGCCTCGAAGCGATGTTTCTCGACATTGTCGCGCATTGCGTAGGTCCGCTCGGCGTCAGGCATGTGATCGGCCTAGCGGGTTCGTTAGCGACTTGTTAGCCCTCGTTGGCGCAATCCTGGGCCGTACATGTCGGGATCGCTCATGACTGAAGCTTCCTCAGTCACCACCTTTATCGTGGGAAACCGGCTGCCGTGGCCGGACGACGCATTGGTTCCGCAAGAGCTCGGCCCTCTCGACGCCGCAGTCCTGTACGACTCCGGCGAACGGCATGATTGCTCGATCCGAAGGATCTCGGCGCTTGGAGCCACGCTCCGCGGCGAGTTGGCTAAAGCTCCGGGCGAGGAGATCGCGATCGAACTCGTCACGGGCCAGCGGCCGGTTGGGATGGTCGATTGGGTCAAGGCCGGTGAGACGGGAATTCGATTCAGTCAGCCGGTGGACTTGCTGGCCCTTATCAATCGAAAGCTCGTCGATCAGCCTGTCGAGCGCCGGACCATGCCGCGCGTCGAGATTCGGTGCAGTCTCTATCTGAAATTCGGCGCGAGTTTTTCCACCGCGACGACGCGCAACATCTCAGCTCGAGGCCTGCAAATCGAAGGTGAGGAGCTGCCTCCTCAGGGGACTTATGTGTCGGTCTTCATGGAAGGGCTAAACGTTCCGCCAGGTGAGGTGGTCTGGTGCAAAGGCAGTATCGCCGGCATTGAACTTCTTGAGGAATTGAGCTGGTCGTCGATCATGCCGTGGATTCGAAACGTCGTTCGCAAGGGCTCATAGCAGCCTCGCACGCCGCCAGAGGATCAAGCGATTACGGCGGTTCCCATGAGCCGCGGCCGAGTTCGCGTTGCATGTACAGGGTGTCGAGCCAACGCTGGTGCTTCCAGCCCACCCCATGCAGCCGTCCGGCTTGGTCGAATCCGCATGAAGCATGGAGCCGAACCGACGCCTCCTCCGCGCCGCCGATGACTGCGACGATCTGTCTGAAGCCACATCGTTCGGCGCGCTCGCATAAATGAAGCAGGAGTGCGCGACCGATGCCGCGGCCCATCCAATCGGGATGGACATAAATGCTATTCTCACAGGCGTAAGCGTAAGCTGGACGATCGCGAAATTGCGTCACGTAGGCGTAGGCGACCACATCGCGTTCAGAGGCCGCGATGATGAACGGCCAGTTCGCGCCGGTTATGCGCGCGATCTTCGCCCGCGTGTCGGCCAGCGAGGGCGGCTCCGTATCGTAGGATGCCGTGCCATGGAGCACGTGGTGCGCGTAGATCGCTTGCACGGCCGCAGCGTCAGCAAGTGTTACGTCGCGAAAACGGATTTCCTCCGGTATCGGCATCGCCGTCGCGTTTAGTCGGGCGCGGAGATTTTCGAAAAGCCATCGGTGAGGGATTCACCCCGTGCTGACGAAGCTATCGAGCACCTTCTTCCGACCCGCATGCTCGAAGTCGATTTCAAGCTTGTTGCCCTCGATCGCAGCGATCGTGCCGTAGCCAAACTTGCCGTGAAACACGCGCTGGCCAAGCGACAGATCGCTGCGCCCCTCATTACCAAGGGATACCGCCGACGCACGGGCTTCGATCACGCGTTGAGGTTGAGGATTGAATCGACCGTCGCGGCTTGCCCGCTGCCATCCGGGGCCTCGAGTGCTGGCACGCATCGTCTGGGCGGGGCCAAGGTGGGCAAAAGGATCGGCGCGTTCGCTCCATTGCGCGCGCCAAAGGCTTTCGCCTCCGGTCATCGTGGTTTCTTCCTCGATATGCTCCTTGGGCAGCTCGGAGAGGAAGCGGCTGGGGATGCTGCTGGTCCACTGACCGTAGATGCGGCGGTTTGCGGCGTGGAGAATCGTAGCCTTTCGTCGCGAACGCGTTATTGCGACATATGCCAGGCGTCGTTCTTCCTCGAGGCTGGCAAGGCCGCCTTCGTCAAGCGAACGCTGTGAGGGGAACACGCCTTCCTCCCAACCTGGGAGATAGACGATATCGAACTCGAGGCCTTTGGCCGCGTGGATGGTCATGATCGTGACTCGGTCGCCTTGCCGGGCTTCGTCATTGTCCATCACCAAGCTGACGTGCTCGAGAAATGCCTGAAGCGATTCATATTCCTCCATCGCGCGCGCGAGCTCCGCGAGGTTTTCGAGACGCCCAGCGCTTTCGGCGGAGCGGTCCGCCTGAAGCATCGCGGTGTAGCCCGATTCTTCGAGGACGATGCGGGCAAGTTCGGGATGGGGGATGACGCCCCCTCTTCCCAACCCCTCTCCCGCGGAGGGGAGAGGGGCTTCAACGCGCCCTGCCATAGATCGCCAGCGGGCGAGGTCGGCGACGAAGTTCGCAAGGCTACGGCGCGCCTGCGGCGTGAGCTCGTCACTATCGAGCAGGGTCGCAGCGGCGATGAGAAGAGGCTGCTGCGTCGCGCGGGCATGGCGGTGAATTGCAGCCACGGCCTTGTCGCCGAGGCCGCGCTTGGGAGTGTTGACGATCCGGTCGAAGGCGAGGTCGTCAGCGGGCGAGACGATCAGGCGCAAATAAGCGATCGCATCGCGGATTTCGGCGCGCTCGTAGAAGCGGAAGCCGCCGATGATTTGGTAGGCAAGACCGATCGCGATGAAGCGCTCCTCAAACTCGCGCGTCTGGAATTGGGCGCGGACGAGGATGGCGATATCGTCGAGCGAGCCGCCGCGAATCTGGTGAGATTCGATCTCCTCGCCGATCCGCCGCGCTTCCTCGGGCCCGTCCCACACGCCGATGGCGCGTACCTTCTCTCCGTCGCTTGCGTCGGTCCATAAGGTCTTGCCGAGGCGGCCGGCATTGTTGGAGATCAGGCCATCCGCAGCGCCGAGGATGTGGCTGGTCGAGCGATAATTCTGCTCGAGCCGGATGATTCTTGCGCCCGGACAATCCTTCTCGAAGCGGAGGATGTTGGCGACCTCCGCGCCGCGCCAGCTGTAGATCGACTGATCATCGTCGCCGACGCAGCAGAGATTGCGGCGCGGCTCGGCGAGCAGCTTCAGCCACTCATATTGGGCCTGATTGGTGTCCTGATATTCGTCGACGAGAATGTAGCGGAAACGCTCGCGATAGCCGGCGAGCACGTCCGCGTTGCCGCGGAAGATGACCAGCATGTGGAGCAGGAGGTCGCCAAAGTCGCAGGCGTTCAGGGTTTTGAGACGTTCCTGATATTGCGCGTAGAGATCCGCTCCGCGACCGGCTGCGAAGGCTTCGGATTCGCCTGCGTCGACCTGGGCCGGAGTCCAGCCGCGATTCTTCCAGCGATCGATGAGTCCAGCGAGTTGGCGCGCAGGCCAACGTTTCTCGTCGAGGCCGGCGGCCTGAATCAGCTGTTTGATCACGCGCAGCTGATCGTCGGTGTCGAGGATGGTGAAGTTGGATTGGAGCCCTGCGAGCTCAGCATGACTGCGGAGCATGCGCGCGGCCACCGAGTGGAAGGTGCCAAGCCACGGCAGCCCTTCAATTGCTCCGCCAGTGATTGCGGACACCCGCTCCTTCATTTCCCGCGCGGCCTTGTTGGTGAAAGTGACGGCGAGAATCTGGCTGGGCCAGGCTTTCCGAGTCGCGATCAAATGGGCGAGCCGGGCCGTCAGCGCGGCCGTCTTCCCGGTGCCAGCTCCGGCGAGGACCAGAACCGGTCCTTCGGTCGTCAGCACCGCCTCCCGCTGCGGCGGGTTCAGGCCCTGCAGATAGGCGGGCTCGGAAGTCGGCACAGGGGATTCAGGCACTTCGCCGAGGTAGGCGAGGGGGAACGAAACGGCAACCGACTGGCCAGATTCGAAATGGTTCCAATTGTTGTTCCCGATATCCACGTTATCCACAGGCTTAATCCCGCATTTTTCGCTTTCGCGACTCGGGGGACAGGTGCATGGTGACTTGGTGATCGGGACGGCGGTCCCGGCCTCCCCAAGAGCCGGCAACGGCAGGCGGGTGCGGCAGGTGACCAAAGGTCCGATCTCCGCCGGCAGGCAATGCAGAGGCTCTTTCGGGAGCGGAAGCGGGGCCAGCCGGGAAGAGGCGCCGGAAGAGTCGATCTTCCTCCAGCGCGACGCGGCTCGGAAGCATTTCGGTGCGGAAGAGCGAAGCGGGACGCAAGAGTGATCGACCCAAGAAGGGCCGCAGAACATCGGACGGCTTTGGCTGGGGATTTCGGTTCTTGGCAGGCCGGGTCGGTTGAAAGATCAGCGAACCCTCGGGTGGCGCGATCGAGTAAATCGGTTGGGCTCCTCCTTCGGAGGGAGCGGTCGGATGGGAAGCGACGCCTGAGCTGGTGAGCCAGGATCGAGAGCGGGTCCGCTGGCCTTCGGGTTTGGGGACCAGGTTACGAACACCGGCAGATCCTTCGCTCGGCGCAGTGGGGGCTGGCAGCGATGCCGGCCCCCATTTCTCTATGGGGGCAACTTCCGTCTATGGGAGCTTCGGCTCCGTTTCCAAGATCGGCTGGACCCGTCTCGAGGAGTCGCCGGCGCGGCCGGCGCCAGTACGGACGGGCAAGCGCCTAAGTGCCGATTCGGCGCGCCAAACTGACGTTCGGGTAACCACTCCGAAGGGACACCAACCGCGCGCCGCGCGTTAGGGCGGGCAGGTGGCGGCGGCAATCATGCCGCCGGAGCGGCGGGCGTGAAGGAGTGTACCGTGCTCAAGCTTGCCGCTTTGGTCCTCGCCGCGGCGTCGACCGCTTCCACCCCCGCGCTGAAGTCCAGCTCTCCCTGGTGGGAGAAGGTGACGGTCACGCTTGCGTCCGACGGCAAGCCCAGATCATGCAGCTATGAGACCAGCCTTAGGCCCCAAGAGGCAACGAGCTGCGAGGTTTCGGGGAGCACCGATGGTCTGGCGCCCAGTCCGGGCGGAGCGAAGGATGAATACACGCGAATCACGTTCGAACGGCGGTTCAATCCAGGCGCCCAGCCGGACTCTCAGGTCCAGGCCGGCGACACCCTGATCGGAAGCCAGGTGATGGCCCTGGCCATCGACGGCTACGGCGCGGTCAAAGGGTGCAAGATCGTCTCCAAATCCGGAACCATGACTCCGGATTATGGCTGCGAGGAAGCGACTGCGGAGAAGTTCGAAGCCTCCGCCAGCAAGGAGGTCGCCGACGCTCAGCAAGCCTATATGACCATCCTGGTCTACGGCCACGACGAGCATGTGGTGTGAGACAAAAACCAGATAGGTAAAAAATAGCTTGACAGCGTAACGCTGATTAGGTACAAGTAAGGAACAGTGAAGAATTGCGATTCGGGCGGCGCTCCCATGGGGCGGCCGCCCTTTTCTTTGGTCTTTCGAGACGCCGTCTCGATCGGGCTCGGTGACTTCAGGATGAGCGGAAGGGATATGCGTGGGTCGAAAGTCGAAACTCGTTCTAATCGGCGGGAAGAAGCCCCAGCTGCGCAAAGCGTCCGCGAAAAGCTGGAGCAAAGCGAAGGAAGAGATCTTCCTCGCGGTTCTGACCGAGACGTGCAACGTCACCCGCGCATGCAAGGCGGCCGGCGTGGGGGTGACCTCGGTCTACCGTCGCAAGAAGGAGAATGCGGCGTTTCGAGCGGGTTGGTTGGCGGCGATCTCCATCGCTTACCAGCAGCTCGAACTCGTGCTGCTCGAACGGGCGTTCAATGGCACCGAGAAGGTGGTACCGGTCCGCAGTGGCGAGTGCCGCACGATGCGCGAATATTCGAACCAACTTGGTGTGGCTCTGCTCAAAATGCACCGCGGCACCGCGACCGACGCCGAGTTCCAACTGCCGCCCGATCAGATCGAGGAACTGCGGGAGAAACTGTTCAAGAAGCTGCGGCGGCTGAAATCACGCGAGCAGCGGGAGGACGATCAAATCGCATGAACCTCGAGCACGCCGAGCAGCTGCTCAAGCGGTTCCTGAGGGCAAGCCGAGAGGAGCAGTGGCGCATCGTCCAGTCGATGACGCCGCTGGACCTGGCCGCGTTCGATGTTTGGTTCGAATTCTGGGCACACAGAAACCAATTGCCACCGGGCGGCCAGACCTGGCGGGTATGGCTGATGATGGCCGGTCGGGGGTTCGGAAAGACCCGGGCCGGCGCCGAATGGATCCACGGTCTGGCAAACGCCCGCCCGAACGTGCGCATCGCACTGGTCGGAGCGACGATTGCGGATGCGCGCAGCATCATGATCGAAGGTGTGAGCGGACTGTTGAGCGTTGCCAAAAACTATAACCGCCGGATCCAATGGGAGCCGAGCCTCGGCCGACTGAAATGGCCGAACGGAAGCGAGGCGCAATTGTTCTCGGGCGACAGCGCGGACGGCCTGCGCGGGCCGGAGCATGATTTCGCCTGGTGCGACGAGCTCGCCAAATGGCGTGAGGCCGAGGAGGCGTGGGTAAATCTGCAGATGGGGCTTCGCCGCGGTTCAAGACCACGCGCTTTGGTCACCACTACACCGAGGCCGATGGAGCTGCTGAACCGGATGATGGAAGATCCCTGGACCGTGACGACGCGGGGGCGCACGAGCGACAATATCAACCTCGACGAGAAGGTGATCGAGATTCTGACCGCGACATACGGCGGGACCCGGATCGGACTGCAGGAACTGGACGGCGAGCTGTTGCATGACGTCGAGGGGGCGCTGTGGACACGGGAGACGATTGAGCGGGCGCGTGTGACCCCCTCACCCCAACCCCACTCCCGCGAGGGGGAAAGGGGCTTTGAGCGGATCGTCGTCGGGGTCGATCCGCCGGCTGGGGCGAGCGAAGGGTCGGACGCCTGCGGGATCGTGGTGTGCGGGTCGAAGGGCGAGACGCTCTATGTGCTCGAAGATGCGACGGTGCGGGGTTTGAGTCCGGAAGGCTGGGCTAACCGCGTCGCAGCTGCGGCGGCGCGGTGGAACACAGCCCTGGTCGTTGCCGAAGCGAACAATGGCGGCGCAATGGTCGAAAGCGTGCTCAAGGCCGCGGACCTGGGGCTGAAGGTACGGCTGGTGCACGCGTCGCGCGGCAAATGCGCGCGCGCCGAACCGATCGCGCTCAAGTTCGAGACGGGCAAAGCGTTTTTCGCGGGTGAGTTTCCGCAACTCGAGGGGGAGCTTGGCGGGATGATTGCGGGCGGCGGTTACGAACGGCCGGGGCGCTCCCCGGATCGCGCCGATGCGATGGTCTGGGCAATGACAGTGCTGGGCGAAACGAGGAGCGGCGTACCGCGGGTGCGGCGGCTTTGATAAGCTGCAGCGCATTAATCCAGGTGAGTTTTAGGAACGATTATAAAAGCTGATCACTTAGCGGGCGTGCCCACATTCCGGATCCAAATCGTCAACAAGGACTTCAGCGACTGCGATGAGACTGATTTTCCGAGCGCCGATGCCGCCCGGAAACAAGCGCTGAAGGGCGCTCTGCAGATTGGAATGGAAGAGGTTTGCGACGGTTCGCCGTTCTTCGGAGCGGAGGTCAGCATCGCGAGCGACGGCAAGGTGGTCGAGCGGATGATGATCGCGATCGGGGCCTCGACGCTGCGGTAAACGGAGGTGACGTCAGTCGGGTTCGCCTGACCGCGATCCGCTGCCGGTTTTCGCCGTCTTTCGACATTGGCAGCCAATCGCTGCGCAATCTGCCGCCAATGCCTGGCGGCTCAAGCTTAGGAGCGAGCATGGGGTGGTGGTTCGGGCGCAAAAGCGCGCCGGCGGACGCGAGGCCGTTTGTGCCTGCGTGGCTGAATACAGACAGCCAGGAGGAGGGGTTCGCTCGCTCCCCAGACGGAATGGACGTCTATGTACGTTCCACCGGCACCCGAGCGATTTATCGTGATGGCGGCTGGGAACCCGGCGCCGCCACGATTGCCTCCCCAGCAGGCGGCGGAACGATCGATACGGAGGCGCGGTCCGCGATCAATCAAATCCTGGATGCTTTGCAACAGCACGGACTGATCGCGTCGTAGAAAGCCGGCTCGCTGAATTGGCGAGCAATTTAACTGATGCTTTTTGGCAACAGACCGGTCGAAACCCAAGCTTGCGCGTCAACCGGCCCTTTCATAATGTGTTCGAGCGGTTCATTCGCGGAACGCATCTGAAAGGGGACAAATATGCGCAAGCTGGCCATCGCGGTGGCGCTCGCATCCACGGCCCTCGCCACGCCTGCCCTGGCTCGCGACCACTCACCGTATGTGGGGGTCGAAGCTGGCGGGATGATCGTCGAGGATCAGGATTACGATTATAGTGATGCCACGCCGTTGGATATCAACGACGGCTACGTCGTCAATTACAAGATCGGTTACGATATCGACCTGATCGCCGGCTATGATTTCGGCGTCGTCCGTCTCGAGGGCGAACTTGCGTATAAACACGCCAAAGTCGATGGAATTAACGTCGATCCGCGGATCGCCCCTGTGGGGGACACGAGCGGCAACATCGACGGCGGCCGAGTCAGCGTTTTCTCCGGCATGGCCAATGTGCTGTTGGACTTCGGCAATGAAGATGGCCTGAGCGGCTACATCGGCGCTGGCGCCGGTTTCGGCAGCTTCAAGGTCAAAGCGGGTACAAGCACGCTGGGTGCGCATGAGTTCAGCGACACCGATTCTCGCCCGGCATTCCAGGCCATTGCGGGAGTTCGGTACGCGATCAACCCGAACATGGACTTGGGCCTCAAGTATCGTTTCTTCACGGCTACAAACCTGAAGTTCAGCGACACCTTCGGTACGGTTCCGTTCAAGGTGGACGGCAGCTATCGTTCGAGCAGCCTGCTGCTGAGCTTCATCTACAATTTCTACACGCCGCCACCGCCTCCGCCTCCGCCGCCGCCTCCGCCTCCGCCTCCGGCGACGCAGACGTGCCCGGACGGATCGGTGATTCCGGCTACCGATACCTGCCCGGCACCGCCGCCTCCGCCTCCGCCGCCGCCACCGGCGCCAGAGCGCGGCTAAGCACCGCCAGAGCAAGAAGAACCGGCTCGGGCCAAATCGCGCCCGGGCCGGTTTTCTTTTGCCTTCAATGAATGAGCGTGACCCGGACTGCCTAGCAGGAGTGGGTTCTAGGCGTGCTTATTGGCCTGATGCCAGCTTCTGGCCTTGCGGCTTGTCCCAACCATAGATGTCGGTGAGATAGGTGACCGCTCCGTCCCGCACCTGCGCGGTAAGGTATGTCAGGACGATCGGGACGCCCTTGGGCATTTGAACGTCGATCTCCGCCTCAGTCGACGGGGCGACCGGTTCACGGCCGAGCAACCAACGTCCGAGGCGCTTGGCATCCTCAACGCGCACGCAACCGTTTGAAATGTCACGCGATGCTTCGTTGAAATGCGCCTTCCCTGGTGTGTCGTGGAGATAGATGTCTTCCGGATTGGGGAATGGGAATTTCAGGACGCCCATGAAATTCTTCTCGCCGGGTTTCTGGCGAATGCGGAGGCGAGTCTTGCCGGCTGCGACGGCTTTCCAATCAATCGTTTCGGCGGGGACGGTAGCTGAAGCGTCTGTCCAGTCCACCATCACTTCGTAACCCATCGAGTTGAAATATTTCATGCCACCGGCAATCGTCTTGGGCGCAATCGCCTGACGCACCAGATGGTCGGGCGCATTCCAATAAGGATTAAAGGTCACGTAATACATGACGCTCGCAATCAACGGCGTCGGCAGCTTGGGCATGCCGACGATGACCTTCATGGAATCGACGGGCTGACCATTCTCATAGAGCGTGAGGCGCTGCGTAGCCGAATCCACGATCATGAAACGGCCGCTCGCGGGAATTGCTCGCGCACGGTCAAGATTGAGCAGGAGGCGTGGATCCGGTGTCACATTGCCGGATGCTTTCGCCTGCGCCCAGGCAGCATCGCGAAGCGGGCCGTAGACCGGGTTGAGGTTGGCGGTGTTGACGAGATAGCGTTCGAGGGAGGGCGAAGCGCCGGCCGTCAGCAGGATTTGATCGGCACGAGTGCCCTGCGGCTCAAGCACCGGAAAGGCATAAATCATGCCGGGTGTCTTGCGCTTGAGCGCCTGTACATATTGGACCCAGGCGGTGGAGAGAACGCGCTCCGCCGCTGCAACATCCGCCGCCTTGCCGCTTCCCGCCTGCGCAACCGCGGCCTGAACTTGCGCCGCGAGCTGCGGACCCTCGGCAAAACCATCGAAGGGTGCACGCTGAAGAATGGTAACGAGCTGGTTGATCGCGATATTGTCTGGTCCGGCGCGGAACCAGATCGGCCGAGCGCGCCAAGTATCGTAGAAGGCGGCTACCGCACTGGCGGCGGGGACCGACGAGGAATTTGCAAGCGCCCCTGTCGATGCAACAGTCTGGGCCCAGGCAGGCGATGCCGCCAAAAGCGCGCCTGCGCTTGCTCCCACAATTAACAATCTCAGACTACTGGTCTTCACCGCTCGTCCCCCAGCGATCGTTCGCGTGAAATGTAGCGCGGCTTATCCACGATCCAAACTGCATTTGCGATGAACCGTGATCCCTTTTTTCATATTGTGATCAGTCCGTGACAGGCCATTGCCCTGTCGTTCCAATCAATCGCCAGCTCCTTCGCCTTGTATTCGGCCATCATCAAGGCATAGGCGAAGGTCCACACAGGAACGCAAGGGAACATCATGGACGTCAATGGAATGGCCGCCGTTGTGACGGGCGGGGCATCGGGCCTGGGAGAAGCGACCGCGCGGGAGTTGGCGAGGCGCGGGGCGAAGGTCGCAGTGTTCGACCGCGATGGCGAGCGAGGCACCAAAGTCGCCGCCGAAATCGGCGGCGTTTTCTGCGAGGTCGACGTGACATCCGACGACAAAGTCGCGGACGCATTCGCAAAAGCTCGTGACCCGCATGGACAGGAGCGGATCCTCGTCAATTGCGCAGGTGTGGCGAACGCTGCGAAGACGGTCGCCCGCGACAAGGAAACGAAGGCCGCCAAACTCTACCCGATGCAGCAGTTCGAGCTGGCCATTCAGATCAACCTCATCGGGACGTTCCGCTGCATTGCCAATTCGGCATTCGGAATGGTGAATCTCGAACCGCTCACCGACGGCGAGAAGGGCGTCATTATCAATACG
Source organism: Pseudomonadota bacterium (assembly GCA_046731515.1). Lineage (GTDB taxonomy): Bacteria > Pseudomonadota > Alphaproteobacteria > Sphingomonadales > Sphingomonadaceae > Sphingomicrobium. Next base: position 6,911 of record JBKPLG010000100.1, on the reverse strand, counting down.
GCGTCGGTGGCCGCGGAGGATGGTCAGATTGGACAGGTCGCCTATTCCGCATCGAAGGGCGGAGTGCTTGCGATGGCTCTGCCGATCGCGCGGGATCTGATGAGTGAAGGCGTGCGCGTGAACACCATTTTGCCGGGCGTGTTTAAGACTCCCATGGTCGCGATGATGCCGCCCAATGTCCAGGATGCTCTGGGCGCTCAGGTCCCCTTTCCCAAGCGGCTCGGGAATCCGGAAGAATATGCACAGCTCGCCTGCTTCCTGATCGAAAATCCTTACATGAACGCGGCCGCAGTACGTCTCGACGGCGGGATCCGGATGGCGCCGCGTTGAGCGTCGATTATGGGCGGCTGGCCGACGATGTTGCCGAGGCCGCGCGAGAGGCGGGTGAAGCCATCCTCACCGTCGTCCGCCGGGGCTTCGAAGTTGAAGCGAAGCACGATACATCGCCGGTAACGGAAGCGGATCGCGCCGCCGAACTGGTCATCCTGGCTGCGCTCGCGCGCGCTGCTCCCGGCGTTCCGGTCATTGCCGAGGAGGAAGTCGCAGCCGGACGGATCCCCGCACACGGAGAGACCTATTTCCTCGTCGATCCGCTCGACGGCACGAAGGAATTCATCCGGGGCGGGGATGACTACACCGTCAATATCGGCCTTATCGAGCACGGAACCCCAAAGTTCGGAATCGTTTACGCGCCCGCTTCCGGGCGCCTGCACGGAGGCTGCATCGGCGAGGGCGCATGGCTGGATGAAGGCAAGGGGCGCGAGCCGATCCGGACACGCGAGCGCGGGCAGCAGATCACCGCGGTCGCCTCGAAGTCGCACCTTAACCAGGCGACTATCGACTATCTCGAGGCTGCCGTGGGAACATGCGGCTACGTTTCGGTCGGGTCTTCGCTGAAATTCTGCATCGTCGCCGAGGGCAAGGCCGACATCTACCCGCGCGCAGCACCGACGAGTGAGTGGGACACCGCCGCAGGTCATGCCGTCTTGCTCGCGGCCGGCGGACTGGTCGACGGTCCGGACGGCGCTCCGCTAGGATATGGCAAGCCCGCATTTCTCAATCGGGCTTTCGTCGCCACATCGGGATGGAAGCCGCCGCGATTGCAATCCTTCCTCGAGCCGTTCTCCGGGGGCGGAGACGTGCCTGCAGGGGTCTAGCGCCTAGTCGTTAGTCCGGACCGAGAACCAATGCTGGTCGGGCAGAAGGCCTTCGAGCGCCGGCAGGTCGGCTTCTTGCCGCACATTCAACCACCCACCGAAGCGCAAGGATTGCACTTCGGACGCCACCGCCTCAAGCCGTGCATAAAGCTGACGCGCATCCTCGCTGTCTCCCTCGAGCACGCCGAGGCGCCATGCAATCCTTTGTGCTTGGGCAATCGCCTCCGTGAGCTCGGCCAGCCACCGTGCCCGTTCCAGCGCGACGATCTGATCGGGAGCACGGTGCATTCCAGATTCCTCTGCGTGCGAAGATTATGCTTTGCCGGTTAGAGACGCGTTGGTTTTTGGTCCGAATTGGACCCGAAAACGGCCTGACTTTTCTCCACAATGCGCGTTATCACCGGCGTGCTCGGACTCGTTTCCACAGGGATCCAACCCATGGACGCCTATCTGAGCAACAGCCAAAATCGCGACAATTTCTTCGATCCGCCTCCTGTTCTCATCGTCGCGGACGATGATGCGGCAAAGGCTCGTGCGCGCCGAACAGTGTCGGCGGCGGGGCGTCGCATCGCCGACGTCGTCGGGATCGATGCCGCGTCTGAGCGGATCCGGCGGCAGGTGTCCACGGCCGCTGTGTGGGTAGAGCTCGGCGGCCATTCCGGTGGGCAAACCGACGCCCTGCTCGGCCAAATCGCGGCCGACGTTTCCGACGGCCGCTGCGCGGCGGTAGTGGCGACATCCGCCGAACTGCTCGACCTGCTCGGCCAACATGCTCTCAACACCGACCTGGATGTCGTCATCGATGCTGACGAAGCGGAACGGGCCGCGGCCCTCGCCGTCGCTACGTTCAAGAGTGCACGCGAGACGCGGGTCTCTGATGTGACCGCCGACAGAAATGCGGCACGCCTCCGGCAGCTCAGCGACGAGGTGGGCCGAATTGCTTCGACATTGGCACGTCTTTCGACGGGTCCGTCGGGCAGCCCGCGGCCCGTCCCAAGCGCACTGACCGACGATGCGCCGCCCGTATCCGCGGAGACAGTCCGCTCCATCATCAGCGCCCGGCGATTGCGGGCGCGCTATTTCCGAGAGGATCTGTTCGCCGATCCGGCATGGGATATGCTTCTCGACCTGCTTCAGGCCGAGCTTGCGCAGCTGCGCGTGCCGGTATCGAGCTTGTGCATTGCGGCTGCGGTTCCAGCGACAACCGCACTTCGCTGGCTCAAGACAATGGTCGAAGAGGGAATCTTTGTCCGGCGGGCGGATCCGCACGACGGTCGACGTGTGTTTGTCGAGCTGGCGGCAGGATCCAGCCGGGCGCTTCGCTGCTATTTCGCTGAAGTTGGCCCGACGCCCGTAATCTAATTGCCGAATGGCCGCCATGCCGTAGCGTTAGAAAGATCGGACATCGACTGTCAATCCAGAAGTCAGATATCTCTAACATTGATGCATAGCACGTCCAACAGGATATTCCTGTTATGGCGGCCACAGACGACTCGCAAATCTATCGCGATCTCATTCGTTTTAAGCCGGGGCATCTGACGTCCAATGCCTGGGCGGTGAAAGCCGGTGTGAGCCGCACCGTATGGGCAGACATGCGACGTCACGGAAATCCATCCCGGCGAACGCTCGAGAAACTCCTTACGGCAGTGGGATCCTCTCTGGCCGAGTTTGAGGCGCTACGGCTCGGCCCGGATCCCGCCCCTCGAATGACAGCGCCAGGGCGATTAGGGGAGACCGGGACGCAGCGGTGGACACCTGCACAATTGCCGCCGATCCCCGTGATCCGGACCGAGCTTTCCGGCGAATGGTACGAGGTCGGCAGCGGGATCGATTTGATGGAATTATCGTCAGATGAGCTGGTCGATCGACTGCCGCGTCCAACAAGCCTGGGCGAGGACGCCCAAGCCTATGCAGTCACGATCGTTGGCGACGGAATGTGGCCGCGGTTCAGACCCGGACGTGCGGTCGCTGTGTCACCTCGCTCACCAGTCGCGGTCGGTGACGATGTGCTCGTGCGTTTGAGGCCACCGCACGAAGCACCAGCCGGTGGCGAGGCTGCGCTCGCGGGCGAGCTCGTCGGCAAGACGAGCCAATTCGCTCAACTGAGGCAGTTCAATCCGGATCGGCTATTCGAGGTCGATATCTCGGACATCGAAGCCATCCATAAGATCGCGGGGGAATTGTTCTGAGCCTCGGCCGGCCACGGCGAGCGCCGCTTGCGAGAGCCGCGTCCACGTGGCACTGGCCGCGAAAGGGGCGGTTAGCTCAGTTGGTAGAGCATCTCGTTTACACCGAGAGGGTCGGCGGTTCGAGCCCGTCACCGCCCACCAGGATCCTACAGATTCCGCACTAGCTTCATGGCCAGGGCGAGCCACGGCGGGTTGGCGACAACTTGCTGACGGCCGCCCGCCTCGAGCGGGAGGATCTGCAACTTTTCCTCGTCGCGGTTGATCAAGCGACCGAAAAGAAATCGGCCCGCGGGTCGGGGAACCAGCACATCGCGGTTGAGCGCCCGGGCGTAGGCGTCAGGCCCAATCGTGTCGCACCAGATTTCATCGCCCGATCGATAGTCGCCGATGCTCGCTGCGACGATGATCGCGACTTGTGCTTCGTCGATATGTGGGGGAACCACAATCGCCGCGCGTTTGGGCGCGATCGCTCCTCCGGGACCAAGGATCGCAGCGACTTTGAGCTCTGCTGCTTCGCCGCCCTGCACGAGATCCTGCGCGTCAGCTCCGAGCGCCTTGGCGATGCGATTGAGCCAGCCAACTGAGACCGTGCGCGTGCCAGTTTCGAGGCGGCCGATCGTCTGGGGCGTGGTTGGTGGCTCGCACCGCCTGGCGACATCGTCGAGCGTCATTCCGCGAGCCCGGCGCACTTCCCTGATGCGTGTAATCATCGCGACTCATCCCCACACGGCTAACCAAACTGGTTTTTTCTCTGTCCTACAGTTTCGCCTTTGTGGCAAGTCCTTGGGGCAATCAGCGAGAGGAGAGAGCATGGGCGGAAAGGTACGCTTGCTGCGTGAACGTTCGATCGAGGGCCCGACTGCGTCCGGCATGCGGCCGGTGCGATCGGTCACGATCAACCTGGCAGAATCGCCTCTCGGCTGGCTCTTCGCTCGCGGACTGATCACCCGGAGGCAATTCGAGGCGGGGGAACGCCTGCGTTCAGACTGGGAACGGGCCCAGCTTGCGCCACGTGTCACAATGGCTTGGGACGGGGCGCCCGCGTCGCGCCGTCGCGCCGGATCGGCATCGAGATCCGACGTCAACGGCGCACAAATCGACGCTCGCCGCCGTTTCGATGCCGCAATCGCAAGCGCCGGCTCCGGACTTGCCGACATCTTGTGGCGGATCGTTTGCGCAGGGGAAGGCATGCGAGACGCCGAAACGGCGCTTGGCTGGCCCGCGCGCGCGGGAAAACTGGTGCTGAGCTTCGCGCTCGATCGGATCGCGGATTATTATCGGGTCTGATGCCTATCGGGGATTTGCCTTGTTGTCCCTGCTGGCGGGTTCTCCTAGTGCGTTTGCCTAAATCAATGGGCGAGACGGCCCAATCTCCACCACTCGCCCTGCATGCGGAGGCATTTCGCCATGATTCTCTACGGTTCTTCGCTGTCGCCCTTCGCACGCAAGGTGCTCGCCTACGCCGCTGAAAAAGGCATTGAGATCGAGGCCAAGCCTACGGGAAGCGCGCCCGGCCAGCCGAGCGACGAGTTCCTCGACGCGAGCCCGTTCCGCAAGATGCCCGCGTTTCGCGACGGCGACTACACGCTCGCGGATTCGAGCGCGATCATCCATTATCTGGAAGCGAAATATCCTGACCCGCCGCTCATCCCCGCTGACCCGAAGGTTCGGGGAAAGACGATTTGGTACGAGGAGTTCGCCGACACGATCCTCGTCTCCTGCGGCGCGAAGATCTTCTTCAACCTGATCGTGGCGCCACGCTTCCTCGGACGGCCGGGTGACGAGGAAGCGGCGCGGCAGGCCGAGCTCAACGACCTTCCGCCAATCCTCGACTATCTCGAGAAGGTCGCGCCCGGGAAGGATGAATATCTTGTGGGCGACCAATTGACGCTTGCGGACATCGCTGTCGCGGGACCGTTCGCCAATTTCCGGCACACCCAGACGAGTGTCGATCCGACGCGCTATCCGCGCACCGTAGCGTTTGTCGAACGCATCCTCTCACGACCGAGCTTCGCGCCGTTGATTGCGCACGAGACGGCAATCCTTGCGAAAGAACCCGCGTAGGATGCAAAGAAAAGCGCCGCGCTCCATCAGGAACGCGGCGCAAATGCCTTTCAAAAACTCAGTGTTGTTCGATGTCGGATCCGGGAGCGCGACTCTGACCACCTTCGACATCTTCTTGTTCGCCTTCGAGCGCGCCGCGACCCTCCGGAGCAAAGTCGTTCGCATCGGTTGCGCGGGGAGATGATCCGCGTTCCTGCTGGTCATCAATTGGACCACGACCCTGCTCGAGGATGAAGCCTTGCTCTTGGTTCTTTGACCGACCTTCTCCAATGCTCCGCGGCTCGGAACTATCGCAGGGCTCGCTCTTACCGATTTCCCCATATTCGTTCTCTGGACTGTCCTGGCCAACCGGTTGCTGCTGGCCGCTGCCTTCGGTCTCGTCGCGGGATTTTTCACGGTCGCCTTGCATCCTAGCCTCCTTCACTCGCCCCGGATGCTCCGCGGTCCAAACAAGGAGTGGAGCCAAGCGTTCCGCGGACGGCGCCGAGATGCGACAAACCGTTGATTGCGCATGCAAAAAGGGCCGCCGATCTTGTTCAACCGGCGGCCCTTTGTTGTTTCGGATTTTTGACTCAGCCTTGCTGCTCTTCGCCTTCGGCGGCAGGAGCTCCGGCTTCGGCTTCGGCTTCCGCCTCAGATTCGGCGACTTCGGCCGCCGGAGCTTCGGTTACCGACTCGCTCGCTTCAGCAGCGGCAGCCTCAGGCGTTTCCGCGGTGGCGGCTTCGAGTTCCTCCGCCACGATCGGGGCCGCCTCCTCTTCGAACATTTGCTGAAGGACGTCGATGCCCTGAGCTTGCAGGTCCGCTTCTTCGGGCGAGCGGGCGACGTTGACCTTCACCGTGACGGCGACCTCCGGATGAAGCGCGATCTTCACCTCATGGACGCCGATCGCCTTGATCGGCCGATCGAGCACGACCTGGCTCTTCGCGACCTTCGCTCCGACGCTTTCGAGTGCCTCGGCAATGTCGCGGGCGCTGACTGAGCCGTAGAGCTGCCCGGTGTTCGACGCCTGGCGGATGAGTTTGACGCTCTTGCCGTCAACGCCCTTCGCTGCCTTTTCAGCATCGGTACGCCGGTTCGCATTGTCCTCCTCAATCCGCGCGCGGTTCGCTTCGAACAGCTTGCGATTGGATTCGTTGGCGCGAAGCGCTTTCTTGCGGGGGAGCAGGTAGTTACGGGCAAATCCGTCCTTCACCCTCACCACATCGCCGATGGCGCCCAGCTTTTCGACGCGCTCAAGCAGGATCACTTCCATATCAAGCGCTCCTTATTTCACGATGTAGGGAAGCAGGCCGAGGTGACGCGAGCGCTTGATCGCCCGGGCCAGCTCACGCTGTTTCTTCGAAGAAACCGCGGTGATCCGCGAAGGGACGATCTTGCCGCGCTCCGATACGAATCCCTGGAGCAGGCGCACGTCCTTGTAATCGATCTTGGGCGCGTCCTAGCCCGAAAAAGGACAAGACTTGCGGCGGCGGAAGAATGCGCGGGCCATTACTCCAC
>JBKPLG010000099.1:0-7644 GCA_046731515.1 Pseudomonadota bacterium | reverse complement strand
CAATGGCGGAAACAGGAAGTAGATGATCGCCCCAGGCGCAAAAAGCCCCATCAAGGAACCGATGGCGACGTAGATCAGCCAGAAAGAAACGCGCAACTGGCGAACCTGGAGGCTGCGACCGACCGTTGCCATCAAGGCTGCGGCGACGAACATGACCGAGGCATAGGCGCCTAGATGCGTCCATATTGGAAAGGCACGCCAAAACATTCCGTGCCGCACGCCTCCAATCAAAGCGAGAGCAAGCCAGGAAAGCGCTGCCGAAGCGACCAGCGTGGCAAAGACAATCAGGATTGCCCGGGGTGACCCTCCACGGCTGTAGGTGAGCCACGCGAAGCCCAGTAGCAGGGCAACGAGAAGCGCCACACCAAGGACCAACGGCAGGCTGATGAGCGCCCGCCCGGCCAGATCCATGAAGATCCGATCGCCCGTCGCCTGGGGAGTTCCGTTCGCCAGGGCGGTGCTGATCGCCAGCGTCTGGTCACCCATATGCTGCAAAGTCGCGAGATCGAGCGCCGCAAGATCATCGCCGGCGCTGTGATAGCGGGTCTCATTCCCGATCGGAGCGAGGTTGAGAGTCAGCCAGCCGCGCTCGGAGAAGCTGTTCACGTCGGTGTAGTTCGGCATTAGCCGGTAGACGTCCGTTGCCATCGAATTGGCCGCCGGCCGTTTCACCGCGCTCGCGAAGACCGCGATCGGGGCCGCGTTGGGCCGGCTGGTCTCGAACATGTTGACCGGTCCGCGGACTCCGCGCGCCTCGAGGTTGATGAGGCTGTCGACGTTGCGACTGAGCGGATCGGCAAGGAACGCTCGGGCACCGACCAGGCCGAGCTCTTCGCCTTCGTTGAACAAGAGGATGACGGGGCGCCGAAGCGGGCGCTCCTTGAGGATCGACCCGACCTCCAGAAGGGTTGCCACTCCGATGCCATCGTCGCCTGCCCCAGGCCCCACAGCGGTGCTGTCGTAATGCGCATTGAGCAGCAGTGCCCTGCCGGACGTTGGCCCGAGCGCCGCGATCACGTTGCGAACTCGAGCGCACGAGACGCCTCGCTGTTTGTACAGCTCGTTGCAAGCGAGTTGGTCGCGAATGACTGGATTGAGGCCCATCTGGCGAAGCAGAGCGACGATGCGATCGCGCACTCCGTCGTCCCCGGCCGTATCGGTCGGGTGGGGACGCTGGTCGCCAAGAACCATGGCCAGGCGCGCTTTTGCTCTTTGGGCGTCGAAGGCGCCGGCTTCGTTAAGCGTCCGGAGAGGCGGAGGTGCGACGAGCAGCGCCTTCGCCGCCATCGCTCCGAGCAGCGCGATCATGACTGCAGCAAGCAATGCAATAGGCCGGCGCATGCTCCCCCTTGGCCCGCGTGACGTGCGGAGCCATATCGCTTTCGAACGCTGCATGCGATAGGCGCGCCGGCAAAGACTTCTGGAGATGATTTGATGGGTTATCGGGTCGCGGTCGTCGGTGCGACGGGCAATGTCGGGCGCGAGATCCTGAACATCCTCGCAGAGCGGCAATTTCCGCTCGATGAGCTCGCCGCACTCGCATCGGCACGGTCGACCGGCGACGAGATCGACTTCGGCGACACCGGCGAGACGCTCAAGGTCAAGAACCTCGAGCATTTCGACTTTTCGGGCTGGGACATCGCGCTGTTCGCCGCAGGGTCGCAAGTATCGAAGATCTATGTGCCCAGGGCCGCTGAAGCAGGCTGCACAGTCATCGACAACAGTTCGCTTTATCGGATGGATCCAGACGTTCCGCTGATCGTACCCGAAGTGAACTCCGAAGCCATCGCCGGCTACCGAAAGAAGAACATCATCGCCAACCCGAACTGCTCGACCGCGCAGCTCGTGGTGGCGCTGAAACCGCTGCACGATGCGGCGAAGATCAAGCGGGTCGTCGTCGCGACCTATCAGTCTGTGTCAGGCACGGGCAAAGCCGGAATGGACGAGCTGTTCGAGCAGTCGCGCAATATCTTCGTCGGCGATGCGACCGAGCCGTCCGTTTACCCGAAACAGATCGCGTTCAACGTCATTCCGCACGCTGGCGACTTCCTCGACGACGGCTCGACCACCGAGGAGTGGAAGATAGTCGTCGAGACGAAGAAAATCCTCGATCCCGCGATCAAGCTAACCGCGACGTGTGTTCGCGTCCCTGTATTCGTCAGCCATTCGGAAGCGGTGAATATCGAGTTCGAGCGCGAGATTTCGGCGGACGACGCGCGCAATCTCTTGCGCGAAGCTCCCGGCCTCATGGTCGTCGATAAGCGCGAGAACGGTGGCTACGTGACGCCCATCGAGGCGGTGGGCGAATATGCGACCTACGTCAGCCGGATCCGCGAAGACTCGACGATCGAGAACGGCCTTAGCCTCTGGGTAGTGAGCGACAATCTGCGCAAGGGCGCTGCGCTCAACGCCGTGCAGATCGCCGAGCTTCTGGGCCGCAAGCACCTACAGAAGGCGGCGTAGCTTCCTTCAGTAAGAAGCAATCAAGCATTTTGGCCTAGCGGAACCCACGTGTTCTCGGAGCCAATCTTTCGACACCTGCTGTCCGCGGTGTCGAGTAGTGCGGCGGCTGGCGATTACACGTTAAGGCTTGTCGCTCCAGTAGCGCAGTAGGTTCGCTTGGACGAGCTGTAGCCGGCTGAAATTTTCCTGGTCCATCTTCAGGCCCTCGAGTGCGGCGACCTCGTTCAATTCGAATAGCATGCTACGGCGGAAGGGATCCTGGATGCGACTTTGGATGAAAGTGATCGCGACCAGCCGTTCGCCGCGCGTCACCGGCACGACCTGGTGGAGCGTATCCGACGGGTAGATGATTGCCTCACCGGGTTGCAGCTTGAACGTGAAGTCCGCGTCGCCGAGGCGGACGTGCAACTCGCCTCCGTCATAGTCCTTGGGGTCGTTGAGGAAAACGGTGCAGCTGAGGTCGCTCCGCAGTGAGCCGCCGGGGAGCTGGATGAACGCCGCATCCGCGTGCGCCCCGTAATGCATGCCGGGATTGTACCGGGTGATCAAAGGCGGAGCGATCAACACCGGAAAGGCGAACTCCCGAAATTCCTCGCTTCGTCCGAAAGCCTGAAGGAGCAGCTGGGAGCTTTTCTGATACGCCTGCGGGTCGTGGAGCTGTTCGTTGACCTTGGTCTTATTGTGCGGGTTTGTGATGCGCCCATCGACAAAGGGCGCATTCGCGGCGATCCGGCGGCATTCCGCTACCTCCGCGTCGGTCAAAATCTTGAGCGTTCGGTACATCAGGACTCCTGAGCCCGCGCGAGGGCGCGCGCGAGCAGCGGCGACTTTTCGGCTGCCGAGCTGAGCATGGCAAGGGCATCGTCAATGTCGTCGCGGAAATGGGCTTCCGCCTCGGCGATCAGATCACGGCGCAGGCTGGCGCTATATTCATATTCCAGGGCTTTCGAGTAGCGTCGCATCAGCGGTCCGCGGGCAATCGTTTGCAATTCCTCCGAGCTCGCCTTGAAACCGAAGGTATTCGCCACCCGGCCGAGCTCGGCTTCCATGCTCGCAAGCATGCCGTCGAAATCCGCCCAAGCCACGTTCCGATCCGCCATCGTTTCAGCCGAAGCCTCGAGCGCGGTCATTTCGCAAGCCCAGGCCGCAGCGGCGAGGTGGGCATCGCTCGCCTCCTGCCGATCGAGGCCGCTGACACGGGAAGCGGAGCGCTGAGAGCGGATCGAGCCCAACATTCGCAGCTCCTTCACCGAATTCTCACCCGCCAGGATGCTCGCGACATAATTGCGAGGCGTGGCGTACATGAACAGGGCGCGTTCCCCTGACGGCACCAGCTCGGGCGCGACCTCGCTGACGAAGCTCGTTGCCTTGACCAACGCGAGCTCATCCGGGTCAAAGGTCCGCGAGAACAGGGCTTGCGCAATGGCACTCATGCCGAGGCGCTGTTCCTGCGGGACTGCGATCAAGTCGCGGAGGAAACGGGGCTCGCGGACCGAAAGAACACCCGGTATTTCGCCCAGCAAGCGGGCGATCAGAGTCGAGCCGACATGACCGATGTGGAAAATCCATCGCGCGTCGCGACGAGCATTGTCCGAAATTGCACCGGCGACTGTTTCCCAGGGCACCACATGCGCGGTGACCGGCTGTTGCATCATGCGGTCGTCAAGAAAGCTCGCCTCCCGATAGTTCTCGCTGCTTATCTCGACGAGGCGCACCATCCCCGCCGCGGGGTCGAACGCCTGCACCAGCCACCGAGCATCACGCGCGATTTCGTCAGGTGTCGGAGCGCTGGACATGCCGCCCCTTAGCCGCGCAAGAGGCCCGCCACCAAGGGAGGTGAGTGATGGGCGAGAAAATGACCGGCGGCTGCGCCTGCGGGCGTGTCCGCTACACTGTGAGCGTCGACAATGATGACGCCTATCTCTGCCACTGCCGGATGTGTCAGCGCGCAACCGGATCGATGTCGATCGCCTTCAAGAACGTCAAGCACGCCGATGTCAGCTGGGAACATGAGCCCGACTGGTACGACAGTTCCCCCATCGCCGTGCGGCCCTTTTGCAGCGAGTGCGGCACGTCATTTGGGTTCAAGTTCAAGGACGGTAGCGAGAACATGGATTTGACGGTCGCTTCGTTCGACGATCCGTCGCGCTTCAAGCCGAAGCACCATTTCGGGGCGGAGAGCATGCATCGGGCCTGGATCAATACGGAAGGCCTGCCGGAGATGCAGACGCAGGATTATCAAAAGCTGGTCGACAAATGGGTCGAAGCGACCGGCAAATTTCCCGGATGAAGGCGGCCGAATGTCTGCTTTCGACCCATTGTGGACATTAGCCTGCCTCGGCGTGAGTGCGTCCACTCAGTTCCGCTGATCGTTACGAAGTCCGGAGGTGAGTGCCATGCCCTCGCTGTGGAAAGCAATTTACGATTTGCCGTCGTTCGCGCCGTTGAATGAGGAGTCCCGATGTGACCTGGTAGTCGTCGGAAGCGGAATCGCCGGCCTGTCATCGGCGTATGAAGCCGCGCGATGCGGCGCCCAAGTGATAGTAATTGACCGCGGCGAGCTTGCCGCGGGGATGACCGCGCGAACCACCGCACACCTCGTGAGCGAGATCGACGACCGGTATTTCGAATTGATCGACACCGTCGGGGAGGAGGACGCGCGGCTCTATCACGAGAGCCAGGTTGCGGCGGTCAACCGCATCGAGGCGATCTGCCGCGAAGAAGGCATTCGTGCGGATTTCGAGCGCCTGTCCGGCTATCTGATCCCAGCCGAGCAGGATCACATGGCCGAACTCGAGGAGGAATATGATGCCTGCCGCAAGCTCGGCGTCGCCGTGGAGTGGGCTGATGAGGCCCCATATCCGCTTATCGCTGGAACAAGAGCACTCAAGTTTGCGGACCAAGGCCGTTTTCATCCCCTGAAATATTGTGCGGGCCTGGTTGTGGCGATTCTGGATGCGGGAGGACGAATCCACGGCGGCACAGCTTATGTGGGTCATGATGAGGATGGCGAGGGGGTGGTAATCAGAACTGAGAAGGGACCGATAATCCGGACTGGCGCGGCACTGTTCGCGACCAACTCACCCGTCAACGACCGCGTCGCTATCCACACCAAGCAGGTTCCGATGAGGACCTACGCGATCGCCGGACGAGTGCCGGGCGGTAGCGTGGAGGACGCGCTCGTCTGGGATACTCTGTGGCCGTATCACTATGTCCGGCTTCAGCCGGCGAGCGAGGGCGAAGACTGGCTGATCGCTGGCGGAGAAGACCATCGGACCGGGACTGCGGATGACATGGATCGGCGCTTCGCGCGACTTGAGGCATGGACGCGCGAACGCTTTCCAAGCTTCACGGAGGCCGAACATCGCTGGTCAGGCCAAGTAATGGAGCCGGCCGACTGCATGCCCTATTCGGGCCGCGACGGATCAGATCGGATCTACGTGCATACCGGCGACAGCGGGACCGGTATGACCAACGGCGTCGCCGGCGCACTCAACTTCATCGCCCTTTACCGGAACGATAAGGCGCGGTTCGCAAACCTGTTCGATCCTGGACGGAAACCCGTCAGCGCCCTTTCACTCGGTGAATATGTGAAGGGCCAAGGACCTGTCGTCGCCAACCTTGCTGAATATGTGGAGGCCGGTGAGATCGACAGCGTTGATGCAATCAAGCCAGGCGAGGGCGCGATTCTTCGCCGCGGCCTTGCCAAACATGCGATTTATCGCGCCGAAGACGGCTCAATAACTGAGCGCAGCGCGGTCTGCACGCATGTTGGCTGCATCGTCCATTGGAATAGCTTCGAAAAATGCTGGGACTGCCCGTGCCATGGTTCGCAGTTCCGGCCCGATGGCACCGTAATCAATGGACCCGCGATCAAGCCGCTCGCTAAAATCGAGGACGTTCCAGATGGTTCGGAAAAACGTCATCTGCAGGAGATTGATTAGCATCCCTGCAATGTCCGCTTTCCACCCAAAGCAGACATTGCAATGTAGGAATGCCGCTGACATGCGTTCGAACCGATGCGGCGTCGTACTTTCCTGTCATCTTCCCATTGCCAGACCGCCGCCATGGGCCTGTAGGACCTCACGCGCGCGCATGTGCGTTGCTGCGAACATTGGGAACATTCGCAGATGAGTGAGGCCTCGATACAGCGTTGGAAGGCGTCCGACGGGGTCGAGCTGGCCTATCACGAAGTGGGCCAGGGCAGGCCCGTGATCCTCCTTCACGGTCTATTCTCCGATGCGTGGATGAACTGGATCAAGTTCGGCAATGCCGATCGGATCGCCGGGGCGGGATTCCGAGTGATCATGCCGGACCTTCGAGCCCACGGCCAGAGCGACAGCCCGCACGAACCGGAGCACTATCCTGGCGGAATCCTCGCACGCGATCTGCGCGAACTTGTAGCTCGCCTGGATCTGACAGAATTCGACCTAGGCGGTTTCTCGTTGGGCGCGCGGACCACGGTCGAGGCAGTCGGGGAAGGCCTGCGGCCGCGCCGCGCGGTCCTGGGCGGAGCCGGCCTGGCGGGCCTGCGCAACTGGAAACGCCGCAAGACCTTTTTCCTGGAGTCTATAGCCATGTTCGACCGCGTTCAGCGCGGCGATCCGCACTGGCTGTCGATTCAGTTCATGAAAAGCCAACGCGTCGACCGGGTCGCTGCCGCGTTGCTGCTGGAAACTTTCGAGGATGCCTTCATTGATTGGTTGCAGGCCTTCACCATGCCGACGTTGGTCGTCTGCGGTAGCGAGGACGACGACAACGGTTCCGCCGAAGAGCTCGCCAACGTTCTTCCCAGCGCTGTCTTTGAAGAAGTCCCCGGAACGCATATGAGCTCCGTCACTAGGCCTGAATTGGGCGAAGCGATTGCGCGCTTTCTTGCCGCCGCCTGACGAAGCGCACCGCCCGCTTGACGAAAAGGGGCTGGCAAGGATCACTGCTAACTTCACGCGACATCTGGATTTTCCCTGGGGAGAGAGCTTTCTGCCATGAAACTTGCTACATCCGTGTCCCTTGCCGCGCTGGCGCTTGCCGCCTGCGCAAGCGCTACCGCAACGTCCACCCCCGCGTCGTCGGCGGCAGCAGACACTGGCGCGCCCGCGGCTCCCTCCGAAACGGCGCTGACCGCCGAAGGCGCACGTCAGTTCGTTGCCGACGCCGAAAAGGACCTCGGCGACTTGAGCC
>JBKPLG010000098.1:0-38063 GCA_046731515.1 Pseudomonadota bacterium | reverse complement strand
GGACCGTACTTGGTGGCGACGGTGGTGCCTTCGATCAAGGGCAGCAGATCGCGCTGTACGCCCTCGCGGCTAACCGATCCGCCGCGAACGTCGCTAACTGCGATCTTATCGATCTCGTCGAGGAACACGATGCCGTTCGCTTCTGCGTCGGCGAGCGCGGCACGGTTGATGTCGTCCGGGTCGAGACGCTTGTCCGCTTCCTCGTCCGTAAGGCGGTCGAAGGCGTCCGGGACCTTGAGCTTGCGGCGCGCACGCGGCGTCTGGCCGAAAGCCTTGCCCATCATGCTCCTCAAGTCGAAGACCTGCGCGCCCATCCCGGGTATTTCGAATGGCAGCGAAGGTTGCTCGTCGACTTCGATCTCCACCTCAGCTGCGTTGAGGCTGCCGTCGGCAAAGCGCTGGCGAAAGCTTTGGCGGGTCGCTTCGCTCGAACTCTTGCCGGTCAGGGCGTCGAGCAGCTTCTCCATCGCGGCATCCTCGGCTGCCGCACGGACCTTGGCGCGCCGGCGATCGCGCTCTAGCCGCACGGCCTCCTCGACGAGGTCGCGTGCGATCTGCTCGACGTCGCGGCCGACATAGCCGACCTCGGTGAACTTGGTTGCTTCGACCTTGACGAACGGCGCATCGGCGAGCTTCGCGAGGCGCCGGCTGATCTCGGTTTTGCCGCAGCCGGTCGGACCGATCATCAAAATGTTCTTCGGCGTGACCTCATCGCGCAGTTCGGGCGAAAGCTGCTGACGGCGCCAGCGGTTGCGCAGCGCCACAGCGACCGCGCGCTTGGCATCTTCCTGGCCGACGATATGTTCGTTCAGCGCTGCGACGATTGCCTTGGGTGTGAGCTTGTCTTTCAGCACTTCTGGAGCGTCCCCGGCGGTTTGGGGCATGGATGCATGATAGTTCATTTGCCTCGATAGATTGGAGGCGGTTCCATTCCCTTCAAGCGGTGCAGCGGAAAGCGTCGAAGAAGCGCCGCTGCGAATCGAGAATGCCGGCGATGGTCTGAGTGTCCGGAACCGTCGACCATTCGTCGAGCTCGAACGTTCCGCCGAGGATGATCCCATCGGGCCGCGGAAACATATAGCCGGCGCCGCCGGTGTAGGCGTAGCGCACCTCCGGCTGCGGCAAGAGGATTGCTAGCTGACCGCGCGCCGGTCTCAGTTCGGTATCGCCAACCAGCTCGCGGGAGCCCAGCCCCGTGCAATTGAAGACGAGTGTCTCGGGCAAAACCGCAACATCGGCCAGCGTTGCGAAGCGCCGCACCTCAATCTTGCCGCCGGCGATCTGCACGTCGCTCAACATCCGCCGCAGGTAACGGCCGGTTTCGACGTACATCGTGTCGTATCGGCGGACACTGTCCAGCGCGAACGGATAGTCCGGCGGCGAGAGCACGCGGTTGATCGGCGGGAAGGCCTCGATCAGCTTCGCTTCGGGCGTGTCGGCTTCGACATAGGTCGGTAGCCAGCGGATCCCGTACTCATCGCCAACCATGATCTGGAACCGCCGCCAGCTATAGTCGAGGGCGCGGATGAACTGGGCTTTCCATTCCGGCGTGATCGAGTCTTCCTTGAACAGGCCGAAAGGATGGAACTGTCCCCCGGCGAGGTTCGACGTGGTGTCGGGCGGAAGCGCCGCGGCGTAGATCGTCACCGGAAAACCCGCCTCCTGCACCAGGCGAGCCGTCGAAAGGCCCATGACACCGGCTCCGAGGACCGCGACGGGGCCGTTATGGCCCTGCAACCCCAGCTCCGTGGCGAGCTTCGAGCTGCCCCAGCTCATCGTGATGCCCGCGCCGCCGTGGCCGTAATTGTGGACCAGGCGCTTGTCGCCGAGCGGCTCAGCCCGAACGACGAAGCCCGACCGGCGATACGGCCTCAGGCCCGCGACGGTGCGGATCACCCGGCTTGGGTCGACCTTCACGGGAGGGAGCGGAGTGCAATTGCCGAAGCTGCGCGGCCTACCGCCGACCGTTGTACAGCCGGACAGCAGTGCCGCCGTGCCCGCAGTGAACGCCCTGCGATCCAATAACATCCGTTCGCCCTGAGCTCGTCGAAGGGCTGCCTTACTACCTGTCTGCGAAGAGAAAGACAGGGCTTCGACAAGCTCAGCCCGAACGGGATTGGGTATCACGCCTCAATCGTCTCGACGGTCAGCCGGTCATTGGTGAATACGCACACTTCCGACGCAATCTGCATCGCTCGGCGGGCGAGGACTTCCGGATCCTGCTCATAGTCGGCCAGCGCCTTCGCTGCGGAGAGCGCATAATTACCGCCCGATCCGATCGCCGCGATGCCGCCTTCGGGCTCGAGGACGTCGCCATTGCCAGTCAGGATCAGCATCTGCTCGGCATCCGCGACGATCATCAACGCTTCGAGGTTCCTGAGATATTTATCGGTTCGCCAGTCCTTGGCGAGCTCGACCGCGGCGCGGAGCAGCTGCCCGTTATACTGCTCCAGCTTCTTCTCAAGCCGCTCGAACAGAGTGAAGGCGTCGGCCGTCGCTCCGGCGAAGCCGCCGATGACCTTGCCGTCCTCACCAATTCGGCGAACCTTCTTCGCATTGGGTTTGATCACCGTATTGCCGAGGCTGACTTGACCGTCGCCGGCAATTACGGTCTTCCCGCCCTTCTTCACTCCGAGGATAGTTGTTCCGTGGTATTGTTCCATGAAGCGGATGTGGGAAGACGCCTGAACGGCTGCAACTAGGCATGTTCGAAGCGACGGTCGGGGATCAGCCACACGGCCGCCACGGTGACAAAGATCGCTACCGAAATGTAGGGCGATACGAATGCGAGCGGCACTGCAAGAACGTAACCCCCAAAACTCGCCCACTCCTTTACTCCATGACCGAGGGCTTTCTTCACGCCCGATTCTTGGCCCTCGGCCGCAATCAGAGCACGCTCGAGTAGCTGGTAAGCAATCGCGGCGCCGACCAGAACCAGCCCGAAGGACGCGACCGGCCACGATGTGATGCCCGCTTCGTCGATCCACCGGATCATCAAAGGAAATAAGGTCATGCAAAAGAGCAGCGCATGATTGGCCCACAGCACGCCGCCGGTCACCTTATGAGCCGACTGCATCATGTGATGATGATTGTTCCAGAAGATCGCGACGAAGATGAAGGCGAGCAGGTAAGCGGCAAGCAATGGAAGGACCGCCAAAGCGGCGGCGAGCGTTGGCTGCGCCGGGAACTTGAGTTCAAGGACCATGATCGTCATGACGATCGCGACGACGCCGTCCGTCAGGGCATTGAGGCGGCTCGGAGTCATCTTGTCGTTCGGTCCACAAGCTTTTCGAACCTTTTGTCTGGCACCAGCCAGAGCGCCGCAACCCCGAAATAAATGGCAACCGCAACCATTGGCCAGACGAAGGCAATGCTGATGGATAGCACGTAGGCTGCGATGGTGATCTGGCCCTTGCGGCCGCGAGCCGCGACCTTGGCGATAGGCGCGTCTGCATCGTTCGCAGCGAGCAGAGTCGAACGTAGCCAGGCCACGGACAGCGCGCACAGCAGCAAAATCACTCCAAAGGCGAGCACGGTGTCGCGGGTGACCCCAGCTTCGCCGACCCAGCGAACGACGAACGGCACCAGGCTCAGCCAGAACAGAAACAGAAGATTGGCCAGCAGCACCTGGCCGTCCACGCGCCGCGACGCCTGCAACAAATGATGGTGCTGAAACCAGTAGATGCCGACCTTGATGAACGCGAGGGCATAAGCCGCGAAGAGGGTCAGCTCCGGCGTCAACGCAGCCATTCCTGAGCCGCGCGGTACCGGCAGCTCAAGCACCATGATGGTGATGATGATCGCGATGACACCGTCGGTGAAGGAATTCAGCCGGTTCGTGTTCATTCGGCGCCCCCGCGGCCCGTCATTGCGAGAAGCTTAGGCGACGAAGCAATCCCATGACAACGGCGCCGCTCGCCAACGCTGGATTGCTTCCCCCGGCTCAAGGCCGGGATCGCAATGACGGATTATTCCGACGCATTTGGATCGACCGACGCCTGCGCCTTCACCCACTTGATCAATTCGTCGAGCTGGATGGCCTGCTCGGTGGCGGTAAGGCGCTCTTCTGGAGGAAGTCCGTCTTGGCCGGCGGCTTGATCAGCTCCGTCGGCGGCAGCGGATAGGCGGGGCATAGCCGGGCCTCCGCGACGACTGGGATCGCCTGGGGTCGTTGGGTTTTCGCGGCGCAGGCGCTCAGCGCGAGCGCGAGCATCGGCAAGGCGACGTTGGAACGCATCTTTGGTCCTTTCGGAAATTGTGCGCTGCTTTGCGGCAAGGCGTTCAGCCGCGGCGCGGTCGGCGGCGTGAGCAGCCTCAGCGGCCGCGCGGTAGCTGGTGACGGTGGCGGCAAACGCCGCCTGCTCGCCGCGATAGAGCTGTTCGAATTGATTGCTCTGTCTTCGCCAATGGCGCGTCTCGTTTTTCTGGAGGAGCAGCAGCCAGAGGAGAGCGAAAGATACGGCAATGCCGGCGATGCCTTGAAAGTTAAGGAAGCGGAGGAGCATCAGCGGTTCTCCGCCTCGACGGAGGCGCCGTCGCGACTGGCGGACAATTTGAAGCGGCCGACCGGGCCGCCGGCGAGCAGCCCGATAATCACGGCGATCATGGCGGCGATGAAGCCGCCGAGCGACCAGCCGAAAATGACGACGATGCTATGTTCTTCGGCCGCGGACCAATGGCCCCACATGAGCAGAACGATCATGGCGAGGGCACAGGCGCCGCAAAACATGCCGGCGGCTGCAGCGAGAAGGCCGTAAACGAGTCGCTGGCCTTCGGCGAAAGTACCGGGTGGCGGAAGGGAATTCATGGGCAGCTTTCCAGTCTTAAGTTCACTAAAGTCACGCGGTGCGGCGCCTTTTGTGCGACTTTATCGCTCACCAATACGGTTCGCGAGCCAGCCGTAGAGGAACGCTTCATTGGCGGGCCGACGTTCAGCGAGGCGCAGATAGCGTTCGCCCTGAAGCGCCTCGAGCGCGCGCAACAACACCGACTCTCCCCCGCTCTGCCCTCGACTTGAGAAGAAAGCATCGAGCGCGTGCAACGTCTGCGGGCCGACCCGGCCGTCGGGCACAAGATCGGGATAGTCCCTCCCGTTGCGGTTGAGGGCTGTGAGCGCGCGCTGGAGGAAAGTCGCGGCAACGGCCGGGCCCATGTTGACGCCTGTGTCGAACAGCTCAGCGGCGAGACGTGGACTGCGCTTGATAATCTCATCGAAGCGTGGCCGCAGCCAATACAACCGCTTGTAGATAGACGCCGCTTCTTCGCGCGACAGACGACGCACCTCCCCGCGGTAACCCTGCGCCCGCGCCACCGCTTCCGTGATCCCGAAGCAGGTCGGACCGCCCTTGTCGGAAGGATGGTTCACATACCCACCTTCCCGCTCGATCAAACCGTCGATCAGCAAATCAACGTCGATTGCTTGCTCCACCTTTCGCTCCTTTCTTGCCCGAGTCGCGGTTAACTAACCAAATAGGCTTGTTGTAGGAAAGGTAGGCTAACCGAGGTCGCAATTATGAGCGTGCTTCAGGTGGCGCTTGTGTACGCGCAAGCTCTCGCTAACCTGCCGCCATGACGTCACGAACATTCTTCGCGTTTGCCGCGCTCGCGTTCCTGTGTGCCGCGCCAGCATCGGCGCAGCTGTCGCCGGCTGAGCAGATGATGCTCCGGACTGTTGACGCCGAGCAGGAGCGCACGGTCGGTATGCTCGAGCGTTGGGTAAACCAGAACAGCGGGACAATGAATCTCCCGGGCGTGGAGACGGTGGGGCGAATGGTCCGTTCCGAGCTCGAACGGCTGGGCTTCCGGGTCGAATGGATCGACATGAAAGCCGCTGGCCGCGCCGGTCACATCGTGGCTCGGCACGTCGGCAAGCGCAGCGGCAAAAGGTTACTGCTGATTGCGCACCTCGACACGGTCTTCGAGCCTGATTCGCCATTCCAACGCTGGCAACGCGCGGGCGACACAGCCCATGGTCCTGGCGCGGGCGACGACAAAGGCGGAATGGCGGTAATCGTCGCCGCACTGCGCGCCATGAAAACTGCCGGAACGCTCAAAGCTGCCAACATCACCATTTTCCTCACTGGGGACGAAGAGGATGCGGGCAACCCCCTCACCATTTCCCGCCGAGATCTCATCGCCGAAGGGAAGCGCGTGGACGTGGCGCTCGACTTCGAGGATCTCGCACAGGAGGATGGTGCCAACGGGCCTGTCGACATGGGGTCGATCGCGCGGCGGAGCGCCGGCAGCTGGACCCTCACGGCCACCGGCCAGAGCGCGCATTCAAGCGGAGTCGGCAATCCCGGCGTGGGTTATGGCGCGAATTATGAGCTCGCGCGCATTCTCGATCAGTTTCGCCGCGAATTGCCCGAGGACAAGCTGACCTACAATGTCGGCCTTATCGGAGGTGGGCAAACGGCGCGGCTCGATGAAGGCCGGATCCGCCTCGAAGCCACCGGAAAGACCAACATTATCGCCGCGACGGCCGTCGCCCGCGGCGACCTGCGCGCCATCAGCCAGGAGCAGATCGACCGGACCCGGGCGAAGATGCGAGCAATCGTCTCGCAGTCGCTCCCCGGAGCGAAGGCCGAGATCAGCTTCGATGAGGACGGTTATCCGCCGATGCCGCCGACCGAGGCGAACCGCGCGATTCTTGCCCGGCTGAACGCCGTCAATCGCGACATGGGCCTTCCGGAAATGGGCGAGCTGGACCCGGCCAAGCGCGGCGCGGGCGACATCAGCTTCGTCGCGAAGGACGTCGACGGGCTCGTGGGCCTCGGTCCGGCAAGCTCTGGCAGCCATACGGCCGACGAGAGCGTGAACATTCCTTCACTGGCCAAGCAAGCGAAACGCGCCGCGATCCTCATGAGCCGCCTCGCCGCGGAACGTCGCTAGGTGTCGCGCCGAGGCCACACCGCTGTCCCTCTTGTGAAGCCTTGCAACCGCAAGGGGCATTAACGGGTTAATGCAAGGAGTTGCGTGGGGCGTCACGATTGCGTGGAGGGGTTCAGAAGGTGGTGACGTCGATCAATGACGACGCTTTTCGGCTGCTGGTGCAGTCGGTTGTCGATTATGCGATCTTCATGCTCGATGCGAAGGGACGGGTAACCAACTGGAACCCGGGCGCCGAGCGTATCAAGGGGTATCGGCCGGACGAGATCATCGGCCAGAACTTCCGCCGCTTCTACACGCCCGAGGACCAGAAGTCCGGAGTCCCGGATCGAGCCCTCGAAACGGCCCGCACGACGGGGCGTTACGAAGCGGAAGGCTGGCGGGTCCGCAAGGACGGCACTCGGTTTTGGGCCAGCGTCGTGATCGACGCGATCCACGATGAAAAGGGAAAGGTGATCGGCTTCGCCAAGGTCACTCGCGACATGACGGAGAAGCGCGAAGCCCAATTGCGCTTGGAGGAATCGCGCGAACAGCTGTTTCGTTCTCAGAAGATGGAGGCGCTGGGCCAGCTCACCGGCGGGCTCGCCCATGATTTCAACAATCTCTTGACGGCAATCCTCGGCGCATCGGACCTCGCGATGCGCAACATCGAGGATGTGGGCAAGCTTCGCAAAATGCTCGATGGAATTCGCAATTCCGCGCAGCGCGGCGCCAGCCTCACTCGTCAGTTGCTGGCGTTCGCCCGCGCCCAGCCGCTCGAGCTCAAGTCGATCGACCTCAAGAATTTCCTCGCCGATGCGACCACGCTGGTCCGGCCGTCCCTGCGTTCAGACATCGAGGTGATCATCGAGATCTCCGACCAATTGTGGAACGTCGATTCCGACGCCGCCGCGCTCGAACTGTCGCTGTTGAACCTGGCCTTCAACGCGCGCGACGCAATGAGGGATGGCGGGACACTCAAGATCAGCGCCACCAATCAAATGCTGGACGGCAAGCCCGACGGACTTCACGGCGAACATGTCGCGCTGCGCGTGTCCGACACCGGCAGCGGCATGACTCGGGACACGATGGAGCGCGTGTTTGAGCCTTTCTTTACAACCAAGAGCTTCGGCGAGGGGACGGGTCTCGGGCTCAGCCAGGTCTTCGGGTTCGCGAAACAGCTGGACGGCGCGCTGACAGTGGAGTCCGAACTTGGCAAAGGCTCGACGTTTACGCTCTATTTGCCCGCAAGCCGTTCATCGCTGTCCGGGGCCGTGACCCGAGCGAATGGAGTCCATGCGCTCGGAAGGGTATTGATCGTCGAGGACGATGAGCTCGTCGCCGATCTCGCCGCAGGAATGCTGAGCGAACTCGGGTTCGAAACGATGATCGCGCACAGCGCCAAGGAAGCGCTCGACCGTCTCGACTGCGGGGACAGGCCGAAAGTGGTTTTTTCCGACATCATCATGCCTGGGGGGATCAGCGGCATCGAGCTGGCCCACAAGGTTCGCTCGCGTTACCCGGAGCTGCCCATCCTACTGACGACAGGGTACAGCGAGGAGGCGGTGCGGACACATGGCTTTCCCGTGCTTCACAAACCCTATGAAATGGTGACGCTGGCAGGCGCTCTGGGCAAGCTTCTGAAACGACAAATCGACGCGAACTCAGCGGCTTGATCCGCCCCGCTTGACAGCGCCTCCGATTGGGAGCCCCATGCCTTCCGGCCGCGCGAAAATGCGGGCTGGAGGGGGGTTCAAATGCAACAAGCCGTCGCTGCACGGACACCCGTGCACCTGTGGATCGTCGGAATATTGTCGCTGCTGTGGAACTGTTTCGGCGCGTACGACTACACCATGACGCGCATGCGCAACATGGATTACCTCGCGCAAATGGGTGATCCGAATGTGATCCTGAACTGGGTCGACAGCCTGCCATTCTACGCGCAGATCGGCTGGGGCCTCGGGGTCTGGGCCGCGCTTCTGGGATCCGTGTTTCTCCTGATGCGCAGCCGCTACGCGCTCTATGCGTTCGCTGCCTCGCTGGTCGGAATGGCGCTGAGCTTCGGCGGCCAATATTTTGGGCCGCCGCCGCCGCCGGAAATGAACGCCGGCGCGATGAAATATGTGCCATTCGTCATCGTCGTGCTCGGCCTCGCTCAGGCCTGGTACGCATGGCGAGAGACGAAAGAAGGCGTGCTTCGCTGATGTTAGATCGGGCGGCGTCTAACCGCGCCGCCCGCCGAAGCGCGTGCGGCTTTGCTTGCCGAAGCGCCCTTTGCGTGTACCGGGCTTGCCTTCGGTCGAATGACCCAGCGGGCGCGGGGCGACGCGCTGATCGTGCGGGATCCCGAGATCGTCTTCCTCGAGGCGGCGGATCTCGTCGCGAAGCCGCGCGGCTTCCTCGAACTCCAGGTCGGCGGCGGCCTTGCGCATCCGCTCCTCGAGATCGCCGATATAGGCGCGGAGGTTGTGCCCGACGAGTTCGGGCCGCTCGTCATCGCCGGTATCCACCATCACTCCGTCGCGCTGGGTCACGTCGGCAATGATGTCGGCGATGTGCCGCTTGACGCTCTCGGGCGTGATGCCGTGCTCGGCGTTATATTCGAGCTGCTTCTCGCGCCGGCGGTTGGTCTCTGCGAGCGCCCGCTCAATCGATCCCGTGACGGTGTCGGCATAAAGGATCACTCGCCCGTCGATGTTGCGCGCGGCGCGGCCGATCGTCTGAATCAGCGAAGTCTCCGATCTGAGGAATCCCTCCTTGTCGGCGTCGAGGATCGCGACCAGCCCGCATTCCGGGATGTCGAGACCCTCTCGCAGGAGGTTGATCCCGACAAGGACGTCATAGACTCCGAGGCGCAGCTCACGGATCAGCTCGATGCGCTCCAGGGTCTCGACGTCGGAGTGCATGTAACGGACTTTGAGGCCCGCCTCGTGCAGATATTCCGTCAGATCCTCGGCCATCCGCTTCGTCAGCGTCGTGACGAGCGTACGATAGCCCTTGCGCGCGGTCTCCTTCGCCTCGTGGACGAGGTCGTCGACCTGATCCTCGACCGGCTTGATCTCGACCGGAGGGTCGATGAGACCGGTGGGGCGGATCACCTGCTCGGAGAAGACCCCGCCGGTCTCGTTCATTTCCCACGGACCGGGAGTCGCGGAAACGAAGGTCGTCTGCGGGCGCATCGCATCCCATTCGTTGAAGCGCAGCGGCCGGTTGTCGATGCAGCTCGGTAGCCGGAAGCCATATTCGGCCAAGGTGATCTTCCGGCGATGGTCGCCGCGCGCCATCGCGCCGATCTGCGGCACCGTCTGGTGGCTCTCGTCGATGAAGAGGAGCGCGTTGTCGGGGAGGTATTCGAACAAAGTCGGCGGCGGCTCGCCCGGCAGACGGCCGGTGAGGAATCGAGAGTAATTCTCGATGCCCGCGCAGGATCCCGTCGCGGCGATCATCTCCAGGTCGAAATTGGTGCGCTGCTCCAACCGCTGCGCCTCGAGCAGCCGCCCCTCCGCATTCAGCTCCTTTAGCCGCTCGGCAAGCTCATGCTTGATCGCCTCCATCGCCTGCTTGAGCGTCGGGCCGGGCGTCACATAGTGCGAATTCGCATAGACTTTGATGCTGTCGAGGCTGGCGATCGTCTTGCCGGTAAGCGGGTCGAATTCGGTGATTTCCTCGATCTCGTCGCCGAAGAAGCTGATCCGCCAGGCCATGTCCTCATAGTGCGACGGGAAGATCTCGAGACTGTCGCCGCGCACCCGGAAGTTGCCGCGCGCGAAGGCCTGGTCGTTGCGCCGGTATTGGAGCGCGACCAGCTTGCGGATGACTTCGCGCTGGTCTTCGGACGCGCCCTTTTTCAGGCTGAAGGTCATCGCCGAATAGGTCTCGACCGAGCCGATGCCGTAGAGGCAGGAGACCGAGGCGACGATGATCACGTCGTCGCGTTCGAGGAGCGAGCGCGTCGCCGAGTGGCGCATCCGGTCGATCGCCTCGTTCACGCTCGACTCCTTCTCGATGTAGGTATCGGTGCGCGGGACGTAGGCCTCCGGCTGGTAGTAGTCGTAGTAGGAGACGAAATATTCGACCGCATTGTCGGGGAAGAAGTTTTTGAACTCGCCGTAGAGCTGGGCTGCAAGAATCTTGTTCGGAGCGATCACCAAAGCCGGCCGCTGTAGCGTTTCGATGACCTTGGCCATGGTGAAGGTCTTGCCCGAGCCCGTGACGCCCAACAGCACCTGACTCGCCTCGCCGTTTTCCGCCGCCTCGACGAGGTCCGAAATCGCCTGCGGCTGATCGCCGGCCGGCTGGTAATCCGAGACGAGCGTGAAGGGCTTGCCGCCCTCGGCCTTGTCGGGACGCGCCGGTTTGTGCGGCACGAACGTGGCCGTTTCGGGTTCGGCGAGGCTGGTGCGAATTTGGATTGCCATAGTTTCAAACATGGCCGTTCGGCCGTCGCCGTTCAACGCGCTGGATGTTTCCAGCATGGAATCCCAGGCCAGTGTCCGGAATTGGTGGAAAGCAGACATTGAGCCAACATTGCCGTAAATCGTGCTGGCCGTCCGGTTGCTGTCCATGCGTCTGTTGGGGGATGAACACGGTCACATCCGAACTTGCAGCCCACCCAAAAATCCCACGCTGAAGCGGTTCCTTGACGCGGACGGCGCTCGCGATCCGTTGGAGCAGGCCCTCCTCGACTTTCTGACACAGCAGGGAGTGCGTATGGTGTGAGCACCCGTCACACAAAAGAACGGGCGCCGATCAGCGCCCGTCCTTCTTCAATCCTTAGACGATGAAGTTACTTGTTCATGACCATGGTCTGCCAATCGCCAGTGTCGATGAAGGTCCGATACTTCTCGTAACCACGAACAGCCTCTTCACCCTTTTCCTTGCTGAACGCCTGATAGATTTCCTTCTGAACTGCCTGATCGCGCGCCTGATCCGGATCGATCAGCGCAGTGCTAGGCGAATGCGTCATGATGAGGACGTTAGGACCACCCTTCACGTATCCATTCCTGACGAGAAACCTGTAGTCGTCAATGAGTCCACGCCGTTTCAGGACTTCGAAGGCCGACACTTGGGAGCTCCGAAGTCCAGTGAGATAATCGTCGACGTGGTTTTGATCCACCTCGACTGCGGTGATAGTCCAATAGCCTTTCTGGGGCGTGTAATCGACGTATGGCTCGGCAACCGCAGCTGAGGCGCATGCGACTGCGGCCGCGCTGAGCGCGCCTAGAAGTACTCTGTTCATTGGCTTTCCCCTCGAGACTCCCTGATTGGCAGTCCGAAACAGCAAAACACAATTTACCGAGTCGTGCCTAATGAAAATTGAATCGGTCGTCGGCAGTTGAACGGTCATAGGGGGCTGGAATGTCCGCTTTAGGCCGTAAGCGGACATAGGAGATCGGACAGAACGGCCTTATCATCAGGATAGCGCTCACGGCAGGAGTGGCCGGGTGCATAGAGAATGGCTTTCGGATTGGCTGTTGGCTCTTTCCGTTCCGGGTATCGCGGTCGGGACGTTTTCTCTTATGTTCAGTGCAGCCGCCGGCGGACAATTCATTCGTCGCATTCAGCATCGTCGAGCGAAGCGCAAGGAACGCGAAACCGAGCCGTCCGTCGCCCAGGAAGGGTATTTGCTCGGAAGCGTGCTCGGCCTCCTCGGGCTGTTGCTCGCCTTCACGTTCGGAATGGCGCTGAACCGATATGAAAGTCGGCGCGAGCTGGTGATGCGGGAAGCGAACGCGATTGGCACGGCTTATCTACGCACCCAGCTGCTCGATGAGCCCTATCGCAGCACGCTGAGCAAACTTCTCGTCCATTACACAGAAAACCGTATCCAATTGGCGACGGCCGGACCGACCGATGGCCGCTATCTCGCCAGAAACGATCAACTGCTGACTGAAATATGGGGGGCTGTGAAGGCATCGCGCGAGTCCGCTTTTGCGCACGGCCTAACCACCAGCTTGCTGACGACCTTTAATGAAGTGGTCGACCTGGATGCCGAACGAAAAATCGCTTGGGAACTGCGAATTCCGATCGAAGTCCTGTTCCTCCTGATTGTCTATCTCGGCGTCACCGCCGTGGTTGTCGGCCATCAGGTAGACGGCCCGCGCGGCAGGCGATCCGCACTCGTGTTATTTCTCTTGGTCTCCTTTTCGATTTCAATCATCGCCGATCTCAATCGACCGATGTCCGGTCATGCCCGGGAATCGCAAAAGCCGATGGTCATGCTCTTGGCAGCGCTGAAATCGCAGCCGCCGCGCGTATTCGACCGCTTGAACGCATCCTCCAAAGCAGCCCCTGCGCGACATTGAAGTCGAAATGTCCCCAATGAATCGAAAGCAGAACTAAGCCGCTTTGCCTCCGCTCTGGGTGAAGGGCGAACGCTAGCTTGGCGTCTGGTTTGGTCCCTCGATTTGGAGTTCTGTTGTGCCTTGCGCTCTCGCCCAAGCAATGGCGTCGGTCTCAGCTTCCTGAATGGTGGCAAAGTCGGCGGGACTGGCGCGAACTACGGCCTTTCCGCCCGCATCGACTGATCCGGTCCAGGTTATGCGTCCATCCGCTAGCCGGCTTATGCAGATGCGATCAACTGTCTCCGGGGCTCGCTCGCCCGGGTTGAGTTTTCGGATAAACACGCTGCCTCCCCCATGCCCCGACGGAAACCATACCATATGGAACGAGCTAACCAAGCCAAACGAAAAGCGTTACGAGCTGAGACTCACGTGGCGCTTTCCTCGCTGCCTTCGTCCGAGCCGATCACGCTGCAGCTTTGATCCATATCTCTCATGCGCTGACACACGACATCGGAATGCGCGTGCGAAGTAGTCCCGACTTGCAACCGATAATAGAGGTGTCCGTCCCTCAGCGACTTGATCGGTACCGGAAGCGACTTCAAGCCCTGCATGCCGGGGTACTGCCGGAGCACTGTTTCCCAACTTTTTTTAGCGTCACTCTCGGTCGCGAAATGACCGATGCGAACGAGCCGCCCTGAAGCGCCCTCGACTGTTTGCACGGGCCAAATACCGGTTGGAGCTGCGGTGCGCTCACTCGGTTTCTCAGGTTTCTGGCCAATGGCCGCCCCGGTGGCAATGACGGGTTCCGCGTCCTTGACATCATCGCCAGGGGGCGAGGCCTCCTTGGGCTTGGATGTCGACGCGACGACAACCGGCATAGGCTCGGCAACGATCGTATCCGAACTGGAAGATCGCTCGTGGCTGACCTCAAAAAAAGACGGCTGCGCTGTCCTCGGGCGCGGAAGCAGAACCGGTCTTTTTGGAGCAGTGTTCACGCGCGAGATCGCGGCGGACTCGCCTCTTAGGCTTTGAATACCCATCCAATACGATGAACCCGCGACGAGGAGCGTGGCGGTGAACGCCCATCCCAGCAGGTCGAGCTTGCCGTTAGCGGGCCGACGATTGGGTTCGTCCGGAAGGCACGCCAGCGGATCCGCAGCAATCGTGACATACCTAATGATCTTCAGCACATCCGATACGCCGCGCAAATCTCCCTCCCGCGCGAGACCAATGACTTCGGAGCCGCCGATGCTGGCTCTGTCCGGAGCTCCAGTCCCAGACTGATTGGTGAAGTCTCTCACGAACTTAATCACGTTGCCACGCGATTTTTTGTCGCCCAGCTTTTTCGAACCCGATTAGGGCCTATCGGCTTTTCTTCCTTTTGGGTCGCTGAACGGCAGGTACGTAAAGGAAATCAGCAGTCCTCTGCCAGGTCCGGCCCTGAACTGACCTGTATTGTGTGTAGTGCAGACCTTCGTCCTCCAGATTGATTGTGGTTTGGATCCGCGCTGAACCGTCCGGCTCCAGCCGCTCATCGGTGAAGACGATCCCATAGATGCCCGACGGAAAGCCTTGCTGATAAACGCTGCGCCCCCTGGAATCGAAGCGGTGATAGGTGAAACGCTTCTGAAGTTCGGAATAGCCGAAAACTGTTTCGCCCACTGTGCCGTCGCGCTGATCCTGGAAGGTGCAGACCACAAACGATCGGCCGCTGTACCAAGCACATTTTTGCCGGAAGGTTTTGCTCGATAGTCCTTGGATGATCCAGTCGCCGACAAGGTAACCAAGCCTCGAATCGATGTCGGGCGAATGGACTCGAGGTGCAGCGGATGCGGGCGCAACGGCTAAACCGAGGAGCAGCGAAAGTGAGAGCATGTAAGGCTCCCTCTGGGGTCGAACTGAACTTGCTAGGGTAAGACTCAACAATCTTCGAGTTACCACGGAACGGATGAAAGTCTAATGTCCGCAATGGGCGGAAAGCCGACATTAGAGGCGCGACGCACTTCGGTAAGCTTATTGTGCAGCGGGCGCATTATAACGCCGAAGTCCTCTTCCGTCCCGCTATGCGCGACGTCTGGCGTGACCCGCGGTCAATGGCCGGTGCGGCACATGCGGGCCTACTTCATTATTGGAAGGCCAGTGGCAGATGGCCCGACTTCTGCTTCGACCCGACGCTTCCCTACGATTGCAAGAAGGAAGCGGCGAAATATCGCGTTTAGGCAGGCGGCAAGCTCGGGCTGCTCAGAGACTTGAACTTTGCTGAAGCCACGACCGCTTGGGCACATTGCGCGAGTCCAAGGGCGCTAGGCACTATCATGATGCGAACCATGAACGCTGATTCCTGAAGAAAGTGACTGGGCACGAGTGCGATCCACGCGGGCGCCGCCAACGCAGCAAATGCGAAAGCCGCCAAGTCGCTCATTTTTCGCTGTCGGACAGAGTATGCGATGGCGATCAGCCACGTGGATACGAATGCGATTTTCAGCAAGCGGACGCGGGGAGTTAGGACGAACAAGTAGTGATACGCTTCGCGAAACGCATGCATGTATAGTGGAAGGCCGGATTCAGAGGACTGCTTCAACCCCGAATAAGAAGCGGTGTTGTTGATGAAATGGCTTAGTCCTTCGGATCCGAGGAAAGACCAGACGATCACTTGCTTGAGAGCTACTGTCACAAGCACTCCGGCCGCCATCGCTGCGAGCCCGGCGAATGCCATGCCCCATGCCCGTCGCGCTGATTCTCCGGCGTCGCGTCGAAGTGCGTAGACGGTAGCGAAGAGCAAGCCCGCAGCGGTCGGGACTTGGCCAGTTAGGAAATCCAAATAAGTGAGTAGCGCACCGTAAGTGGAGCAGGCCGCTGCGAGACATGGCGTTTTAGATATTTTTCGTCTCGCACAGATAAGCGCTGCAAGACCGAGCAGGATGCTAGCGTCGCCGGGCGCATAGCTGATGTTTTGACCGTAATAACGAAGCGCCCAAACGGTTGCGCCCGTTATCGCGACGCTAGGACCCAAAATCGCAACTCGGCCTCCCGCCCAGATCGCAATTGCGGCCAAGAGTAGCAGAGCCGTGTAGACCGATGCCTTGAGAATTATCCGCATGCCGTCAACGCCGGCTATCCGTGTGAGAATGGACCCGACCGGCGCGTAGCCGTGCCAATATTCGGAATAAATGCGCTGATAGAGTTTCCCATAATTGGCAGTGCCGAAAACAATCTGCCGCAGGGCAGCGCATCCGCCATGAAAGTTGGCGTCGAGCCGATAAATGCGCGGCAGGAATGCCTTTTGCGTTGCTCCGCCTGCATCATTGATTGTCATCTGAAGAATGATGCACTCGTTGTATGTGTTGGCGCCGCGCTTCGCATCGTCATCAAGCCAATCGATGGGCACTAAGTCGCGTGTCTCGAACGCATGCCTGACTTCACTGACCACAGGACGCGGATCAAGGGACGCTACTGTCAGTGAGAACAGCGCGAATATGACATTTGCCGCGAGTGCCGCACAAACGCACCACACGGCTGCTCGCCAGAACGTCGCATACCGGTCAGCCCATCGACGAGGGTGTTCCACTCAATAGA
Organism: Pseudomonadota bacterium; assembly: GCA_046731515.1. Classification (GTDB taxonomy): domain Bacteria; phylum Pseudomonadota; class Alphaproteobacteria; order Sphingomonadales; family Sphingomonadaceae; genus Sphingomicrobium. Next base: position 21,336 of record JBKPLG010000098.1, on the reverse strand, counting down.
CCTCGCGTTCAAATTACGCGGCGCGACCTTGTTCTCATGCGATCAGATTATCCGCAATGGGTGGAAGCGGACATTAGGGCCATATAGTCGGCTGGTGGTCTCCACGGAACGTCCTCACTGCTGGCTCTGCTCTCGACCGCTGGGGAGCGTCGTCGAATACCATCATCCTCTGCCAAGGAGCCGCGGCGGCCGTGATACGGTGCCTATCCATCCAATCTGCCATCGCACGCTTCACCGGACCTTTTCGAACGCAGAGCTCGCCCTCTTCGGCGACCATGTCGCGACGATCAGGGCCGATCCGCGCATCGGTCGATTCCTTGCCTGGATCGCCGGCAAGGATCCGGATTTTCACGCGCCGACGCACAGGACGCGCTAGCCGTTCCATTGTCGAAACAGCCGTGGGAGCGTACGGGCCGCCGACGGGGGAACAGGCATGACTCGATCAGATCTGCTGGGCCGCAGCGGAATTCGCGCGCTGATCGGCTATCTCGCTGTCTGGGGTGTTTCCGTCGCCTATATCGCGTTCAGCGGTGGCGATTGGACTTTCCCGCTCATTTCTCTCGGTATTTTTGGTCTGGCGCTCAGCGCCGCGATCTGGTTCCTGACACTCAAAATGGACGCGCCGGCCGTGCCCGTCGCCACCCCCAAGCGCGAAACGCTCGGCTTGTTGGCCTATCTGGTCATCTACGCGGTGCTCTTCATCGGCATCTGGCTCGGTAGCGTCCGCAAAGCGATCCCGGACGAGCGGACCCAGGAAATCGTCGTCCTCGCTTACAAGCTGGTCATTCATGTCGGCATTCCCGCCGCAATCATCCTGGTCCTGGGCGGGGCAATCCGCCCGTTGTTCGACAGCGGAATCAAGCGGCGAGGCTTTTGGCCGGCCCTGATCATCCTCAGCGGCCTGATGTTTGCCCTGCTCGCGGTGGTCAGCCCGTCGCTCAAGCAGATCGACTCGCTGGGACTGGCGCCCGCAGCCGCCTTCGCCTGGGTGCTGGGCTCATGGGCTTGGCTGTCGCTCGAGGCAGGTCTTTGCGAGGAATTCTTTTTCCGCGCCTGCATCCAGTCGCGGCTCACCGCCTGGCTCCAGTCGCCAGCTGCTGCAATTGCGATCACGTCGGTCCTGTTCGGGCTCAGCCACTGGCCCGGCCTTTATTTGCGCGGAGGGCCCGATGTCGACGGCTGGTCGACCGATCCTATCCAGGTCGCGGCATTCACAATTGCAACTCTGTCACCCCTGGCATTCTCGCTTGGCCTGCTCTGGGCGCGGTCGCGCAGCCTATTGCTGATTGTCATCGTCCATGGAGCGATCGACGCCTTGCCCCATACGGCGCCTTTCTTCCGGATCTGGGGTTGAACCGGTTTTCCGCGGCCGGATGCGCGGCTATGCTCGGAGCGCAAAAAACAGGGGATTCGGATGAAGCACGGCCTGGTTCTGCTCGCTTGCATGCTGCCGCTCGCCGCGTGCAACAAACAGCCTGATATCAACGTCAAGAATGCCAGCGTGGGCGAGGTGGCCGAGAAAGTCCGTCAGGCCGGCGGGGACGAAGGCTTCGTCGAACCCGGAAAATGGAAGACCACGATTAGCGTGTTGGACGTCGAGGTTCCGGGCATGCCGCCTCAGGCTGCTCAGCAGATGAAACAGATGATGGCGAAGGTTCAAGCGCAAAGCTACGACACTTGCCTCACCGAGGCGGACGTCAAACGTCCCAAGGAAGACTTCTTCGCCGGGAAGAGCAACGACTGCCGTTACGACCATTTGACGATGTCCGGCGGCAAGATCGACGCCGCTCTGCGCTGCGATGCCAAGCCGTCCGGAACCATGACGATGGCGATCAATGGGACCTATTCGCGCGACAGCTATGAAGCCACGATGGCCATGGATGTCAGCGGCGGCCGCGAAGGCGGAATGAAGATGCGGTCGCACTCAGAATCGCATCGCGTCGGCGAATGCACCGGCGATGAGATCAACGCCAAACGCGGAGGCCAATGATGATCGGCTATGTTACGCTGGGGTCCAACGACCTCGAGAAATCCCGCAATTTCTATGACGCATTAATGCCGGTCATCGGGGCAGGCCGGATCATGGAGTTCGGAGACAATTTTACAATGTACGGCACCGGCATGGGCAAGCCTGGCCTTGCCATCTGCAAGCCATACGATGGAAACCCGGCCACGGCAGGCAACGGTAACATGGCTTCGATCGTCTGCGACAGCCGCTCCAAGGTCGATGCGCTATACGCCAGGGCGCTGGAGCTTGGCGCCACGGATGAGGGACCACCGGGCGTTCGGGGCGAAGAAGGGCCGCAGGCCTTCTACGGCGCCTATTTCCGCGATCTCGACGGCAACAAGCTTGCCGCCTTTCGGATCGGACCAGCCGACTAAACAGTTGAACGCCGCGTGACGAACGCGGTCGTACTGATCAATCGAAGCAGCGGCGCCGTGGCGCGCGACCCCAATATTGGCAAAAAGATTGCCGGCGCGCTCGGATCGGCGGGAATCGACGCGGAGATCGAGCTTGTCGACGGCGGCCAATGCGAGGTTCGCTGCCGCGCCATCGCCGAACGCGGAGACCGATTGATGATCGTCGGCGGCGGTGACGGAACGGTGAGCGCAGCTGCATCCGCGCTGGCCGACACCACGACTCGGCTTGGGATCCTTCCCCTCGGAACGCTCAACCATTTCGCGCGCGACCTAGACCTTCCGACGGACCTCGCGCATGCCGCAAAGCTGATCGCCAGCGGGACTGAACGACGCGTCGACCTTGGCGAAATGAATGGGCGCATTTTCATAAACAACAGCGCGATCGGCCTTTACCCCTTGATGGTGATCAACCGTGATCTGCAGAGAGCCCGGCTCGGTCGCAGCAAACGCCTCGCGATGTTCGTCGCGTCGCTGCGAACGCTCGCCCGCTTCAATCATCAGCGTCTGACCTTGATCGTGAATGATGAAAAGGCGCGGGTCGACACTCCGCTCCTGTTTGTCGGAAACAACGGATACCGTATCGATCTCGGCGCACCGGGCCGCCGCGAGAGCCTCCAGGATGGCCGGCTTTGCGTGTTCGTAATGCGCAAGAAGACACGTCGCGGCTTCATTGCGGCAAGCGTTCGCGCCTTGTTCAATCGTACCCGGCCCGACGACATGGTGCAGATCGCCGACGTCGAGCGGCTGCGCGTCGGTAGCCGGCGGAGCCAGTTGCCGGTGTCCCTTGACGGTGAAGTTGTGCGTTCTGTCCCGCCGCTCGACTATGTCATCCGGAAACGCGCGCTGCGCATCATTGCACCCTGAACAACGTCGATTGGGCCGCAGCGCGATGGAACCGGAGCCGATCACCGGGGTTCGCAGCTCGAAAGAGTGGCCACACAGACCGACAAAGAGATGTCCGATCGGACTCGCGCCGCGTTGATCGCCCTTGCCGGAGTAGCGATCATCCTGCTCGGAGCAGCCGCTGCACTCTTGCCGGTCGCCGACCGCGTGTCGGGATCGCTGATAATCGGCTCCTTGCTCGTCATCGCCGGCATCTTCGAGCTGCTCGCCGGGTCGCTGCGGCGTCAGGTGAGGAACTTCGCCATGGCGGCCGGCGCGATAACTACTCTGACGGGCCTGATGTTCATCATCAACCCGACGCCTCGATTCACGCCGATCGTGACGCTTGTGATCGGGTGGCTCTTAATCCGCAGCCTCATCCTCGCGTTTGGGGGCGGCCGGTCGATCGGCAGCGTCCGTAGCTGGATGGCCTTGTCGGCAGGCATGGATTTCTTGCTCGCAATGCTGCTGATCACTGGCCTGTCCATCGCGACGATCGTGATCAACCTTTTCGGCCCGACCGCGCCGCTTATCGCCAGCTTCTCGTGGATCCTCTCGGCAAGCTTTGTCGTCACCGGAACCTTGCTCCTGGAAGTTGCGAGTTGCGAGAGCGAGACTCGCGACTGAAGGGTCACTGGAATTCTCCCACGACGCCGGTGCATAGGGACGCCGATGTTCGAAAGCGGACCGAGCCTTTCCGTCACGACCGTCGCCGAGATCGTGCGTCTGGCGGTGGCTCCGGTTTTCCTGCTGAGCGGGATCGGAGCGTTCCTCAACGTATGCGCGTCGCGGCTGTCACGCATCGTCGATCGGTCGCGCGAAGTTGAGCCGTTGCTTCTCGACAGCCGCGGCGCCGAGCACGACCGCTGGGTCGACGAGCTCAGGAACGGGCAACGGCATTATCAGTGCTTTCGGCCCTGCTGATTTGCGTCGTCGTATCGCTGCTGTTCGCCGCCAGCCTGACGCAAACGCATTTCGGAACGGCGATCGCGTTGCTGTTCATCGCGTCCATGGTGACGATCGGCGCCGGCTTTGCCGTCTTCCTACTGGAGACTCGGATCGGAGCTCGAGCGGTGCGCGTCCGGTCAGAACTGCTCAAGCATCAGGTGGACGAAGCCGAATAGCCCCCTTATCGGCTGCGCGACCAATAGGAGTGTTTCATGAAGTCTGCCGGCCCCGCCGCTTCCCATGTTCTCGATCGCGTGCTTGTCCTGGAAATGGTTCGGGTGACCGAAGCTGCCGCGATTTCCGCTTCGAAGCTCATTGGCCGCGGCGATGAAAAAGCGGCCGACGCCGCCGCAGTCGAGGCAATGCGCGAGGCGCTGAACGAGCTTCCGTTCGATGGAACCGTGGTTATCGGCGAAGGCGAGCGCGACGAGGCTCCGATGCTGTACATTGGCGAGAAGGTAGGAGCGGCGGCAGACGGCGGCCCCAAGATCGACATCGCGCTCGACCCGCTCGAGGGTACGACGATCACCGCCAAGGCCGGGCCGAATGCGCTCGCCGTACTTGCCATCGCCGAGGAAGGCTGCCTGCTTCACGCGCCCGACGTGTACATGGAAAAATTGGCGATCGGGCCCGGTTATCCGGAGGGCACGATCGATCTTGCGAAGTCGCCGGCAGACAATGCGCGGGCAATCGCTGCTGCCAAGGGCGTGGAACCTGGAGACATTGTCGCCTGCGTCCTCGACCGGCCGCGGCACGAGGATATCGTTCGTCAGCTGCGCGACCTCGGCTGCGGAATCAGGCTGATCCCCGATGGAGACGTCGCCGGGGTCATTGCGACGGCGGATCCCGAAACCGGCATCGATGTCTATATGGGGACCGGCGGGGCACCTGAAGGGGTGCTTGCTGCGGCGGCACTGCGGTGCGTCGGTGGTCAGATGCAGGGCAAGCTCGTATTTCGCAACGACGACGAAATCGCGCGGGCGCATCGCTGGGGAGTCGAGGATCTCGAGCGGATCTACAGCCTCGAGGATATGGCCAAGGGCGACTGCATTTTCGCGGCAACTGGAGTGACCGACGGTTCGCTCCTGAAGGGCGTGCACCGCGGCCGCAATTGCGTGACGACCGAGAGCATCGTGATGCGCGCGAGCACCGGCACCGTCCGGCGCGTATCCACAGAATATCACGACCTGAGGCACCGCGGGCTCTAGACCGCGGAATCGGCGAGTCATACCTTGCGGCCGTGGGGGTCGCGCTAAACATCGAACGATCGGTCATGGGGCAGCCGTGGCGCTGGAGAAGACCGGCGGAAGCGGGGCTCGGCATGGATGAGCTGGTCGACGAGCTGTTGCTGGCCCGCGGAGTTTCACGGGAAGACCTCGCCCGGCATAGGGATCCGAAGATCCGCGACTTCTTGCCCGATCCCTCCTGTTTCAAGGACATGGACAAGGGCGCCAAGCGGCTCGCCGATGCAATTCAGGCCGGCGAGACGATCGCGCTTTTCGGCGACTATGACGTCGATGGAGCAACCAGCGCGGCTCTCCTGATGCTCCTTCTGCGCCGCCTCGGTATTGAACCGATCGTCTATATCCCCGATCGCTTGATGGAGGGCTACGGCCCGTCGGGCAAAGCGCTCGTTGAGCTGAAGGCGCGCGGCGCGAGCATCGCCGTTTGCGTGGATTGCGGGGCGCAAGCTTTTGACGCTTTGGAAGAAGCGCGGACGGCGGGGCTCGATGTCGTCGTCGTCGACCACCACCAGTGCGCGAGCCTGCTCCCCGCTGCCTATGCGCTGATCAACCCCAACCGGCTCGACGAGAGCGAGGACGGCGCAGCGCATGGCCATCTCGCCGCGGTTGGAATGGCGTTTTTGCTCGGTGTAGCATTGGTCCGCGAACTGCGCGGTCGCGGCTTCTTCGAAGCGCTCGCTGAGCCGACATTGCTCGATTTGCTCGATCTTGTCGCACTCGGCACCGTTGCCGATGTCGCACGCCTCAAGACACTCAATCGGGCGTTCGTCACCCAAGGCCTGCGCGTCATGGCGACGCGGCAGAATATCGGGCTCGCCGCACTTGCCGAAGCCGCGCGCCTGGTGAAGCCACCTTCGTGCCGCGATCTCGGTTTCGCGCTTGGCCCGAGGATCAACGCCGGAGGCCGGGTCGGCAAGTCGGACCTCGGTGTCCGCCTCCTGACCTGCACCGACCCGGAGGAAGCGCGAACCATTGCCGCCGAACTCGATCGGCTGAACGAGGAACGCCGCGCGATCGAAATGCTGGTATGCGAACAGGCGGAAGCGCAGGCGGAGCAGCTCAACGGCTCGACCGTGCTCACGGTGATGAGTGGCGGCTGGCATCCAGGGGTGATCGGCATCGTCGCGGGCCGCTTGAAGGAGCGGTTCGGGCGGCCTGCCATTGTCATTGCCGAATGCGAAGACGGCACCGGCAAGGGCTCGGGCCGTTCGATCTCGGGCGTCGATATTGGGGCGGCCGTGCTCGCCGCGAAAGAAAGCGGGTTGCTGATCGCGGGCGGAGGCCATGCGATGGCGGCCGGCCTGACCTTGCCAGCCGGAGGACTCGCGCCTTTCCGCGACTTCATCAATGACCGGCTCGCCTCTGATGTCGAGAAAGCGAGAGGCGACCGAGCTCTGCTGCTTGACGCGCTGCTTGCACCGGGCGGCGTGACGGCGGTCCTGTGCGATGCCCTGGATGCCGCCGGGCCCTATGGTGCCGGATGGCCGGGCCCACATGTGGCCGCGGGGCCAGCGCGGCTGATCAAGACGGGCATAGTCGGTGAGAGCCATGTCCGCGGGATCGCCTGCGGAGACGACGGCAAGAGCTTCAGGTGGATCGCATTTCGGAGCGCCACGACCGACCTCGGCCAAGCTCTGCTGAGATCGCCGCCGGATGTTCGATGGTGGCTCGCGGGCACGATCAAGCGTGATGACTGGAATGGCGGCAGTGCTGCCGAGATGCACCTGGAGGACGCAGCGCTAGCCTAAGCGGCGAAAGGGGGCGCATGGACTGGACATTGTGGGCGGGATTTGTTGTCGCCTCGCTGATCGTCGGCCTGCTCCCCGGCCCCGGCGTCACCAGCATCGTCGGCTACGCGCTGACTGCCGGGACCCGCACTGCCGTCGCGTCCGTCTTTGGAGCTACGGTCGGCAATGCGGTGGCGATGACTCTTTCGCTGCTCGGTGTCGGCTTTCTGATTGAAAAGTGGCCGGCGGCATTCCTGATCATCAAGTGGGTCGGCGCCGCCTATCTCGTCGGCATGGGTCTTTACGCGATCGTCACGGCGAAGCCCGCCTCAATCGATGAGGGCGAAGCGATTGGCTCGGTCCGGCCCGGAACGGCCTTCTGGGGCACGGTCGCAGTGACAGCGATCAATCCCAAGACGATCATCTTCTTCGTGGCGTTCACCCCTCAGTTCATTTCCACACATCATGCGTATTGGGCGCAGGCCGGCGTGCTGCTTGCCACCTTCTGTGCCGTCGTGACGCTGAGCGACGGATTCTATGCGGTAGGTGCAGGATGGGTCGCGGGATTTCTCAGGGGTCCGAAAATCCATCTTTGGTCAAAGCGCATCGGGGGCGCCGTGCTGATGGCGGCGGGCCTTGTAACCGCGACCGCGGCTTGAGTCTCGGCGCTTGCTTGACCGGCCGCGACCCGTCGCTTAACCGGCTGCGGCCTTCACGGCCCCATCGTCTAGCGGTCTAGGACGTCGCCCTTTCACGGCGAAAACACGGGTTCGAGTCCCGTTGGGGTCACCAATTGCGGACAGAAGCGTCCGCGCCGCCTCCCATTGCTTCAACAGACCGGCTAAAAGGCCCCTTGTTGCGTAAACGGGGGCCGTCATGATCAAATTGCGGAACGGTATTGCAGCGGCGTTTCTGGTCGCTTCCATGATGTTGGAGACGCCAGTGATGGCGCAGGGGGCGGCTCAGTCGGAGCCGCTCAACCTGGCCAGCCAGGAAGACAAGCTCAAGCCAGGCGAGTGGGTCTGGGCACCTCAGCTCGCCCCGGGCGGACCGGTGCTCGTCTATGTCAACCTCGATCGGCAGATCGCCACGGTCTATCGCAACGGGATTCGCATCGGCGTCTCAACCGTTTCCTCGGGCAAGCCCGGCCATGACACTCCGGACGGTGTCTTCACGATCCTCCAGAAAGACGCCGACCATCATTCGAGCACGTACAATGATGCGCCCATGCCGTACACGGAGCGGCTGACGTGGGGAGGCGTGGCACTGCATGCCGGCGGTCTGCCCGGATATCCGTCGAGTCACGGATGCGTGCACCTGCCGCTGGCATTCGCAAGGAATCTCTTCGGCATCGAAGCGCTTGGCGGCACGGTGATCATCACCGGCGGACGCAACGATCCGGTGAGGGTACCGCTTGCAGGCTTCCTCGAACCGGCTACTGCCGGTGCTGAACCGCCGGCGCAGCTACCCGCGAGCGACGAATTCACCTGGAATCCTGCCCCATCGGCCGGTCCGGTTTCGATCGTCGCCTCAGCCGCGGACCAGCAAGTGGTGGTCCTCCGCAACGGTGTGGAGATCGGCCGGGCCCGCGCAGACATTCCGCAGACATCGACCACGAAGGTGATGACCTACGCCGGCGGCAAGAACAATGAATGGATCGCAGTCGGAGTCAGCGGTCCTGCCGCCAAGCTTGCCAATGATGAGGACACCGCGGAATTCGCTCAGCTTAAGTTTCCAGCACCGTTCAGCTCCAGGATACGCTCGGTGATCGCTCCCGGCACGACATTGGTGATGACCCCGAACCCCATCAGTCCTGCGACAACCGGATCGCAAACCGTAGTGATGGATGCGCACGACGGCCGAACGGAAGAGGGCAGATAGCGCATTTCGGCAAGGTTTCACCCGCCGAGGCATTGCTGACATAAATACGAGACGATAAGGGCGGCTTGCCCTGTTGCGTACAAGCGGGTGCCTTTAAATCCTTGGTTTGCGAGACCTGCCTCGTGAACGCACTGGTAAGCTATTGCGATCTGGGGCGGTGCTGCCGCCGAATGCTGCAAGTCGGCGCCGTCTGTCTTGCTGCTATCGCAAGCGCAGGTTGCAATCGCGGCATTCTCGATCCTGTCGGCCCTGTCGGCAGCGCAGAGAAGCAGATCATGATCAATTCCACCGCGATCATGCTCGCGATCATCATCCCGACGATGATCGCGACCATCGCGTTCGCGTGGTGGTTCCGCCGGGGCAACGCCAAGGCCGAATACCGGCCCGATTGGGAATATTCGGGAGCCATCGAACTGGTCGTTTGGGCGATCCCGGCGATGACGATCATGTTGCTCGGCGGAATCGCGTGGATCGGCAGCCATGACCTAGAGCCTAGCAAGCCGCTTGCATCGAGCAGGCCGGCGCTCAACGTCGAAGTCGTGTCGCTCGACTGGAAATGGCTGTTCATTTACCCGGATCAGGGCATTGCGACCGTCAACCAGCTGGTCGTTCCGCAAGGTACCCCGGTCAGCTACCGCCTGACCTCCGCAACCGTGTGGAATGTGTTCTTCGTCCCCCAGTTCGGGACGATGATCTACACCATGCCGCGGATGACCACCCGGCTGAACCTTCAGGCGGATCGGCCGGGCGTCTATGACGGTCTCTCGGCCCATTTCAGCGGCGACGGTTTTCCGGGAATGCAGTTCAAGGCTCAGGTCTTGCCGCCGGATCAGTTTGCGATGTGGGCGCAAAGTCAGCGCGGTCAGCGAACCGCACTCGACGGCCGCGCCTTCGCCGAGCTTTCGAAGCCGACCAGCTATGTGAAACCGATGACCTACGGCGCTGTGGCTCCTGGCCTGTTCGACGCCATTGTGGCGAACCGCGCTCCTTTGGCCCCCGTGCAACATAACCAGCCGGCATCGGAACAGGGCGCATGAATCTATTCGGCAAGCTCAGCTGGGACGCGATTCCGTTCCATGAGCCGATCGCGCTGATCACCGGCCTCGTCGTCATCCTGGTCCTGGTCGCGATTGGCGCCTGGATCTCGATCAAGGGTTGGTGGCCGTATCTATGGCACGAGTACATCACCTCCACCGATCACAAGCGGATCGGCATCATGTATATCGTGCTCGGCCTCGTGATGCTCGTTCGCGGCTTTGCCGATGCCATCATGATGCGCGCGCAGCAGTCGCTCGCGATCGGCGCGTCACAGGGCTACCTCCCGCCCGAGCACTATAACCAGATCTTCTCCGCGCACGGCACGATTATGATCTTCTTCGTGGCGATGCCGCTGGTCATCGGCTTCATGAACTTCGTTGTGCCGCTCCAGCTCGGGGTACGCGACGTGGCGTTCCCGACGATGAACAATGTCAGCTTTTGGCTGACCGCATCCGGCGCGCTGCTGGTCAACGTCAGCCTCGTGATCGGGGAATTCGCGCGGACCGGCTGGCTCGGCTTTCCGCCCCTGAGCGAGAAGGAATTCTCGCCGGGCGTGGGGGTCGATTATTACCTCGTGGCGCTGCAGATATCCGGGGTCGGGACGGTCCTCACCGCCGTCAATTTCGTGACGACGATCCTGAAGACCCGCGCGCCCGGCATGAGTTATCTCCGCATGCCGGTGTTCTGCTGGACGGCTCTGGCATCGAATCTGATCATGCTGGCCGCTTTTCCCGTACTGACCGTCAGCTTGGCCCTGCTGATTCTCGACCGCTACCTCGGCTTCCATTTCTTCACCAACGACGGCGGCGGCAACTCGATGCTCTACATGAACCTGATCTGGGTCTGGGGGCATCCCGAGGTTTACATTCTCGTCCTGCCGGCATTCGGCATCTATTCGGAGGTTGCGGCGACCTTCTCCGGCAAACCCTTGTTTGGTTACCGGTCCATGGTCTTCGCGACACTCGCCATCTGCATCGTCTCCTATTGCGTGTGGCTGCACCATTTCTTCACGATGGGTGCCGGCGCGGACATCAATGCCGTCTTCGGTATCGCGAGCATGATCATCGGCATTCCGACCGGAGTGAAGATCTACAACTGGCTGTTCACGATGTACGGAGGTCGCGTCCGCTTCAACGTGCCGATGTACTATCTGATCGGCTTCATGCTGACCTTCGTGATCGGCGGATTGACCGGGGTGCTGTTGGCGATCCCGCCGGTCGATTTCATCGTTCACAACAGCCTCTTCCTCGTCGCCCACTTCCACCAGGTGATCATCGGCGGCGTCGTCTTCGCGCTCATGGCCGGCTACACCTACTGGTTCCCCAAAGCGTTCGGCTTCACGCTCGACGAGCGCCTCGGCAAGGCGGTCTTCTGGTGCTGGTTCATCGGCTTCCACCTCGCCTTCATGCCTCTCTATGTGCTGGGCTTCTGGGGCGCGACGCGGCGGATGCAGCACATTCCCGATCCCTCCTGGGCGCCATGGCTGAATGTCGCATTCGTCGGCTCGGCGATCATCGGCCTGGGGATCGTGCTGACGGTCGTACAGCTGCTCTATTCCATAAAGACCCGCGACCAGCGTCGGGACGTCACCGGCGATCCGTGGGACGGCCGAACGCTCGAATGGCTGACTCTGTCGCCGCCGCCGCACTACAACTTTGCGGTGCTTCCCGACGTCCACGGCGAGGAAGCTTATTGGACTCGCAAGCAAACGGCGATCAAGCAGGACCAGCTGATCGAGGAGCCGAAATACGAGCCGATCGAGATGCCGGTGAACACCCCGACCGGCGTTATCGTGGCCTTCTTCGCCTCGGTCTGCGGCTTCGCCGTAATCTGGTACATCTGGTGGCTCGCGATCCTTGGCCTGATCGGAGCATTCGCAATCTTCGTCTGGTACGCGTGGCGGGACGAGCATGAACATATCATTCCCGTCGAGGAGGTCAGGGCAAACGCGCGCGAGCGGCGCCGCATCCGCATGGAACACCTCCACAAGCTGAGCCAGTCGACCTGATGGCGACAGCTGCGGAAACCCCGGCGATCGGCCTCACCCACGGCGGCTCGGAGGACACCGGGCTCGGGCAGCGTGGGCCCGAGTCCAAGAGCATCGTCGTCCCCTACGGTTTCTGGCTCTTCGTCCTTTCCGACATGGTTCTGTTCTCGGCGCTGTTCGCCACCTACGCAACGCTAGTCCAGGCGACCGACGGCGGGCCGACGACGAACGAGCTATTCGACCGCAATTTGGTCGCGATCGAGACCATCGCACTGCTGATCTCCAGCTTTGTCTGTGGTCTGGCGATGATCACCGCCAAGCGAAAGAACATGCTGTGGACGCAGGGCTGGCTTCTCCTCACCGGCCTGCTCGGCCTCGTCTTCCTTTCAATCGAGCTTTTCGAATTCGCGAAGATGATCGGCGAGGGCGCAGGTCCGCAGCGGAGCGCTTTCCTGTCCTCCTTCTTCACTCTTGTCGGATGTCATGGTGCGCACGTCACCGCCGGCATGCTGTGGATCGGGACGATGATGGCGCAAATCTGGGCGAAGGGTTTCCGCCAGGACATCATGCGCCGGCTGCTTTGCCTCAGCGTCTTCTGGCACGCGCTGGACATCATCTGGGTCGCCATTTTCACCATCGTTTATTTGATCGGGACATTGCCATGACCGACCACGAACCCGAGCTATTGAACGTAGCGCCGGGAGAACCGCACGACAGCATGTTCAGCGAATCGCTGAGCTACATCATCGGCCTCGGCCTTGCGCTGCTCCTCACTGGCGTGTCCTTTTGGGTCGCTTCGACTTCGGTCCTTTGGGGGCCTGGAGTCGCCGTCGGCCTGGTCGTCCTCGCCATTGCGCAGATGGGTGTCCACCTGGTGTTTTTCCTCCACATCACCAGCGGCCCCGACAACACGAACAATGTGCTGGCTCTGGCCTTTGGCGTGCTGATCGTTTTCCTGGTCATGATCGGGACGATCTGGATCATGGGGCATATGAACGCGAACATGGCTCCGAGCCCGGAGATGATGAACCTGCAGATGCAACATTGACCGTTAGAGCGCGCTCCAGGCGACAGCGATCGCGATCCCCAAGGCAATGACGCTGGCAGCCATGGCGATGGCAGCCGAGACGCCTTTGCCGCGCGCATAAGCCAGGGTGATTCCGATCTTCACCGCCATATTGACGATGATCGTCCCAGCGATTGCGATCGCGGCGAGCAGCGACGAAATTGCCGCCGGCTGAAGGTTGCCCAAGGTAATGATCGCAGTGTCGACATCGGTCGATCCGACGATAAGCAGCAGGACCGCGATCCCCCGCTCACCGAAGCGACCCGCGGCCCATTTTGCGGCGACCGCCGCGAACGCAACAAACGCCACAAACCCAAGGGCCGGAAGCAATGCGATCGGATTGCCAGGCGGCGCCGGCGCATCGCATTTCGGCGCTTGCCGATAGAGCCAGAAACCAGCGCCCCAGGCGACAACCAATGCCGGAAGGATGATCAGCGCGAAGGGCACGAACACGCGTGTGGCGAGAATGCCGATCAACAGCAGAACGCGCAGGTACATAACCGCCGTGGCCAGGGCGATTCCCGCGGACTCGGCTCCCCCCTTTTCCTCGCTCCCGAGGCGTTGCGCCAGCGATTGCGTCACCGCGGTCGAGCTGTAGGCGCCTCCGATCAGCGCAGTGGCGATGGTCCCGTGCCGTTCGCCGAAGATGCGGTTGGCGACATAGCCCAAGAAGGAAAAGCCGGTGACGAGCACCACGACCAGCCATAATTTCTGGGGATTCCAGGCGCCGAGGGGACCATATTGGCCGTTCGGCAGGAACGGGAGGACGGCGCCCGCGATCACGGCGTAGCGCGCCAGTGCTTTGACGTCCTCATCGTCCAACCTGTCGATCAGATGATGGGTCTCTTCCTTGAGTGCGAGAAGCAGCGTGACGACCGTTGCGCCGGCGATCGCCAATCCGGGGCTGCCAAAACCGGCGACGTAGCCCAGCCCGAGCGTTGCGAGCGCCGCCACCGGCGTGGTCGCGTCAGGACGCTCGGACAGGCCCGGGCGGTTGGCGTAACCGACTGCAAGCACGGCGACGGCCCCCGCGATCAACGCCCCGGCCGCGAGCTGTTGCCCGGCATGCCCGATGATTCCGGCCAGGCCGGAGACCGCGCCCAGCAGGGTGAAGGTCCGAACGCCCGCAACGCGCGAGCCTGTATGCTCACGGCGCAGAGTGAAACCGCGCTCTATCCCAATGAGCAGACCGCAGGCGAGCGCCGTCGCCACCGACAGCGCCTCCCAATTCCAGCCGGCATTCATCCGGCTATTCCTGCCTCAAATGGCCAGCTCAGGGTCGCCTTCGATGACCTGCTGTATGAGGCGCGGGCGCTCGCCGGGTCGCCAGAGCTTCGCGGAATGGACAACGCGATAGCGGAGCGGGCCGCCGTCCGGACGGTCGCTGCGCGTAATCGGACGCGGGATGCAAACGAACTCGGTTCGCATTTCATCGCCTGAGAGACGCACTTTCGCATAACCGTGAGCGCCCATATCGACGAATTCGAGATGCGGCGAGAGCGTCGGGTTCGACAGCGCCCGCGCCCGCGCGAGATCGAAGCTCTTGGCATATTCGAGGCACGAGCGGACGCCGTGCTTCAGCAGCATATTGAAGGTCCAATTCGGCTTCGCGCTATTGGGCTTGTCGGCGAGGAATAGGGCCCGTAGCGGAGCGTCCTTGGGCAGCCGGTGCTCGTAGGCTTCCATGGCGCCAGGGCTCGCAAGGGAAGCGCCGACGAAGCTCAAGCCGACCGGATCGAATTTGCCCGGCGGCAACTCGGATGTTGCATAGCCGGCCCAGAAGCTGTGCCGATCGCCCGAGACGATCGCGAATCCGCTGATCTTCGAATCCCGAACAAAACCGTAGATCTCGCCACGTTCCATATAGGCGGTACCGTGATCGCCGCTGCCCAGGCTGGCGTAGCTCGTCGGCCACGGCTGCTTCGTGAGGCCGGCGGGTAGGTTTTGCGGGTCGGCGCGCCAGTCGAGGCAGCCGAGCGAATTGCCCCAGATCTTCCAGGTCGCGGTCGAGCGTTTGAGCTGGTCTTTGAACCATGCTTTCTGCTCCGAGCCGAGGATGGCCTGCGGAGGCGCATGCTTCTGCGGGTTCGGAATTCGCACGTCGCCGAACGTAAGCTCTTCGGGAGGATTGCCGCCGTTGTAGGCTCGCCCGCCATCCAAGATCCTCATCGCCTCTTCGGGGAACATGCCGAGGAATTCGGAGTCGCCGACTTTGCCGAGCCCGGGATCGTTGGTCGGGTCGGGGCTGCGGTAACTGTGCTGGTCGGTGACGATGAGGTCGAGGTGGCGGCCGTAACGGAGCAAACGGTAAGCCTTGAGGCTGTTGATCGCGATGAGGTTGTTCGGTTCGGCGCCAAGGCCGTTGTCGTCCCACTTCGTAATGGGCACATTCTTCACCGCAGGCGGGTCGAAGCGCTCAAGTAAGCCGCTCGGCGCTGCAACACGTGCCGGCTGGAATTCGAACCAGGCCTGGTTGGCGGCGACCTTGACGCTCTGGCCCGGCTTCTCGAGCGGGCCCGCCTTCACAATGCTCTGCCAACCCTGCCAGGAGAATTCGTGATTGTCCCACATGGCGACGAACGGCCAGCGCGCCCGCGCGTCTTGCAGGTCGGGATTGTGGAGATAGCCTTTGTAGACTGCGCGATAGCCATCGACCGTCATGGGTATGTGAAAATTGCCGACTTTCTCGCCGTCCGGGATCCGGGCGACTTCGTAGATGGTGCGGTCGTAACGGGTCTTCACCTCTTCCGGATATTGGACGACTTCGTAGATGAAGTCGCCGAGGTGCAGGACGAAATCGAGCTGTTCTTCGGAGGCGGCGCGCTCGTCCTCGAAGATCATCCGGCGGTAGGCGTTTAGCGTCCCTTCGTTGACGCTCTGGCAGCTGACGAAAGCGAAATTGACGGGCCGCGGATCGCTCGGCGCTGGCGCAGTGATGGTACGCCCAATGCGGCTGCCGTTGCCCTCGCTATCCGTGAATCGGTACCAATAGGTTCGAGCCGGTTTGAGGCCACCAACGAGCACTCGGGTGGTCCAGTCGGCGGCGGCCGAAACCGGCGCAGGGGCATGCGCGACCACGTGCCGGAAAGCCTCATCTTCGGCGACCTCGACCGTGAGGAGATGGCGTTCGCCCTGGTCGAACGGCCGCCGCGTCCACAGGATCACGCTGCTCAGATCCGGATCGCCTGAAGCAACACCTTCAGGATAGAGATTGCGCCGTTCTCGCCAGTTCGTTTGGGAAGCCTGAACTGGGCCAGTCCAGGCGAGCGAGGCGCCCATCGCCGCCGCGAGCTGAAGAAAGTCGCGGCGGCTCGTTCTCATTGCCTATCCCCTTCGCAGGCGTTCCCAGTGCCAGCGCAAATGGTCAGCCATGAAAGTCGAGATGAAGTAATAGCTATGGTCGTACCCCGGCTGGATGCGCATCGTGAGCGCAATGCCCGCTTGCTCGCACGCTCGTTCCAGCAGCTCCGGCCGCAACTCCTTTTCGATAAACGGGTCTGTGTCGCCGACGTCGACGAGGAGTTCCGGGATCCGCGCTCCGCCTTCGATCAGCGCGACCGAATCATGTCTTCCCCACGCCGAGCTGTCTTCTCCGAGGTATCCGCCAAGCGCTTTCCGTCCCCAAGGCACCTGTGACGGAGCAACGATTGGAGCGAAAGCGGATACGCTGCGAAAGCGCCCTGGATGACTGAGGGCGATCGTCAGCGCTCCGTGGCCGCCCATCGAATGGCCGGTGATGGCTTGACGACCCATGTCGACCGGAAATTCGGCCGCCACAAGTGACGGAAGCTCCTCAGTTACATAAGACCACATGCGGTAATTGCTGGACCATGGCTCTTCGGTCGCGTCGACGTAGAAGCCGGCGCCTTTGCCAAAGTCATAGCCCTCGGCATCGGGCACATCCTCGCCGCGGGGGCTGGTGTCCGGAGCGACGAAGATCAGGCCCAGCTCGGCGCAGGCGGCGCGATACTCGCCTTTCTCGGTCACGTTCGCATGGGTGCAAGTCAGGCCCGACAGATACCAGACGATTGGCGACCGATTTCCCGATTCTGCCTGCGGGGGAAGGAAAATCGAGAAAGTCATGTCGGTTCGAGTCGAACGCGAGGCATGCTTGATGACGAGCTGCCGCCCGCCGTGCGACTTATTCTCGGAGACGATTTCCATGCTTACTGCGCTGGGCGGTGTAGCCCGCAAAGCTTGTTGCCGTCCGAGTCGCGCAGATAGGCGAGGTAGAGTCTGCCGTAAGAAATTTCCCGATAACCGGGCGGGTCCTCGATGGACGTCCCGCCAGCGGCGACGCCTGCATCATGCCAGGCGTCCACTTCTTCCGGGCTATCGAAGACAAAACCGATCGTGCCGCCATTTGCGGCGCACGCCGTCTCGCCGTCGAGTGGCTTCGAGACCATGAACGCGGCGCCGGTCTTGCGATAGGCGAGCCGACCTTTGTCATCGACATGGGCCTCCTTCCCAAACAAGGCATCGTAGAAGCGCTTGGACCGCTCGATGTCGTTCGCCCCCACCATCACATGGCTGAACATTCCACCTCCTTTGTCAGATTTCGACGGCCTTCGTAGCCGTCGCTTCGTCGCCGGTATTCGGTGTTTCCTCAAGGTCGAGCATCATCATACTCACCTCTCCTCGCCGGGCGCAGGGACGATGCTCTGTACCGCGAGGCACGACCATCAGCTCGCCCGGCCGAAGGCTCACCGTGCGATCGCGAAACTCCATGTCCAGCTCGCCCTCGAGAATAAGAAACAGCTCATCCGTCTCGTCATGTTGGTGCCAAATGAATTCGCCCTCGACCTTGGCGATCCTCACCTCATTGCCGTTGTATCGCGAGATGATCCTGGGCGCCCAATGCTCTGAAAAGCTTCCCAGCTTCTCCGCGAGATTTACCTTCGTGGGTGCGCGTAACTCGGACATAATAACTCCCTGTTGGCTGCCAAGGCGGCCCGCCTTCACCCAATATATTCAGCAGCGATATCTCGTTCTTCGCACTACGCCGCTTACCGTCGCAGCTATGCTGTGACAGGCATTTCAGCCCGCGCTACCTCGGGTTGCTTTTGTTTGGCGACGTGGGTCGCAATCGCGTCCATCAGCGGCGGCGACAGGCAATCGTAAGGCTCAAGGCCCAGCGACTTCAGTCGCGAACGGATCCCGTCCATTTCCGCCGGGTTTACTCCGGACTCAATGACCGAGGAGACGAACGCAGCAAATCCTGGCGCTGCAGAGCCTTCTCTGTCGAAGAGTTCTGGATGGACAAAGTCGAGGCCGTAGAATGGGTGAGAATCATTCTCGATGCGGCCGAACATGTGCACGCCGCAGCTGGTGCAGGCATGACGCTGAATGGTCGCCGCCTCGTCGACGATGCCCAGTTTGTCGCCATTCTGCGAAACGGACACATTTTGACGCGGAACGACGGCGACGACCGAGAAAATCGCGCCTTCAGGCTTCCAGCATTTGGTGCAGCCGCAAGCGTGATTGTGCGCGACGTCACCCTCGATCTTCACTTTCACCGGACGGTCTGCGCAATGGCATTCCAGCACGCCGCCTTCGAATGTTCCGGTGCCCGGCTTCACTCCGCCGTCAATTGATGGATGCAGTGATTGAATAGCCATCTTCGCCTCCTCAAAAGACAACTACGCTCCTTATACTCTCGCCTGCGTGCATCAGGTCGAATCCCTTGTTGATGTCCTCGAGCTTCAACGTGTGCGTGATCATCGGGTCGATCGCGATCTTTCCGTCCATATACCAGTCGACAATCTTGGGCACGTCGGTCCGGCCCTTCGCGCCGCCAAACGCAGTGCCGCGCCAGTTGCGGCCGGTGACCAGCTGGAACGGGCGAGTGGCGATCTCCTTGCCAGCTTCCGCGACGCCAATGATGATGCTTGTGCCCCAACCCCGGTGGCAGCACTCAAGAGCGGTGCGCATCACCTCGGTGTTACCGGTCGCATCAAATGTGTAGTCCGCGCCGCCATCGGTAAGCGCCAGCACTTCCTCGACGATCTGCGCCCGATCCTTGTTTCGGCCATCCATGAAGTCCGTCATTCCGAACTGACGACCCCATTCCTCGCGGGCAGGGTTGATGTCGACTCCGATAATCCTGTTCGCTCCGACCAGCTTCGCGCCCTGGACGACGTTGAGACCGATTCCGCCGAGGCCGAAGACGACAACATTGGCGCCCGGTTCGACCTCCGCCGTCTTGACGACGGCGCCGACGCCAGTGGTCACTCCGCAGCCGATGTAGCAACTCGTCTTGAACGGCGCATCTTCGCGAATCTTCGCAACCGCGATCTCCGGCAGCACGGTGAAGTTCGAGAAGGTCGAGCAGCCCATGTAGTGGAACATGGCCTCGCCCTTGTAGCTGAAGCGGCTGGTGCCGTCAGGCATGACGCCTTTGCCCTGGGTCGCGCGGATCGCGGTGCAGAGATTGGTCTTGCCGCTGAGGCACGACTTACACTGGCGGCATTCGGGCGTGTAGAGCGGGATGACGTGGTCGCCTTCCTTGACGCTGGTGACGCCCGGGCCGACTTCGCGGACTATGCCCGCGCCCTCATGGCCAAGGATGGAGGGGAACAGCCCTTCGCTGTCGAACCCGTCGAGCGTGTAGGCATCGGTGTGGCAAATGCCTGTGGCCATGATTTCGACGAGGACTTCGCCCTCTTTAGGGCCCTCGAGGTCGACTTCGACAATCTCGAGCGGCTTCTTGGCTTCGAACGCCACGGCTGCGCGGGTCTTCATGACTCGGTCCCCTGAAGTTGTTGGGGCGCCTATGCTGCGGCGAGGCGCTGCCGACAAGTCGGACTCACGATTTCAAAAAGCGGCGTATCCATTCGGCTGCGAGAGCCCTGTCGTTGGGAGCGTCGAGTGAAGCCATCGCGGCGTCCGGGTTCGGGACCTTGTCGTACCGCTCGGCGATCAGAGCCTTGGCAAAGTCGCGAGCGAACTCGGGGTGGAATTGGAATGAAATCGCGGGCCGGTCCGTCCACGCGAGCCCCGCATAAGGCGTGAAGTCGGATTCGGCGATGATCTGCGTGTTCGGCGGCTGAGTTACGACCTGGTCCTGGTGCGAAGCGGGGATGGCGACCTCCACCTCCCCGTCCATCCACGGCTCACGCCGGACAATGGAGTAATGGTGCAAGCCCGCTCCCCAACCCTTGTCCGATTTTTCGACATGGCCGCCGAGCGCCTCGGCCATGATCTGATGACCGAAGCAGATCCCGACCATCTTGCGGTCCTTTGCCGAGCGGATGAATTCGGAAAGCGGTTGGATCCAGGGTAGGTGATCATACACGCCGGCGGGTGAGCCAGTAATCAGATAAGCATCGTATGCAGCCGGGTCGGTTGGCAGGTTGCCGGCGGCGACGTCGAAGGTTTCAACCTCAAAGCCGTCGCCGAGCATCCGAACGAACATCGACGGATAGTCGCCGAACCGTTGCGCGAGATCGCCAGGTGGGCGGCCCGTCTCCAGAATTGCCAGCTTCATAAGCCATCGCCTTGCCACCTCATGAGCGTTCGGCCAATGCTCATTTGATGGAAGCCAAGTGGCTCGAGGGGCGCCATGCGCTGATCACCGGCGGCGGAACCGGTATCGGCGCCGCAGCGGCCGCGCACCTTCACGCCGCCGGGGCGAAGGTCTCTCTCCTTGGCCGGAGGCTCGAGCCGCTGCAGCAAACCGCCGAAAGGTTGAACGGATACGCCGTCGCGTGTGACGTCACCCAACCTGATCAGATCGACCAGGCTTTCGAGGAAGCGCGTACCGTGAACGGTCCGATCGAAATGCTGATCGTAAACGCAGGGATTGCGGAGAGTGCGCCCTTCCACAAAATGACACGCGAAAGCTGGGACCGGATCGTCGCGACGAACCTCACCGCCGCGTTCGATTGTACGAAGGCGGCGATTGGCGACCTGCTCAAAAGCGAGGACGGCCGACTGGTTTTCGTTGCATCCGTCGCGTCGCTTCGCGGTGTCCCCTACGCTGCGCATTATGCCGCCTCCAAGCACGGCCTGCTTGGCTTGATGCGGTCGCTCGCGGCCGAATATGCGAAGACCAAACTGACGGTGAACGCGGTTTGCCCCGGCTATGTCGACACCCCCATGACGGACCAGTCGGTCGCGCGCGTGTCGCAGATCACCGGTCGC
>JBKPLG010000097.1:0-11432 GCA_046731515.1 Pseudomonadota bacterium | reverse complement strand
TCGACTGATCGTCGAACTTTTTGATCTCTACCAGAGTTGCCCCGCGCTCTTTGAGTACCGCTAGAGCGGTCGCGAATGCACCATCGGTGCCGAAGCCCGAAGCGAAGCGCATTACGCCGATGCGCTTGCCCTTGAGGGAATTGGCGTCGAGCGCGGCCGCATAATCGGTCTTGTGCTTGTCGGCGTGGCCTGTTGCCGGATCGGCAGGGTCGCTACCCGCGATTACCGTTAGAAGTTCCGCGGCTTCGCGCACGCTGGCTGCCATCGGCCCAGCCGTGTCCTGGCTATGGCTGATCGGAACGATGTGCGTCCGGCTGACGAGGCCGACCGTCGGCTTGAGGCCGACGATGCCATTGATCGAGGCAGGGCAAGTAACTGAGCCGTCGGTTTCGGTGCCGATCGCCAGACGCACGAGACCGGCGGCCACCGCCGCGCCGCTGCCGCTCGATGAGCCGCAAGTATTGCGGTCGAGCGCCCAGGGGTTGCGGTTCTGCCCCCCAATCGCGCTCCATCCGGAGATCGATCGGGTTGAGCGGATGTTCGCCCATTCGCTGAGATTGGACTTGCCGACGATCACCGCCCCGGAAGCGCGCAAGCGAGCGACCAACGGTGCGTCACGGTTTGTGACATTGTTGGCAAGGGCGCGGCTGCCGGCGGTCGTGGGCAATGGTCCAGCTACTTCAATATTGTCTTTGATCAGCACTGGCTGGCCCGCGAGCGGGCCGCGAGATCCGGAGGTATCGACGCGCCGGGCCTGATCGATCGCGCTAGGGTCGACGGCGATCACGGAACGCAGTTGGGGATCGATGCGGGCGATTCGTCCGAGTGAGATACGGACATTCGTTTCGGCGGGCCCGGCCTGCGGCACTGGCTGCGCAGCGACGCTGGATCCGAACGTCAGCAACGCGAGCGCAGCAATACGCATGTGGCCCCTCCTGCCGCGGTCAGCGGGGCGCGAGCAAAGCGTCGAGCGTGCCTCGTCCCGAACCGACCTTCTCCAGCCGCGGGTAGCGTAATCCGCCGTGCCAATCGAGCTTGATGGTCCGATAGGCTTCGCCGTCCTTTATCAACAGCTCCGGCGATGTGCCGCTGATCGCGTTGCGGATGGCTTGCTTGAGCATATCCGGTTTGAATGTGCGGCCATTCACCGCGACGATCTGCGAACCCACCGTCAGCCCGGCGTTGAAGGCTGCGCTGTCCCACAGCACGCTCGACACCTTCCCGTCATTGCCGACGACGAAACCGCCCGAATAAGTGAGTTCGCTGTTCTCGGCGCGCGCTTCGCCGTTCTTGATCCACTTGGTCGGCTCGGCCGCATAGGTGAGGCGGTAGCCGCCCTGAGTGATCCCCTCGAGCGGCGGCTGTGCGGCGACATCATAGACCTTGCGCTGCAAATAGCTGCGCCAGTCGTACGGCTGCACCTGGTTCAGGGTGCGTACGACGTCGTCGAACGTGTAGGTGAGTTCACCCCAATCTCGGTCGCGCATCCCAAAGAAGGCGCGAGCGAAATCGTCGATCGAGTGTTTCCCCTTTGACTGCTGGCGAATGATCCGATCGACATCCAGCCAGATGAGCTGACCCTCGCTGTAATAATCCTCGCTGCGCTGCCAGCTGCGCCAACCCTGCGGAGCGCGTTGAGCGATAATCGGATCGTTCGTCGTGTCGACCAGCGGCCGCCATCTCCGCCCCGGAGTGCCAGTGCTATACTCGGCTGCGGTAGCCGCGATGGCGTCTAGCGTGTCTTGTTGAGACAGCAGCCCCGACCGAGCGGCAAGCACAAAACCCCAGAATTCGGTTTGACCTTCATAGACCCACAGAAGGCTGTCCTGCATCGGCGTGCGATAGTCGGGAGTCCACAGGTCGGCGCCCCGGCGGAACTTGCCATTCCAGCTGTGGACAAACTCGTGCGGCAGCAGGTCGCGGTCGCGCATGCGTTCGGCCCACTTCGTGAAATAGCCGCGCTTCACACCATCTTCGGAACTCCGGTGATGCTCGAGCCCAATGCCACCGAGATTCTCGGAAATGGTCAGCAGGAAATCGTAATGGTCGTAATGTTGCGCGCCGAATGTCTTCAGCGCCTGATCGACGAGTCTTTTGTGCGCGGCTATTTGTTCTGGCTTGGCGGCCAGCTCTTCTTCCGTATCGGCGATCACGTCGATTGCGACATCGTTGGTAAGCGGGATTCGGCGATAATGCGGTCCAGCGATTAGCGGGGAGTCCGTCAGGATATCGTAATTGGTCACCGGATAGTCGATGCGATTGCCGGTTTGTCTGATCGGACGAAGCGCCGTCGCGACTTTCCAGGCCGCAGGCACGATCACCGACGCCTGCACCGGAATGTTCCGGATGTAATAGCCCGCCGGATACATGGAGTTCGCGATCCACTGGATGCTCGCCATGTCGGGAGTGGCAACGGTGCGTCCCTGATTGTCCGCCGTCGACGTCACGTACTGGAACTCGATGTCGATTGCTGAAACGCCAGGAGGCACATCGATGTGGAAAGCGGTGACGTCGAGCGTGTCTCGCGTCCATCGTAGCTCACGGCCAGCTGCTGTTGCTCGGAACCCCGCAACCTTGCGGATTTCGCCTCTCGGATTGTGACCGCCCGGGATCCATTCGGGATACAGCAGGACGAAATCGCCCGGCCCCGCCACCGGGACATGCTCGCGCACGCGGAAAATACCGCGGGTCACGTCGGATGCATCGACCGTCAGCTTAAGCGTGCCGGGATAGGGGATGTCGCGCGGTGCCGGGATCGTATCTGTCTTCGCCGTCGCTACCGGGCGGCTGTTCTGGGTCGGGGTTTGGGCGGAGATTGTCGAGGGAAGGAGGGCGCAAGATACAAGCAAGGGGACAAGCGCAGCTCGGCGCATCAGCAAACTCCTTCAAGCGCGGGAGGTCACCGTATTATCGGCTTGGAGCCGTTTGGCGCAATGCGTTCGATAAACGCTATCTGCAACTTAATGCGATCGTCAGCGGCTGTTCACCCGACCTTGATCAGGGGGAGACCATGACCGATGCTCCGCTGCGTTTAACGCTTCTTTTGGGCGCAGCTTTTGTGTTTCCCGTCGCCTCGGCCGGTGTCGCTCAGCAGCCACAACCATCCGAGCAAGCAACCAATCCCGCGCCTGCTTCGAGCACAACGGCGCAGGGCTCCACGTCTCAACCCAGCGACGAGGATGAGAGCGACGAAGAAGAGATCGTCGTCACCGGACAACGCGCGCGCGGCTCGGTCATTGGCGATATCCCGCCGGAAAACGTTCTCGATTCACGCGACGTGCGCGCGACTGGCGCGACGAACATGGACGAGCTGTTAGAGGCGATTGCGCCACAAGTTGGAAGCGGGCAGGGCCGCGGCGGGGAACAGCCCATACTGCTGCTCAACGGCCAGCGCGTCTCGAGCTATCGCGAAATGCGCGATATCCCGCCCGAGGCTATCAGCCGGGTCGAAATCCTGCCCGAGGAAGTGGCGCTCAAATATGGCTATCGCGCCGACCAGAAGGTCGTGAATGTCGTTCTTCGTCCGCGATTCCGTTCCACGACTGCACAGCTGGCGGCGAACGCCGCCACCGAAGGAGGCTATCCGGGGGGCTTCGCCGACCTCACTCAGATGCGGATTGAGAACACCGGCCGCGACACATTCAACCTACGCGTCGGCGGCAACGACATTTTGACCGAATCCGAACGCAATGTCGCTCAGGAGGAACAGAACCCGGACACCGCGGATGCGACGGCCGCGGCGAATTCGCTGCTTCCGTCGCAATTCAAGGTGCGTGGAAACGGCACAATCAACCGCCAGATTCTTGGCGACGTGTCCGCGACGCTCAACGGTGAAATCCAGCATGATGCGGGTCACGCGCTGACGGGACTTTCCGACCAGCTGGATTCAAAGCTCGACCGCAATACTAAAAGCAACAGCGCTCACCTCGGCAGCGTGCTCAATTGGGATAAGTCGGACTGGCGCTTCAGCGTCACCGGCAATCTCGACGGGGATCGCGATGTCACCGACACCGAACGCGATGATCCAGCCTTTCCCGAAGATCACGCGCGCTCGACGAGTCTCGCCGGCGATCTTACGGGAACAGCGACCGGAAATCTGTTCAAGCTTCCGGCGGGCGATGCGAGCACCACGATCAAGCTAGGGCTCAGCACGCAGCACCTCGACAGCAAGGCCACGCGCGCCGGAGATCAGACGTCAAATTCGCTTGGCCGCACGACGGGGAGCGGTTCCATCAACATTGACCTGCCGATCTCGCGGCGTAACCGCGATTTTAGCGCGCTTGGCAATCTCACGCTGAACGGCAATGCGGAGGTCGATCGGCTTTCGGATGCCGGCACACTGACAACCATCGGCGCAGGCGCGAACTGGTCTCCGGTCGAGCGCCTGAACTTCATCACCAGCTGGACTCGTGAGGAGGGCGCGCCGACTATCCAGCAGCTCGGCAATCCAATCATTGAAACTCCGGACGCTCGGATCTTCGACTTCACGACAGGCGAAACGGTGCGGGCAACGGTGATCACCGGCGGCAATCCGGATCTCATTTCGGATCGACGCAGAGTCTTCAAGATCGGCGGCAACTGGCAGCCGTTCGAAAAGACGGACCTCAGGCTCCGCGCCGATTATGTGCACCAAAAAATCGAGGATCCGATCGGCAACATCACCGTTTCACCGACATTCGAGCAGACCTCCCCCGAACGGTTCGTGCGCGATTCCTCGGGCGAGCTCGTTAGCGTTGACCTACGACCCCTGAATTTCGCGAGCTCCCGGCTCGACACGCTGCGCGTCGGCTTCGACTTTACCAAGCCGCTGAAGTCGCGACGGCCGTCCCAATCTTTCATTGATCAGATTCGCCAGCGCGCTCAGGCTCAAGGCATTCAGCTGCCGTCCGGACCGCCTTCCGGCGGCGGACCTGGCGCGCGAGAGGGTCGTGGCGGTCGTGGTAGCGGCTTCGGTGGGCGAGGAGGCTTCGGAAGCCGCGGGCGGCTCACTTTCTCGCTCACCGATACGATCACGTTCGTCGACACGGTGACGATCGGGCGAGGCGTGCCGAAGATCGACTATCTGCACGGCGACCCCCAAGGTCAGGCGGGCGGTCAGCCGCGCCACGTCGTCCAGGCCCAGGCCGGCTGGTACAACAATGGGTGGGGCGCGCGGTTGGGCGCCAACTGGCGCAGCGCGACAGACGTGAACACTCTGACCGACGGCGACCTCCACTTCTCACCGCTCGCGACTTTTGACCTGCGTTTGTTCGCCAATTTGGGCGATCAGTTCGAGCTGGTCGACAGGCATCCGTGGCTGCGCGGCAGCTCTGTTCGGTTGGAAGTCACGAACCTGTTCGATGCCAAGCCGAAAGTCCGTGACGCCGCGGGCAATACGCCGGTCAACTTCCAGCCGGACCTGCTCGACCCGCTGGGACGAACGATCATGATCAGCTTCCGTAAGCTCTTCCTGCCGCCGAGCTTCTATCGGCGCGAGTTTCGCCGTGCGGAGGATCGGCTCGCACCTCCGCCTCCTGGACCTCCGCCAGAAGGACCTCCACCAGAAGGACCTCCACCGGAGGTCGGTCCGCCCCCGCCGCCGCCCCGGCCCTGAGTCACGGGTTTCGCAAGCCGCCCCAAATGTGCTTAAGCGCGGCGCAATGACGTCAGTTCAGCCCGTTCGGGGTACGCAAAGCCTGTTGGGAGAAGACGCCGACCGCCTCGCCGCGGTTGTCGCGGCCTTCGATCGCGTTCGGCGGCTCTTCGGTTTCAAACGCGTTGAGGTGCCGACGATCGAGCAAACTGCGGTGTTCGCGCGGACGATCGGCGAAACCACCGATGTCGTCTCCAAGGAGATGTACACGTTCGAGGATCGCGGTGGGGAGTCGATCACCCTTCGACCGGAGTTTACTGCCGGAATTTGTCGCGCCTATCTTTCGGAAGGCTGGCAGCAATATGCGCCCCTCAAGGTCGCGGCGCATGGTTCCGCATTTCGTTACGAGCGGCCGCAGAAGGGCCGTTTTCGCGAGTTCCATCAGCTCGACGCCGAGATCATCGGTCCGGCCGAGCCGCAGGCGGATGTCGAGATCCTCAGCCTCGGATATCAGTTGCTTCAGGAGCTCGGAATCGCGGACGGCGTGACGCTCGAGCTGAACACACTCGGCGACCCCGAGACGCGCGAGGCATGGCGCGCATCGCTGATCGATTATTTCCAGACGTACCGGAACCAGTTATCCGATGACAGTCAAGCGCGGCTCGAACGCAACCCGCTGCGAATTCTCGACAGCAAGGACCCGCGAGACACAGCGATCTACGCAAACGCTCCAAATGTCGACTATCATCTCACGGCTGAAGCGTCCGATTTCTTCGCCGCGGTCACGGCCGGAGTCGATGCTGCGGGCGTGCCATGGAGCCGCAACCCCCGCCTGGTGCGCGGCCTCGATTATTATCGTCACACAGCATTCGAGTTCGTGACCGACCGCCTCGGCGCGCAGGGAACGGTCATCGCCGGAGGCCGCTACGACGGTCTCATCGAATCCCTTGGCGGACCGTACACGCCGGCAGTCGGCTGGGCCGCAGGCATTGAACGCCTGGCGATGATGATCGAAGCCCCCAAAACTGAGGTCGCCGACGTTGCCATCGTTGTCGAGAATGATCGCGCGGCGCTCTGCGCAAACACCGTTGCAAGCCATCTGCGATCAAAGGGGTTGTCTGCGGAGCTTTATGTTACGGGATCACCAAGAAAGCGCCGCGACCGAGCGGTCAAGAAAGGCGCTGAGGAAATCTTGACGCTCGACGTGCAGGATGACCAAGTTACGACCCGATTGAGTTCTGTCTTAGAGCACAAAGCAGAAAAGGCGCTGGCTGACTTCGACTGGCCGCAACCGACACCAGCATGACCCAAATCTCGTCGGAACGGATCGCCTCGATAGAGGCGAGGAAGCATGAGCTTGCCGAGGCCATGGCGCGCGCCGACCTCGCTCCGGATGAGTTCGTGCGCCTGTCAAAGGACTATGCCGCGATTGAGCCCGTTGCTGCTGCGGCGCGGGAGGTTCGGCGGCTGCGCGCGGAGCTCGAAGTGCTGAATGGCATGGTCGCCGATCCGACGGCCGAACCCGAACTCAAGGAAATGGCCGCGACGGAAGCCGAGGAAATCCGCCACAGGCTTCCGTCGGCCGAGCGCGCTCTCGCGGTCAAGCTCCTGCCGCGTGATGCTGCCGACGAACGTGCGGCGATGCTCGAGGTCCGAGCCGGGACCGGCGGCGACGAGGCAGCGCTCTTCGCCGGCAATCTTTTGCGTATGTATCAGCGTTTCGCTGAAACGCAGGGCTGGAGGTTCGAGCTAATTTCCGCCAGCCCGTCGGAGCTCGGCGGTTATAAGGAAGCCATCGCTTCGATCAGTGGCGTAGGCGTCTTCGCCAAGCTCAAGTTCGAAAGCGGAGTTCACCGGGTCCAACGTGTGCCAGTTACCGAGAGCGGCGGCCGAATCCATACCTCCGCGGCGACTGTTGCGGTGCTGCCTGAAGCGGAGGACGTCGATGTACAGATTGACGACAGGGACCTCCGCATTGACGTTTATCGTTCTTCGGGACCGGGTGGCCAATCGGTCAACACGACTGACAGCGCGGTCCGGATCACTCATCTCCCGACGGGTCTCGTAGTGATCCAGCAGGACGAAAAGTCGCAACACAAGAACAAGGCCAAGGCGCTGAAGGTTTTGCGTACACGGCTGTTCGAAATGGAGCGTGAGCGGCTCGCCAGCGAACGGGCGGGGGCGCGCAAATCCATGGTCGGATCGGGTGATCGGTCGGAGCGCATCCGTACCTACAATTTTCCGCAGGGGCGGGTCACCGACCACCGCATCAATCTCACGCTTCACAAGCTCGACGAGGTTTTGGAGGGCCCTGGACTAATCGAGGTTATTGATGCGCTGGTCGCAGAGGATGAAGCCGAACGCCTCGCAGGTCTGGAGGAGGCGTGAAGGCCATTGCCCGGGCGCTCGCAGACGCCGCGCGCCAGCTCGAAAAAAATAGCGACACCGCCCGGCTCGATTCCGAGCTGCTGATGGCTGAAGCGCTGCACATCGATCGCGACAGATTGATACTCTCGCCGCCCGACCGGCAGGTGCCGAAACGCTTCTGGGACATGGTCGAGAGAAGAAAAGCGGGGGAGCCGGTCGCCTACATTACCGGCCGCCGCGCCTTTTGGAATATCGAAGTGCACGTCGGTCCTGGAGTGCTTGTGCCGAGGCCGGATTCGGAAGTGTTGATCGCATCCGCGATCGAACATTTCGACGGAACGAACGGTCCCAAGCGCATTCTCGATCTAGGAACGGGTCCCGGAACGCTGCTGCTTGCTGCGCTCGACGTCTGGCATGACGCGACCGGACTCGGGATCGATGTCTCCCGAGGTGCTCTCTCTTATGCCGCAGCTAACGCTCGTCGTCTTGGGTTCGAGGAGCGGATCGAGCTGATACAAGGCAATTGGGCCGACGGGCTGAACGAGAAATTTGACCTAATCCTTTGCAATCCACCTTACGTTCCCGAGGGCGCGAAGGTCGATCCTGGAGTTCGCGAATATGAACCGGACGAGGCCCTGTTCGCCGGCAGCGAAGGGCTAGACTCCTATCAGGCGCTCGGCCCCCAGCTTCCACGATTGCTCAATAAAGGCGGACTTGCTGCTGTGGAGATCGGCGCGGATCAGTCCGCAGCCGTAACGAAATTGCTGAAGCGCGACGGGCTTCGAGCGCACACCGTGAACGACCTTGCCAGTCGCCCTCGCGCAGTCCTCCTAACGTGGGTTTGAACGAAATCGCTTGGCATCGGGCGCTTGGCGCATTACATCATAGGTCCAGGGCCGGGCCCGCTCCACCACGAAAGCATGAGAGCGCATCCCGTCCCGACCCCCGACGCAATCGGCCGTTCATTTAGCGCTTTGGATGCGCAGACCGGAACGAGAGGGTCAGGAGCCGCTAAGTGCGGCCCTGCTCGACTGAGGACCGAAGGGGCTAGCGACTACTACTTAAGGAAGTAGGCATTTGATCAACAATCGTCAGGGCGGCCGCCGGCGCGGCCGCGGTGGACAGCGGGGGCAGAATCTCGGCGGACAGCCGGGCAACCGCCAAGACAACCGTCAGCGCGGCAACGCCGCTCAGCTGCTTGAGAAATACAAGAACATGGCGCGTGACGCGCAGCTCGCGGGCGATCGCGTGCAAACCGAGTATTTTCTGCAATATGCCGACCATTATTTCCGAGTGTTGAGCGAAAATCGCGCCCGCTTTGAGGATCAGCGCCGGCAGCGGGGCGAGGACCTCGACGAGGATGCAGGCGAGGAAGAATTGGTCGAGGCGGCGGAAGCGGAAGTTCCCGCTGCGGAACGGCAAGAGCGCCAGGAGCGTAACGACCGTTTCCCTCGCCGCAACCGTCCGCGCCGCGATGATGGCGGTGAGGAACGCGTCGCTCGCGACGAAACTGCAGAGGACGAGTCCGCGCAGATGAACGGAGGAGAAACGATTCCGTTCGATATTCTGCCGCCGGCCATCGGACGCGACGAAAGCGAGAGCGCGGAAGGTGCGGAAGAAGAAGAACCCCGCCGTCCGCGCCGTCGCTCGCGCTCTTCACGCACTGGCGATGGCGATGATGAGATCGCTCCGGCCGCCTAAGCTTCGGGATCGATGGGACGCGGACGGTGGTTCGCGTCCAGCGCAACAAATGTAAATAATCCTTCGGTGACCTTGACCTCGGTCGCGCCGAGATCGCGATGAGCGATCACCTCAATTTTAACGCCCATCGAGGTGCGACCCACGCGCTCGATCTCCGCATAGACGGAGATGAGATCGCGCAGATGGATCGGGGCTAGGAATTTCATCGCTTCGATCGCCACCGTCGCGACCGGTCCCTTGGCGCGACGCGATGCAACAATGCCCGCGGCAATGTCCATCTGACTTAGCACCCAGCCTCCGAAGATATGTCCGTTGGCGTTGATGTCGCTCGGTCCCGGCATCACGCGCAGCACTGGCACTCTCTCGAGGTCGGTCATTCCTCGTCATTCTCCTCTCGAATATGTGTTGTGGCCTGGTCGTCGTGGCCGCTCGACGAGCTCAGGAAGGTCAGAGTCATTAACGCCGTCCCCAGAAGGACCGTGAGACCAATTCCCAGCGCAGTCGCGATCAACATGTGGATATGGACCGTCGGATCGCCGCGTGCGACCAGAATCACGGCAATCGCCGCGATGACGATTGATAGCAAAGCCAGCAATCGGAAGATCCGCCAGAAACGCTGCATCAGCGAATAGCGCGGACTAGGGACCGGATCAGGGCGCGGTTTGCCTTGAGGCACGTTTGCCCTTTGACGACGAGCCTTGGGAGGATCAAGGGAAAGGGGAGCCGTTAGGGAGCATGGAGGTGAAGGCGATGACCATCGCGGCAGTGCTTCGGAGCAAAGGTAGCGCCGTCGAGACGATCGACGCCGACGCACCGGTCTTTGATGCCGTGCGCAGGCTCGGCGAGAAGCGAATCGGGGCTCTGCCGGTAATCGAGCAGGGGCGAATCGCTGGAATCATGTCGGAGCGAGACGTTATCTATTGTTTGCGCAACCACGGTCCCGAGGTGCTCGACTGGCGGGTTCGCCAAGTGATGAGCTCGCCTGCCATTACAGCTTCGACAGATACGGAAGTGCTCGCCGCTTTAGCCCTGATGACTCAGCGGCGAATCCGCCATTTGCCGATCGTCGAAGGCGAAGAGATCCTCGGGATCGTGTCGATCGGCGATTTGGTGAAACACCGGATGGAACGAATTGAGGCCGAAGCGGAAGCCATGCGCGCTTATATCCAAAACGTATAGAAGAAGTTCGCTTTTCAGTGGCTTGGCACTTGTTCCAAACGAATTCGGCCCCCATCTATGTCTTAGGCGAGGGGCAGAAGCGTTGTCCCGAGCGGCGCCATCGGCCGACTGCAACAATATTGCAAAAAACCCGGTTGACGCATTGGAGGGCCACACATATATG
Source organism: Pseudomonadota bacterium (assembly GCA_046731515.1). GTDB lineage: Bacteria > Pseudomonadota > Alphaproteobacteria > Sphingomonadales > Sphingomonadaceae > Sphingomicrobium. Next base: position 450 of record JBKPLG010000097.1, on the reverse strand, counting down.
GCGCCTCCAGCAAGCGGACGCGGCCTCGCAAGAGGTCTCGCGTTCGTTTCGTGCCTCTTCTTAGTCGGTGTAACCGATGCCCGGAACCAATCGAACCGGGGGAGGATGTGCGTCGGCTCTTTGACATTGTCGGTTTAGATGAAGGGACATGTGGGCGGCGGCCCGGTCTCCCGGAGCCTCTGGGTTCGGGTTGGTCGGTCAAATTTATGCCGTTCCAAATGTCCTCATACGCAAACACACCAGTTTGTATATTTGTGCAGGAACGGCTCCCAGAGATGCCGGTCTCGTTCTCGCGTATTCCCGCGGGATCAAGATCGTACATCAACTTGAGAGTTTGATTCTGGCTCAGAACGAACGCTGGCGGCATGCCTAACACATGCAAGTCGAACGAAGGCTTCGGCCTTAGTGGCGCACGGGTGCGTAACGCGTGGGAATCTACCCTTAGGTACG
>JBKPLG010000096.1:0-29165 GCA_046731515.1 Pseudomonadota bacterium | reverse complement strand
GGGTTGGCGCAGCTGGCAGCGCAGCGAAGATTATTACAGCGAGGGTCAGCTCATCTGGATGGATGTCGACCGGATCATCCGCCAGCAGTCCGCGGGCAAACGCTCGATCGACGATTTCGCGCGGGCCTTCTTCGGAATGCGCGACCGCGATTGGGGCGAACTCACCTACACATTCGACGATGTCGTGCGCACGTTGAACGAAGTTCAGCCATTCGACTGGCGCGGCTATTTGCAGCGCAGGGTCTATAATGTCGCCGACCAGCCGCCGCTGGAGGGGATTACTCAGGGGGGCTACCGCCTCATCTTCTCGTCAGAGCCGACCAAGTGGATCAAGAACGGCGAAGAGCGTGCGGAAAACAACGATCTCACTTATTCGGGCGGCTTCGTCGTCGGCAATGATGGGAAGCTGTCGAACGTGCTGTGGGACAGCGCAGCGTTCAATGCGGGTGTGACCGTCGGTTCGCAGATCGTCGCGGTGAATGGTCGCGCCTTTAAGCCTGACACGCTCAAGCAAGCCATCAAGACCGCCATGGGAAACAGTCCATCGCCCGAGCTTCTGATCAAGGATGGCGAGGTCTATCGGACGGTCAAGCTCGATTGGCACGGCGGATTGCGCTACCCGCGGCTGGAGAAGGTCGGATCGGGGAGAGGCACGCTCGACGCATTGCTCGCTCCCCGCTGACCGCGGCAGGAGGGGCTCAATGCGCATTGCGGCGCTCGCTTTGCTAACGCTAGGATCCAGCGTCGCCGCGCAGCCAGGGCCAAAGGCCGGCCCTGCCGAAACGAATGTTCGTATCTCGCTCGCGCGGATCGCCCGCCTCGATCCCCAGCTGCGTTCCGTGATCGCCGTCGACCCTACCGCGATCGATCAGGCCCGGCGCGTCGACGGGTCAGCATTGCGCGGGCCGCTCGCCGGTCAGCCCGTGCTGATCAAAGACAATATCGAATTGGCTGGGCCGTTGCCCACGACTGCAGGCAGCCTGGCTCTCGCGAACAACGTGACCAACCGCGACGCCCCTTTGGTATCACGCCTTCGCTCTGCCGGAGCGGTAATCGTCGGCAAAGCCAATCTCAGCGAATGGGCGAACATCCGCTCGAACCGATCGATCTCCGGCTGGAGCCCGATTGGCGGACAGAATCGCAGTCCTTGGGCGCTCGACCGCAACACCTGCGGATCGTCGAGCGGCAGCGGTGCAGCCATCGCCGCCGGCCTCGTGCGACTGGCGATTGGTACGGAGACCGATGGTTCGGTCACCTGTCCGGCCTCCATCAACGGTGTCGTCGGCCTTAAGCCGACCGTCGGCCTCGTCAGCCGGATGCATATCGTTCCAATCAGCCACAGCCAGGACACTGCCGGGCCGATGGCGGCGAGCGTGGGCGAAGCCGCAGAACTTCTGACAGCGATCGCAGGCAGCGACGCCACCGATCCGGCAACACGCGACGCCGACAAGCACAAAATCGACTATGTCGGCGCGCTCAATACCGACTCGCTCCGGGGGAAGCGCATCGGAGTCATGCGCTTCGCCTCGGGCTTCGGCACCGATGCAGCATTCGAGACCGCGTTGGCGACGCTTCGCGCGCGCGGCGCGACGCTCGTCGACATCAAGAAATTCGACGACAGCGCCATCGGCAAGAATGAGCTCACGGTTCTGCTGACCGAGTTCAAAGTCGACCTCGCGAAATATCTGAGGGCCAGCCCCGCGCCGATTTCGGTCCGGACGCTGGCCGATGTGATCGCCTTCAATCAGGCGCAAATGAAGCGGGAAATGCCGCTGTTCGGGCAAGAGTTGTTCGAGCAAGCTCAAAAGACGAAAGGATTGGGTGATCCCGCCTACAAGAAAGCACGCGAAGTCAGCTTCCGCGCGGCGGGACCAAACGGGATCGATCGTCTCCTCAAGGACTATAAAGTGGTGGCGCTGGTCGGTCCGACGATGCCGCCTGCGTGGAAAATCGACGCGGTAAACGGCGATCAGATTTCCGGCGGTGGGGCAGGGTCGCTCGCGGCGGTCGCTGGCTATCCGCATCTGACAGTGCCCATGGCTTTAGTCAAAGGCTTGCCAGTGGGGCTGAGCTTTATCGGACCGAAGTGGTCCGAGCCTCTGCTGCTGTCGCTCGGCTATGCCTATGAGCAGGCGCGCGGACCGTTCCCGACGCCGAAATTCTATCGCTCGATCGAGGACAGTCCCGAGATTGCCCCGGCATTGCAGCCCATGCGCTAACGTTTCCTCTTTGGAGCCCGACGCCCGGCATCCACGGCAAGGCTGGCCCAGCGACGCATCGCGTCTGGATCGTCATGTACGTCCAGCGGCGAACGTCGATAGTTCATGCTGCCGATCTTCCCGCCCATGTCGTAGGTGAAGCGCTCAGCTCCAACGGCATCCCAGTCCGCATCGCTCTGCTTGTCGGCTTTGAACCAGAGATCGTCGGCAGCGATGATCGCGAACACGACGCCATCGAGATACAAGGTCGCGCCGCCCATCATCGCCCTCGCCGTCACCTTGCCCATCGGTTCGAGGCACTCCTCGATCCAAGCGACCAGCCCTTCATTCATGGTCAGGCGGTCAACCGTAGCGCGGCAATGGCCGCGACGATGGCCAAGATCAGAAACACACGAAGCATACTGGTCGGTTCCTGGAACCAAAGGATGCCGACCATCACCGTCCCGACCGCCCCGATTCCGCCCCAGACCGCATAGGCTGTGCCCATCGGGATCGACCGCGCTGCAAATTCGAGCAGGCCCATGCTGATGGCGACCGATACCAGGAATGCGATCGTCCAAGGCACATTACAAAAGCCGTCGACGAACCGCAGCGAAGTGGTGAAGCACACTTCGAAAAAGCCGCCGAGGATCAGCCAGAACCAGGGCATGAAATTCCTTTCACTGGACGCAAGAGGCCACCGCATTAATCTGGGCTGTCATGCAGAAGCCACGCACCATCGGCAACATGATTGCGCCCTGGCGCTTCCTCCTGTTCCTCGCGGTCGGCGCAATTGCCTTTCCAGTAGCCAACACCATTCTGAATTCGACGCCCTTGGCAGCGATGGTCGCCTTCGACGTGGCTGCCATTGTCGTCCTGCTAGCCTGTTTTCCGCTGTTGTGGATCAGAGACCCTAAGGTCATCGAATCTCACGCCGCGCAGAACGACGCCAATCGGACGTTGCTGCTCGTATTGACGGGCATCGTTATGCTGGTGCTGCTATTCGCGGTTGCTGCGGAGACTGTCGGTCATCCGCCCCAACCGTTTACGAGAGCTCTCATCATTGTAACACTCGCGCTGGCCTGGCTCTTCAGCAACACGATCTATGCATTTCATTATGCGCACCTCGCCTACATCGACGAAGAGCATTGCGCCGGAATTACGTTTCCCGGAACGGAGGAGCCGATCTACTCAGACTTCCTCTACTTCGCCTTTGGGCTGGGGATGACGTTCCAGACATCGGACGTGCAGATCAGCAATCAGCACATCCGCAAAATCGTGACCATGCACTGCCTCGCCGCATTCGTGTTCAACATCGGCGTGCTCGCGTTCACCATCAACGTGCTCGGCTCGGGCTAGGCGGCGACGTCGATCTCTGGAAGCACTTTGCGACGAGCGGCGACCAGGCACCCGCCGACGATCAAAGTCGCGCCCGCGGCGGTGTACAGCGACACAGGCTCACGAAAAACGATCCAGCCGAGGGCCGACGCCCACAGGAAAGCGCTATACTCGGTGACGGCGAGATAGCTCGCCTCACCGCGCGCATAGGCCCAGGCGAAGAGCAGCGTGCCCGAAGTGGACATCAAGGCGGCAATGGCAATCCAACCCCAATGGACGCCTGGCCAGGCCGGCGCGTCGATCGCGGGAACGATCGCAATCCAGATCGTCATTACGGTCAAGGATTGGAAGAAGTTGATCTCCAGCGGTTTCGCAGCGAGCGCCTGGCGACGCATCAGCACGATGTTCATGGCATAGCATAGCGCCGAACCGATGATCGCCGCGATGCCGAGCAGCGCTTCGGCGCCCATTGCTGCGCGCGCCTGGCCGAGAACGATCACCACCACGCCACCGAACGCGGCGAGCGACCCCACAACCGAACCTTTGCCGATTCGCTCACCCAGGAAAAGCGCCGCGAGCAGCAAGGCCAGCAGCGGCGCGATGAACGTCAAGGCAATCGCTTGCGCAAGTGGGACTCGGCCGATGCCCCAGAAGAACAGAAAGGCCATGGCGGTCACCACTACTCCGCGCCAGATGTGCACTCGCAATGTGCTTCGATTTGGCCATGCTCTTCGACGCGGCAGATAAAGCACCGCGCTTATGACCAAGTTGGCGAGCGAGCGCCAAACACTCACAGCGACGATCCCGATGACGATCACGAGATGCTTCATCACCGCGTCCATGATCGACAGCACAGCGACGGCCGCGAGAGCCACGAGAAACGCTTTGACGGGAAGTTCAGCGACGCGGTTCACACTGCCGCGCTTAGCGGCGATTATTCGGTGGCGTCGAGAGAGATGGATTGAGCCGGCGCGGCCGGCGAGGAGTCGATCAGTAATTGAGGCGGAGCGGGCGTCAGCGCATCGACGAGCGCACCACTCAGAATCAGAATAAGCAACAGCTTGATCACCGGCGCACATTGCGCCCGAGACGGTGAAGAAAGGCTAAACGTTACTCCGCGGCGTCGAGCGTCGGCTGCGACTGAGCTTCGGCTTCGATCTCCGCCGCCTTCTCCTCGACCAACTTCACAATATGGTCGACCATATCGGAGTCCTTCACATGGTGATCGGTGACTCCTGACAGATAGACCATGTGGGTGCCGTTGCCGCCGCCGGTGATGCCGATGTCCGTCTCTCGGGCTTCGCCGGGCCCATTCACCACGCATCCGAGCACCGACAGCGACATGGGGGTCTTGATGTGCTGCAGTCGCGCTTCGAGAGTTTCCACGGTGCGGATCACGTCGAATCCCTGGCGCGCGCAGCTGGGGCAGGAAACGACGCGGACTCCGCGACTGCGGATGCCCATCGCCTTCAGGATCTCGTAGCCCACACGGACTTCTTCCTCGGGCTCGGCGGAAAGCGAGACCCGGATGGTGTCGCCGATGCCCGCCCACAGCAAATTGCCGATGCCGATCGCCGATTTGACGGTGCCGCCAATCAACCCCCCGGCTTCGGTAATTCCAAGGTGGAGGGGGCAATCGACCTGGCTCGCGAGCTGCTGATAGGCGGCGATCGCGAGGAACACGTCGCTCGCTTTGACCGCGACCTTATACTCGCGAAAGTCATGGTCCTCGAGGATTCGGATATGGTCGAGCGCGCTCTCGACCAGTGCCTCGGGACAGGGCTCTCCGTATTTCTCGAGCAAATCTTTTTCGAGGCTTCCGGCATTGACTCCAATGCGGATCGCGCAGCCGTTCGACTTCGCCGCTGAGATGACTTCCCGAACGCGCTGCTCGGAGCCGATGTTGCCGGGATTGATCCGAAGGCAGGCGGCGCCCGCATCCGCCGCTTCGAGCGCGCGTTTGTAATGGAAGTGGATGTCGGCAACGATCGGAACGCTGGCCGCGCGGACGATCTCTTTCAGCGACGCCGTACTTTCCGGCGTCGGGCAGGACACTCGGATGATGTCGGCGCCCGCCTCCTCGCAGCGCCGGATCTGGGAGATGGTCGCTTCGGCGTCTTCCGTCGGAGTATTCGTCATAGTCTGGACGCTGATCGGCGCATCTCCCCCGACAGGGAGGGAGCCGACCATGATTTGCCGCGACTTGCGCCGCTCGATATCGCGCCAGGGACGGATGGACACGCCCCTCATATAGGCGGTCGCGCCACATCGGCCAACACATCCAAGTCGATATTCGCCACTTCTAGGGCATTGTGTTAACAGGGTTAACGGGACTCGCTCGGGGGTGGTTAATGGCCAAGCTTGCCCGATTGCCGGTAAGTGAAGGCGTGCTTGGATCAGCCGTCGCCAGCATCCGTCGTATTCCGCGCGCCCGCCCGCACTATTTCGCCTTCCTTAGCTACAGCCACAAAGACGAGGAAATCGCCGACTGGCTACATGGCGAGCTGGAGGAATTTCGAGTTCCGGCCGCACTGGCCGGCAAGCTGACGGCCAACGGAGTCACGCCGAAACGTCTGACCCCGATCTTCCGCGACGAACATGAGCTGGCGGCGGCGGATGACCTGGGCGACGAAATCGAGGAAGCGCTTAGCTCCTCGCGGTTTCTGATCGTTCTGTGCTCTCCCAATGCGGCCAAGTCGCGCTGGACCAATGCGGAAATCGAAGCATTCAAGCGAACGCGCCCGGACGGCTGCGTCCTCGCCGCGATCGCTGCTGGAGAACCGTTCGCAAGCGAGATCCCCGGCCGCGAGAACGAGGAATGTTTCCCTCCTGCGCTACAGCACAAATACGATCGGCGCGGGCGACCGACCGGGAAGCGAGCGGAGCCTCTGGCAGCCGATCTTCGTGAGGAGGGAGACGGTCGGAGGCTCGGTTTTCTCAAGCTCGTCGCCGGCATGCTCGGCGTCGGCCTCGACGATCTCGTTCAGCGCGAAACGACACGCCGGCACCGCCGCCTGGCCTGGCTGGCCGCCGGGTCGCTTGCCGGAATGGCGGTGACGAGCGGGCTTGCGATCACGGCCATCCAGGCGCGCGACGCCGCGCGCGACCAGCGACGGGAGGCCGAGGGACTGATCACTTTTATGCTCGGCGATCTCAAGGACAAGCTGGAGCCTATCGGCCGGCTCGATGCGCTCGATGGCGTAGGTTCGCGGGTACTGGCCTATTATAGCAAGCAGAATACGTCCGAGCTTTCCGATTCCGCGCTATTGCAACGGTCGCGGGCCCTGAGCCTGACAGCAGGAGTTGCTTACCAGCGAGGCGACTTCTTGGCCGCCGAGCGTCTTTATCGCGAAGCATTACAAGGAACGGCGGAGGCGGTCAGGCGCAATCCAGCTGATCCGCAACGTCTCTTTGACCACGCGCAGAACGCCTACTGGCTGGGCGACATCGCGATGAGAGCTGGTGAGCTTAAGTCGGCAGAAGGCTGGTGGCGCGAATACAAGCGCTTGTCTACGCAGATGGTCACCTTGGCGCCCGACAATATGAAGTGGCGCGTGGAATCCGAATCAGCGGACGCGAACGTCGGGGTCGTGCTTTATAACCAGCGTCGCTTCACCGAGGCGGGCTCGCAATTTGAAGCGGCTCTCGGAACGATCAAAGCTTTGACGTCCGCCGATCCTAACAACCGGGATTATCAGAAGGCGTTAGTAGAGACGCTCGCTTGGCTTGCGGACGCGAGACAAGGGGAGGGTCAACTCGCTAAAGCGATCGCGCTGCGGAAACGGCACCTGGCGTTGTTGGACGAGCTGTCACGCCAGAGTGGCGGCGACGTCGTCTATCGGCAAAAGCTGGTGGTCGCGCACCGCGGTCTTGCGACCTTGTTTAATGAAGTTGGACAGCCTGATCTGGCGCTCTTTCACTTCAGCCAATCCGTGAAGATCGGCAATGCTTTGATTGCCGCAGAACCCGATAACAGTCGGTGGGTAGATATCACTGGCGAGTCGCAGCTGAAATTGGCTGAAACCGCGCTCGACCAGCACAGAACGGACCTTGTGCCAACCCCCATCACGGCGGCATGCCAAGCCTATGCTCGACTGCTGTCGAAGCAACCCGCCACGCCGGATTGGCGAGCCGGAATGCGCCAATGCTTCGTAGCGAGAGCACGTTTGGCGCTCGCTTCGGGTGCCGATCGCGATGCGATCGCTTTTGCTCAGCGGGCAGTCACATTGGCGAAATCGGCCCACAGTGACGACCGCATTGCGGACGCATTTGGGTTAGCAAAGAGCTTGCGTGTCCTTGGCGACTCCTATCGGTCCGACGGCGGCATGCAGGCAGCGCGCCAGGCTTGGACCGACGCTAGCGCCGCAATTCCGCAAGGTGTTGCCGAACTGCCGTACGAAACGGCTGAGCGCCTGACGATCATGGAACGTCTGGGCCGCGGGCCGCAGGCTCGTGAGCTTCGAGCTAAGCTCAATGCGATGGGATTTAAGATGAAGAGAGACGTAAACTGAGCACAAAGGAGGCGAGCAATGGCTACCATTGACCCAGATACTATAGGGAGCGCGGAAGCGATGCCCGAGGTCGAAAACAAGAAATACAAGGTAGATATTTACGCCGATAACAGTAACGGAAAGCTGGAATTTTACTTCACGCCAGGCAACGAAGACACTAGAAAGCACATGCATGGAAAGCGTTTGGAGTTTGATTACGGGTCAGATTGGTATGACATCGAATACAGCTTGGATGATCGGTACAGCACCGTCAAAGTCCAGTTCAAGCAATCAGAACCAATTTGCGTCGATCCAGGGACGATTTGCCCAGGCAAGGGCGGCGGTATAAACAGCAACGGGCAAATTTCTGTTGAAGATTTGAAGGAGAAGAAGCTTCGTATTCAAAACAAGAATCAGGATCCTCCTGCGACATTTAGCTACACATTATTTTTTACCGATATGGAGGGTACTGACGTAGGAGAGCTTGACCCCATCTACGAAAATGGGGGAGGCGGACGCCACTGACGTCAGTGGAGAAAGGTTCTGAACAGACTTCCGCTTCAAGGCCTTGAAGCGTCGGTGCGTGATGGGCCGCAACGCGGTCCACCGCGCATTCCGTTCGTCCTCAGCGTCGGCATCACCGGGCATCGCGCCGACATGCTTCCACCAGGGAGCCTGTCGGCGCTGCGCTCACGGCTTCGCGAAATTCTCGTTCTTATCGCTGACGCCGGCGCCGCCCTGCTTGAACGCGAGCAGGAATGCTTCGCTTCGGATCCACCGCGTATGCGGTTCGTCTCGCCGATCGCCGATGGCGCCGACCAGATCGCTGCGGAAGTCGCGTTGGAGCTCGAATGGGAGCTGCAGGCATTGCTCCCCTTCAGCCGGGCCGAATATCGGGCGAGCCTCGCCAATGACGAAGCACGCGAGCGGTACGATTCACTGCTTACACGTGCGACCTGCGTGCTCGAGCTGCCCGGCGACCAGCAGCGGCAATTGGACGCCTATGTGATGACCGGACGCGCGACGGTCGCCCATTCCGATATCCTGATCGCAGTATGGGACGGGCTCCCGCCACGCGGTCGCGGTGGCACTGGGGAGGTCGCAGTCCACGCGATCACGCACGGGACGGCGGTGATCCATGTCCCGCCCGAACCCGATGCCGCCCCGCGCGTGCTGTGGAGTGCATTCGACCCGAGCGTGCTGACCGTGGCCGACGATCCGACTGTGGCGCGCCAGCTCAACCGAGCGGATGTCGATGCGATGCTCACCGGTCTACTGATGCCTCCACCCGACGAGCATGAGCAGGAGTTCGTGAAGCGCTTCGCGAGGGAGCGGCTGCGCAACATCCGCGTGCGGCTGGAATATCCGCTGCTCCTCACCGCCACCGGCGTCCGCCGGATCAGCGTGCGCGATCTCACCGAAAGTCATTCCGAGGCGCAAATCCGCGACGAATGGCGTCGCTATCGCGAAGGCTGCTCAATAGCCTACAACATCACAGCGCCGATGGACCTTCTGGAAGAGGCCTACAGCTGGGCCGACCGGCTGGCGACCCACTTCGCCCAGACTTACCGCAGCGGCCACATTTTCAACTTCGTGCTCGGCGGCTTTGCCGTGTGCCTGGGTCTCAGCGGCTTCATGGCGAATGAGTACAAATTCGATTTCGCCGTGGTGGAGATGCTGATCACGCTGGCGATCATTCTCAACGCGCACATCGGCAGCCGCAATGAATGGCATCGCCGGTGGCTCGATTACCGCCAGCTTGCCGAACGGCTTCGACCGATGCGCAGCTTGAAGCTGCTCGGAATCGCAGCGCCCGATCCGCCGGGTACCGAAACCAACCCCGTGCCGAAGCGCTGGATCGATTGGTACGCGAGCGGAATTTGGCGCGCGATGGGCTGTCCCGCTGGGGTGATCGATCGGGTTTGTGCGGCGCGCCTGGCCAAAGCGATCGCCAAACATGAAGTGTCTCCGCAAGTCGGCTATCACGAGCGTAATGCGATACAGATCGACCTGCTCGACCGTCGCCTGGGGCAGATTGGCACAATCCTGTTCGGTGGGACTTTGCTCGTATCTGTGGCGACGCTGATCGGATTGGCTGCAGGCGCCAATTTCGTGAACACCTATGGCAATTGGTTCACGCTCGTTTCGGCGGGCTTTCCTGCGCTCGGCACCGCGGTTTTCGGAATTCGCTTTCAGGCCGATTTCGGCGGCGATGCCGTACGTTCGCAAGCGACCGCGAACACGCTGAGGCTGATCGAACAGGAGCTGTGCAAGGACGTTACATTGAACCGCGCAGCGGATCTTGCGGAGCAGGGAGCTCGAATCATGCTCTCCGACCTCGATGAATGGCGGCTGGTCAACCAGCAACGCGATCTATCGGTGGGTTAATCCGTTTCACCCCATCGCCAACACCAACCGCCGCGGGTCGTACGCGATGCGATTACAAGAAAAAGAGTGGTTACCGGAACCAGCACTCCTAGGACGATGGCAGGTCGCGACGGAAGACGCCACACGGCAATAACGACCACGATCAGATAAAGCGCCAAAACGGTCGAGCCTTGCCAAGAGATTGGCCGCCCGATGCCGTAGCCGTAACGCTTGGGCGCGAACCATTCCGGACTGTCATTCATCGGGCTTCTCTTTGGGCGGTCGCCCACGCTTCCGGGCTGCTGGCGCCTTGAGTTTCACACCTCTCGCGCCGAGTGCCTCGCGCAGCAGGCATTCGACCTGGGCATTGACGCTGCGCAAGTCGGCACCGGCCGCGCGCTCGACGGCCGCCCATAATGCGGGATCGACCCTAAGCGGGTAAGCTTTGCGCTCTCCGCTCACGCTGACTCCTCAGGCGTAGAGGGTTCCGGTGTTCACAATCGGTTCCGCCTCGCGGAGCCCACACAGGACGACCATCAGATTGGACACCATCGCCGCCCTGCGCTCGTCATCGAGCTTGACGACGTCTCTTTCCGACAAGGCGTCGAGTGCCATCTCGACCATCCCGACGGCGCCCTCGACGAGGGTTTGGCGAGCGGCAACGATCGCCTGTGCCTGCTGACGGCGAAGCATCGCACCGGCAATCTCCGTCGCGTACGAACCCGCATTCGTCGATGGTGATTCCGGCGACGGTGAGGCGGGCGATCAATTCAGTCTTGAGCGCGGCTCCCACCTCGTCATGGGTGCCGCGCAGACTGATCTCCTGATGCTGGAAGTCGTCGTAGGGATAGCGCGACCCGATCGTTCGGATCGCCGCTTCCACCTGGACCCGAACGAACTGTTTGTAATCGTCAACATCGAATAACGCCTGCGCCGTGTCGATAACGCGCCACATGATCTGTGCAGCCATCTCGATAGGATTGCCGCGCAGATCGTTGACCTTGATCTTTTCGGAGATGAAGTTGTTGGCGCGGACCGAGAGCTTCTTCTTACCCATCCACGGCCAGGTCCAGCGGAGCCCGGTGGCCCGGTCCGTGCCTCGATATTCGCCGAACAAAGTGATTGCCACGGCCTGGTTGGGCTGAAGCATGTAGAAGCCCGGCATAACGAGAATGAAAACCGCTGTCGCGATGACGACGACGGAAAGTGCCGTCCGGTCGCCTCCGTTGGACAGCCGATTGATCCCATAGATGTCGGCGAAGATTGCGAGGAACAGGATAATCAGCATCAGATAGCCGCTGAAGGTCGCGGCTTGCCGCTCCTCAGTGGCCGTCAGCGCAATGACTTTGTTGTTAGCCACTTTTGCCTCCCTCAAATATGATATCATAATAATATGCCGAACCATAAGAGGTCGACTGGAATCGGCCAAATTGCCCCGCTAAGGCGTCTCCATGACTGAACAGCGCTGGCGACTGGTGATTCACGGCGGCGCGGGCTCGATGCGCCCGCACAGGCTCGGTGCGGAGGTCGAACAGTGCGCCCGCGACGGACTGGAGGCGGCACTTGCGGCGGGATCGGCGATTCTCGGGCGCGGCGAGAGCGCGCTCGACGCGGTCGAGGCGGCAGTGCGAGTGCTCGAGGAAGACATTTGCTTCAACGCCGGTCGCGGAAGCGTGCTGACTGCCGAGGGATACATCGAACTCGACGCCGCCATCATGGACGGCCGCACGCGCCGCGCCGGCGCGGTTGCGGGACTTCGCACCACGCGGGCGCCGATCAGCCTCGCGCGGCTGTTGTTGGAAAAGGGACCGCATGTGTTCCTGTCGGGGCACGGCGTCGACCAGTTTGCTCGGGAAGCTGGCCTGGAGCAGGTCGACAATAGTTGGTTCGAGGTTCCCGAGAGGCGGCGCCAGCTGGAGGAACTGGTAGCCGTCGGCGGCTTTGACGACGAAGTGAAGTACGGCACGGTCGGAGCGGTTGCCGTCGATGTCGACGGCCACGTCGCCGTCGCGACTTCGACCGGCGGACTTACGGCCAAGCGTTGGGGCCGCGTTGGGGATTCCCCATTAATCGGCGCGGGCACCTATGCCGATGACAGATCAGCGGCAGTGTCGGCGACGGGGTCCGGCGAATATTTCATTCGCGCCGTGGCTGCACATCAGCTCGCAGAACGCGTGCGTCTCGGTGGCGATGCATTGCAGCAGGCCCTCGACTCCGTACTTGCCGACATCCGCACCCTCGGAGGCAAAGGAGGTCTCATCGCCGTTGCGCCCAATGGCGATGCCGCATGGGGATTCACCACGCCTGCGATGTATCGCGGAATGGCCGACGCCGGCGGGAAAACCGTTGCCATCTATTCCGACGAGGACGAGCGATAGGGCAGTGCTCCTCGTAGCCATTCCAACTCCTGCGCAATCGCCGTCCGCTCCGCCTCCAGAAAATCGGCCACGGCGTTCCGAAAGCTGCGATTCGGAATGAAGTGCGCGGACTGTGTAATCACCGGCTCGTAACCGCGCGCCAATTTATGCTCGCCCTGCGCTCCGGCCTGGACAGACGATAGGCCGTGCGCGATCGCCCATTCGATGGCCTGGTAGTAGCAGAGCTCGAAGTGAAGGAGCGGCACTTCGTCGGTGGTACCCCAGTATCGACCGTAGAGCGCGCTGGAGCCGACAAAATTGAGAGCGCCCGCGATCGGCTTGGAGCCGCGATAGGCGAGCAACAACAGGACCCTGTCGCCCATGCGCTTGCCAATCAGGTCGAAGAAGTTGCGAGTAAGATATGGACGCCCCCATTTCCGGCCGCCAGTGTCCTGATAGAAGGCCCACATCGCGTCCCACTCCGCTGAGCCGATTTCGGCGCCGCGAAGTGCGCGGAAATTGAGGCCTTCACGCGCGGCCCCCCGTTCCTTGCGGACCGCCTTACGCTTGCGACTACTGAGCGCCGCGAGGAAATCCTCGAAGTTCGTATATCCGCGGTTCGTCCAATGGTACTGGATCCCGTCTCGGATGAGCCACTCGCGACGCTCACATTCGTAAGCATCTTCATCATCGATGAACGTGATGTGCGCCGAGGAAAGGTCGCTTTGCACCGTAACCGCTTCCGCCGCGGCGAGCAGCTGCTGCGGGCGGGTCCCGAGCAATCGCGAACCGGGCACGGGCGTGAAAGGGACGGCGATTTGCAGCTTCGGATAATATTGCCCGCCGGAGCGCTCCCACGCGTCCGCCCAACCGTGGTCGAAAACATATTCGCCCTGGCTGTGGCTCTTCACATAAGTGGGGGCAGCGGCGAGAAGCTTGCCTTCCTCTTCGACGAGGATCGGCGCCGGTGACCAGCCCGTCCCAGCACCGATGCTGGCCGAATCCTCGAGCGACGAGAGAAACGCATGGCTGAGGAACGGATCGCCGCGGCTTAAACCATCCCATTGAAATTCATCGACGTCGGCAACGCCGCGCCCGAGACGGGCCAGGATTTCTGCCTCGCGATCGCCCATACCCATAAATCTGGGTAGGCGAGCGTTCCTGAACTAGGCCTTCACCGCAACGATCGCGTCGACTTCGACGGCGACGCCGAGCGGGAGAGTTGTAACGCCGACCGCACTTCGAGCGTGTCGTCCCGCCTCTCCGAACACGTCCTGCATTAGCTCCGACGCACCATTCGCGACTTTCGGCTGGTCGGTGAAGGATGGCGCGCTATTTACGAAAACGCCGAGCTTCACGACCTTCTCTACACGGTCGAGCGAGCCGAGCGCGGCCTTGATCTGTGCCAGCAACATCACGCCGCAGCGTCGTGCCGCAGCGATTCCCCCCTCAAGATCGACATTCTCGCCGAGGCGACCTTTGATAAGACCTCCATCCTCGGCGAAGCTGATCTGCCCCGAAATATGCAGAAGCCCGCCCCGTTCGACGGATGGTACATAAGCCGCGACCGGGGCGGCAGGCTGCGGAAGAGTGATGCCGAGTTCGGCAAGTCGTTGCTCGATGCTCATGGCCTGCCCCAAGCACTCGTCCGCTAAGGAATCAACCCTCCCGGCTCACAGTGAAGCCGGCGAAGCTCTGACTCACCGGCATCAGTTCGATTGCATTGATATTGAGGTGCTTCGGAAGATTCGCGAGCCACCAGAAGAGGTCCGCGAGGTCTTCACTCGTCATCGGATCCATGCCGGCATAGAGCTTCTCTGACGCTTCCTTGTCGCCACCGGTCCGCACGAGCGTGAACTCTGTTTCCGCCATGCCAGGTTCGACTGATGTGACTCGAACGCCCGTGCCAGCGAGGTCGCAGCGAAGGTCGAGCGAGAATTGACGGACAAAAGCCTTGGTGCCCGCGTAGACCGCGCCGCCTTTGTAAGGGTAGGTCGCCGCCACCGACGACATATTGATGATCTGCCCCTTTCGCTCAACGAGCTTGGGGAGGAGCGCACGAGTGAGCGCAACCAAACCTGTAATGTTGGTTTCGATCACGGTGTCGATCCGCTCCCAGTCCGTTTCGCTCAGAGGATCAGTCGGTGGGGCGAGGCCAGCGTTGTTGAGGAGCAGGTCGATCTCATCCCATGGCGGCCCCAGCTCCGCGACACTCTCAACGGCCCGAATGTCTCGCATGTCGATCTCGAGCGGCAGGAATGCATCGCCGAGCTCCTGCTGAAGCGCTCGCAACCGCTCGGCGCGGCGTCCGGTGCCAATCACTGTCCAACCACCGCTGGCAAAGCGTCGCGCGGCGGCTTGGCCGAATCCGGCGGTTGCCCCAGTCATCAGGATGGTCTTCCTCAGATCGGTCATGAATCGGCCTCCAGTTCGCGTCTCGCGGCGGTCAGCTTTTCCGGTTCGATGCCCATTAGCTCAGAAACTGAGATGGGATCGGGCTCATGCGCTTCGAGAAATGCAATCAACGCAACAAGCAGTTCCGATTCATGTGCTCGGAGACGAAGCTCCTCTGTCCCAATTCCGGTCAGTTCGAGGAACCGCTGCGCCCGACGCTGGTCAGTGAGCGTTGCCGCTAGCGCGGCAAGGGCAACAGCATGTGGATCATTTGGCGTTGCAGGTACCATCGCTTAGACTGAGGCCCAAGAAGGTGTGAGGGGGAACAGCTTGGCCAAGATCTTGATCGTCGAGGACAACGCCCTCAACATCAAGCTGTTCTGCGACCTGCTCGCGGCGCACGGCCACGAGCCGGAAGCAGTGACCGACAGCCGTAACGCGCTCGATGCTGCGCGCAACTTCTCTCCCGATCTGGTGATCACCGACATTCAGCTGCCCCACGTCAGCGGGCTCGACCTCATTCGAATGATCCGGAAGGATGACAAGCTCGCCAGCATCCCGATCATGGCGGTCACGGCATATTCCGCGACTGGCGACGAGGAGCGTATCCGGGAAGCGGGAGCGCAGGCCTATGTGTCGAAACCGATCTCGGTCGTGAGATTCGCGGAGACGGTCGACGAGCTGCT
This sequence comes from Pseudomonadota bacterium, assembly GCA_046731515.1. GTDB lineage: Bacteria > Pseudomonadota > Alphaproteobacteria > Sphingomonadales > Sphingomonadaceae > Sphingomicrobium. The sequence continues at coordinate 13,335 of JBKPLG010000096.1, read as the reverse complement.
AAAAAACGACAGCGATTCGGCCAAGGTCGAGAAGATGGAGGATCCTCCGGGCGAGGCGCAGGAAGGCCCAGGCCCAGACGAAACCGGACGGAATGATAGCGAGAATTAGCCGCCCGAGGGGCAGGCTTATTTGATCTTTGCTTCCTTGAATTCGACGTGCTTGCGCGCCTTCGGGTCGTACTTCTTGAAGCTCAATTTCTCGGTCTGGGTCCGCGGGTTCTTCTTGGTCACATAATAGAAGCCCGTGTTCGCAGTGCTGACGAGCTTGATCTTGACCGTTGCCGGCTTCGCCATTGAATCGATCCCAACTGAAAAAAGAAAAGCGGCCCTCGCCGCTCAGTCGTGGCGCCAATGACGCAGCAGGCCGATTCTGTCAACCGAAGCCAGGTCGTAACGGCTCATTAACGAAAGTGCGCCAGCCTTCTTCGGCAGGAGGCAGGTATGGCGACGGATCCGCTCGCCCACGTTAGGATGCAGGTCGGCCTTCGGGTCGCCGAAATCCGTGATGCCGGTCCCCGCCTCTCGCCGCTCGATCTGCACGCGAAAATGGACGCAATCCGTCAACTTGCCGTCGAACATGGCCTGGCAGCGCTCGAAGGCCTCGCTCGCTGTTCCGCACAGCGCGCGCTCCTGCCTGGGCATCGGGTGACGATGCATTCTTGTTTGGAACATGTCGCCGAAGCATTGGACAGTCAGTCCGACCAAGATGGTACAACCATCCTTGCCGCCCTTGCCGTTCGCTTGAACTAGGCACCTCAGCTTTTGTCGCGCATTTTGATGCGCGATGCGCGCTTTCTCGCAACTGCTTGACGACCTCGTCTACACGCGATCGCGCAATACGAAGCTGAAGCTCATCGGCGATTATCTCAGGGAAACGCCTGATCCGGACCGCGGCTACGGTCTCGCCGCATTAACCGGCACACTCGATATCCCGCATGTGAAACCGGCCGCGATTCGCGGCCTGGTTGAAGAACGGATCGACCCGGTGCTGTTCTACATGAGCCGGGACTATGTCGGGGACACGGCGGAAACGGTCGCGCTCCTTTGGCCCAAATTCGAAGGCGAGCCGCCTGAGATCGACGATTCGACCATCGGAATTTCCGAGGCGATCGAACGACTGCGTTTAGCGTCACGCATGGATGCCCCGCACACGCTCGCACGAATGCTCGACCATTTGGACGCGTCGGGACGTTTTGCGCTGCTGAAACTCGCGCTCGGCGAGCTGCGGGTGGGGATCAACGCGCGCCTCGCCAAACAGGCGCTAGCGCAGGCATTTGGGCTTGAGCTCGACGCCGTAGAAGAGGTCTGGCACGGCCTCCGCCCGCCGTTTAGCGAGCTGTTCGACTGGGCGGAGGGACGCGGTGAGCAGCCGACCGCGCGAGACCTGCCCGTGTTCCGTCCTTTCATGCTCGCACATCCTCTCGAAGACACGAAGGTTTCGCTCGATGAGTTCGCGGCCGAATGGAAGTGGGATGGGATCCGCGTTCAACTCGTTCATGCTGGCGGCGAGACTCGGCTCTACAGCCGCACTGGCGACGATATTTCGCGAAGCTTCCCCGATATTGCCGAAGCGTTCCGAACGCGTGCGGTGCTGGACGGCGAGTTGCTGGTGCGCGGAGAGGCGCAGGGGTCGGGCCTGCAGGTTGCTTCTGCCGCGAGCTTCAACGCACTTCAACAAAGACTCGGCCGCAAGAATGTGAGCCAGAAGATGTTGGGTGCCTATCCGGCGTTCGTCCGCCTGTACGACATCCTGCTAGACGCAGATGAGGACCTGCGCACCCTACCTTGGACGGACCGCCGCCAGCTCCTCGAAGCCTTCGCTGTCAGTCTCGACCCGGAGCGTTTCGACGTCTCTCAACTCATCGAGGCGAACAGCTTTGAAGAGCTGGAGGACATGCGCGCCAGTGCGCGTGATGTTGCGATCGAGGGCATCATGCTCAAACGTCGCGACAGTCCCTATGTCGCGGGCCGGCGGACAGGCCTGTGGTACAAATGGAAGCGCGATCCGCTTACCGCCGATTGCGTCCTGATGTACGCCCAGCGCGGCTCGGGGAAACGTTCGAGCTATTACAGCGACTATACGTTCGGCTGCTGGGCCGACGATTCCAGCACAGGCGGAGAGCTGCTGCCGGTCGGCAAGGCCTATTTCGGCTTCACCGACGAGGAGTTGCGCTGGCTCGACCGCTGGATCCGCGCGCACACAGTGCAGCGCTTCGGACCAGTTCGCGAAGTCGAGAAGACCTTGGTCCTCGAAGTTGCATTCGATTCCATCCATTCCAGCACACGCCACAAATCCGGTTTGGCGATGCGCTTCCCAAGGATCAGCCGAATCCGGACAGACAAACCCGCGAACGAAGCCGATCGCATCGCTGTCCTTAAATCACTCGTAACTTGAAGCGTACGGTCGAGCCGCTAAGCGTCCATCTCTTCCGGGAGAGGGGAGGTCGATGCTGAAACATATGCTCACCAGCGCTGCCGCGCTGGCCGCGGCCACTGTCGCAAGTGCCGAAACCTATGCGATCCAGGCCGGTCAGTTGATCGTCGACGCGGCCCAGCCCGCGCGCGGCAATTCGACGGTAATTGTCGAAAACGGCCGGATCAGCCGGATCGATAGTGGCTTCACGGCGCCGCCTGGGGCCATCATCGTCGATGAGCGCAGCCGAACCGTGATGCCCGGAATGACCGATGTCCACGTCCACTTGACCCAGACGTCGGGTACGCCCTGGTATGCTTCATACACGCAGAAATATTCCAATGAATATGCCGCCACCCTCGGCCTCACCCATGCGCTCGAAATGGCTCGCGCCGGCTTCACCACGGTACGCGACCTCGGCGGTCCGACCGGCGCAGTGATTGCCGTCCGCGATGCCGTGGCCGAGGGCCGTTTTCCGGGGCCGCGGATCAAAGTGTCCGGTGAACCGCTGTCGATCATTGGCGGACACGCCGATGCCGCGACCGGCGTGCCTCCCGAACTCGCCGGTGCGATCAATGAAGCGCACCTCAACTCGTCGGTTTGCACCGGTGTCGAGGAATGCCAGAAGGTCGTCCGGCAACTCGCTGCAGCCGGCGTCGACGTCATCAAGATCATGGCGACTGGCGGAGTGCTCGATCCCGGTGCGATGGGCCTCGAACAGCATTTCACCGACGCCGAGATGAAGGGCATCGTCGACATGGCGCATGCGATGCACCTCAAGGTGGCGGCGCACGCACACGGCGCACGTGGGATCGAGGGAGCGGCTCGTGCCGGCGTCGATTCAATTGAGCATGGTACGTTCCTAGACGCCGCCGGAGCGAAGGCGATGAAGTCGCACGGCACCTATTATTCGGCGACGCTGATCGCTTTCAGCGGAGCCCAGGCACTGATCGGCACAGGCAAGATCTCTCCTGAGTCTGAGGCCAAGGCGCGGATGACCGTCGATGCTTGGGGCAAGGGCCTGAACCTCGCTTACCGGACCGGCATCAAGATCGCACTCGGCACCGACAGTGCGGTTGCACCTCACAAGGACGCCGGCAAGGAACTTGCGCTCATGGTCCAAAAGGGTGGGATGAGTCCGCGCGACGCGCTGATTGCCGCCACAAAAGGTGGTGCGGACCTCATGGATCTGTCTGCGGAGACGGGCACGCTCGACCCTGGAAAGTCCGCGGACCTGATCGCAGTCGCAGGAGACCCGTTGGTCGATCCGACCGCCGTGCAACGCATCGGCTATGTCATGGTCCAGGGCAGACCAATTTCGATGGAAGGACAATGATGCGTCGCTCGCTGTTGCTGTTCACCCTGCTGTTTTCGGGCGCCGCTTTTGCGGCGGAGCCGAACGCTCCGGCTGGAGACACGCCTACGCCCGAGGCCAAGGCCGAGGCTGCAAAGCCCGACCCCGACGTTGCCAAGGCTAGTGTCGAGGAAGACGCACAGCCGATGAAGCGTTCGGTCCCGATCCGGGGCCGCACTTTGAGCTACACGGTCACTCCGGGAACACTCACCATTCGCGACGACGACGGCAAGCCTACGGCGAGCATGTTCTATACCGCCTACACCGTCGAATCGCGGGGAACACCGCGGTCGGTCACCTTCCTGTTCAACGGTGGTCCCGGCTCCTCCACCATGTGGCTGCACATGGGTTCCTTTGGCCCGGTGAAGGTTGACGCCTCGCTCCCCGAGACGGTCGCCGGACCGCCGTTCCGCTACGGCGCGAACCCCGACACGCTGCTTGACGTCAGCGATTTGGTCTTCATCGATGCGCCGACGACAGGGCTATCGCGTCCGCTCGGCAAGGCCGAACCCAAGGATTTTTTCGGGGTCGACAAGGACATTGACGCGTTCAGTCGGACTATCCAGCGCTACCTCACCAAATATGGTCGCTGGAACTCACCCAAGTTCATCATTGGCGAAAGCTATGGAACGACACGCGCCGCAGGCCTTTCCAAGGCACTGTCCGATAAGGGCGTTCAGCTGAACGGCATCGTGCTCGTTTCAACGGTGTTGAATTTCTCAGACTTTGCTGGCGACCAGTCGTTGGTCAACTTCTTGCCGACTTACGCGGCTGACGCCTGGTACCATGGAAAAATCGAGCCGAAGCCTGACCTCATGAGCTTCGTAGCCGAGGCGAAGGCGTTTGCGGCGGGTCCCTACGCTTCCGCCCTGCAAAAGGGTGGCGCGATCAGCGGGGAAGAAAAGCGATCGGTCGCGCAGCAGATGGCGCGGCTCACCGGCCTGTCCCCCGACTACATCTTCAAAGCCGATCTCCGCGTGAATCCGAATCGTTTCCAGCGCGAGTTGCTGCGCGACCGGCGTCAGATCATCGGCCGAATTGATTCGCGTTACGTCGGGACGGAGGCTGATCCCGTCGGCGAGAATCCGACTTACGATCCGCAGGCCAGCGCAATAACGGGAGCGTTTGTTGGCGCCTTCAACGACTATCTGTTCCGCGACCTTGGCTACAACAGTTCCTTGACCTTTCGGCCCAACAATTACGCCGGGATCGGCAACGATTGGAACTTCCAGCACAATGCCCCCGACGGACAGCAATTTGCGGCAGATACGAGCTCCGACCTGGCGCAAACGATGCGCGAAAATCCACGCCTAAAGCTGCTTAGCGTCAATGGGCTATATGACCTCGCGACGCCCTTCTTCGGAGCTGATTACGAGATCGGGCATATGGCCCTTGATCCGCAAATCGCGGCCAACGTCCGCTATGTTTATTACCCGGCCGGCCACATGATGTATCTTGATCCCGGATCGGCTCGGCAGCTCAAGACCGACCTCGCTGCATTCTACGAGAGTGCGCTCTAGCGGACAAAGAGAAGGACCGGCGGAGATGTCTCCACCGGCCCTTCCGCCCCCTAAAGTCTGGCAATCCTAACTGATCGGCTGAAGATTCACAGCCGCATATTTGCCGCGACGATCGACCTCAAGCTCGAACTCGAGCCGGTCGCCCTCGTTAAGCGTCGGGATCCCCGCGCGCTCGACGGCCGAAATATGCACGAATGCATCGGGCTGACCATCGTCGCGTTGGATGAATCCGAAGCCCTTCATCGAGTTGAAGAACTTCACCGTTCCGCTGGCCTTTTCGCCCGTCAGCTGGCGCTGCGGCCCGCGATCTCCGCTGCTCCGTTCGACCGCCATCGGCTCGCCTTCGATCCGAAGGTTCGTTGCCGAGATGCGTCCGCCTCGGTCGACCAGAGTAAACTCCAACGGTTGGCCGTCGGCCAGATCGGTAAGACCCGCCTGCTCGACCGCTGAGATGTGAACGAACACGTCCTCACCTCCGTCGTCGCGGACGATGAAGCCGAATCCTTTTTGCGGATTGAAGAACTTGACGACGCCCTTGCCTTCTCCGACGACCTGTGGAGGCATTCCGCCGCCGCCGCCGCGAAAGCCACCGCCACCGCCGCCGCCGCCGCCGGCGCCGCCGCGAAAGCCACCGCCTCCGCCTCCGCCAAAACCGCCGCGTCCGCCGCCGTAGCCGCCCCGCTCCTGAAATGCCACCGAATCGCCGAAATTGTCTTCGCCGAAGAAACCATCGCGCTTGTCGCGGCCGCGACCACCGCGATCCCCCTTGCGCCCTCTATCGAAACCCATGCTTGTTCAAACTTCCGTGTGCCCCACTAAAATAAAACCAACGCGCTGGGCCAAAGGCGCAACCGGCCGGCGCGATTCTCACTCACGCACCATTCACAGCCTTACATGAAAAATATTGCGCGCTCTAGTGATCGAATCAGGGCAGGGCTGGCAAGGCACATGCCAGGCGGACTAAGACAGCCGTAGCTTTGCTCAAGGAGTTGGAATGGCCGTCCATTTTCACGAGGAAGATCTGCCGTCCGATGTCCGGTTCGCCGACGGCCCGATTGCCGTCGACACCGAAGCCATGGGCCTGGTTCCCGGGCGCGACCGTCTGTGCCTCGTGCAATTGTCGGACGGAAAAGGACATGAGCACCTGATCCGCTTCCGTCACGGAAGCGATTATTCGGCACCGAACCTGAAGGCGCTGCTCAGTGATCCCGACCGCCTCAAACTCTATCATTTCGGGCGTTTCGATATCGGCATCATGAAGTCCTATCTCGGGATCGTCGCGGCGCCGCTTTATTGCACCAGGACCGCGTCGCGGCTGGTGCGAACCTATACCGACCGGCACGGCCTCAAGGATCTTGTTAAGGAGCTGCTCAATATCGACCTTTCAAAGCAGCAGCAGACGAGCGACTGGGGCGCGGACGAGCTAACCGACGCTCAGCAGGAATATGCTGCGAGCGACGTGCGTTACCTCCATGCGCTCAAGGAGAAGCTCGACGAACGGCTTATCCGCGAGGATCGTATGCCCTTGGCTCAAGCCTGCTTCGACTTCCTGCCGGCGCGGGCGTTGCTCGATATTGCCGGTTGGGCGGAGCAGGACATTTTCGCCCATGACGGCTAGGCTTTGCCATGTCTGATGCGGCTACAAGGGAACGCCAGGTCCAGCAACGCTGGGCCGTACCAGGCAGCGCCCACGATCGGCTAGTCCGCTGGACGAAGGTCGCACTTCCAATCGCGGTCGGAGCACTGATCGCCATCCTTATGCTTGCGCCGCTCGACAAGAAGGGCGACGTCAGTTTCATCCTCGACAAGAAGAAGGTCGAGAATGCCCCTGAGCGGATGCGCGTCGAGGCGGCTCGCTATGTCGGTACCGATAACAAGGGGCAGCAGTTTGTCATGCGGGCAAACAGCGCGATTCAGCGCAGCTCGGAGGTCCCAATCGTCGATATTCGCGACATGTTTGCACAGCTTGGATTGGCGCAGGGGCCGCTAATGATCGCTGCGAACCGGGGACGCTATGATTTGGATAACCAGAAGGTCGTCGTGGATGGTCCGGTGAGGGTCGCCGGTCCCGACGGCTATCGGCTTGCGACGCGCGATGTCACGGTTGACCTCAAGCAGCGGCAGTTGGCGAGCTCCGGACCTGTTTCAGGACAAATGCGTCTGGGTGACTTTCAAGCCGGCCAGATCAAGGCTGACCTCGGCGAGCGCAAAGTTGTGCTTGATGGAGGCGCTCGCTTGAAAATCGTGCAGGGCGCAGTCAGATGATGGGCGTGCGGCCCATTGGCATCATCCTTGCACTCGGCGCGCTCAGCGCGACCGCGGCTCTGGCTCAGCAACAGAGTTCGGTTTCCGCGCTCAAGGGTCACAACAGCGACGCACCCGTCGATATTTCCGCTGACCGAATCGAAGTGCAGGATCAGGCCGATCGGGCGATATTCGCCGGTAATGTTCATGCCACACAGGAGGATCTCACCCTCGATACCGAGCGGCTGACGGTTGCCTACTCGAGCGGACAATCCAACAGCAGCGGGGTGCAGATTCGGCGGCTCGATGCCGCAGGCGGCGTCGTGGTCCGAAGCCCGTCGGAGACGGCAAAGGGCGAGTTCGGCATATACGACCTCGAACGCAAGCTGATCACGCTGATCGGCAATGTCCAACTCAACCGCGGCGCTAATCAGATCAATGGTTCGCGGCTGGTCATCGACCTGGATTCCGGGCGCGCGGTCGTCGATGGCGGACCACCCGGGGTGAACCAGACCGGCGGGCGCGTCACCGGTCACTTCACTGTGCCGCAACGACGGCAGCCGCAGCGGCAGTAGGCGGATCGGGTGAACGAAGCCGCGACATTCGTACGCCCAACGCCCGGGGCACAGACGATCGGCGGATTGGAAATCCGTTCGATTGCAAAAGCTTATGACAGGCGAGCAGTTCTCCATGACGTCTCGCTCGACGTGCATAGCGGCGAAGTCGTGGGGCTGCTTGGTCCCACTGGCGCCGGGAAGACCACTTGCTTTTACTCGGTCATGGGGCTGGTGAAGCCGGACAGCGGTCGCATCTTCCTCGACGGGCAGGACATCACCGATCTCCCGATGTATCGTCGGGCAATCCTCGGACTCGGCTATTTACCGCAGGAAACGTCGATCTTCCGCGGCCTCACGGTCGAGGATAACATCCGCGCTGTCCTCGAGGTGACCGAGCCTGACATTGAGGAGCGCAAGGCTCGCCTCGAGCGGTTGCTGAGCGAGTTCGGTTTGACGGCGCTGCGTGAATCTCCGGCGATGGCCTTGTCGGGAGGCGTGCGACGCCGGTGCGAGATCGCTAGGGCTCTGGCCGCCGACCCGTCCATCATGCTGCTCGATGAGCCGTTCGCCGGAATCGACCCTATTTCCATCGCCGATATTCGCGAATTGGTACGCGAATTGAAGCAGCGCGATATCGGCGTCCTGATCACCGACCATAATGTCCGCGAGACGCTCGACATCGTCGACCGTGCCTGCATCATTTATGACGGTCAGGTGCTGTTTGCAGGTACTCCCGAAGCGTTGGTCGCCGACCAGGAGGTCCGGCGCCTCTACCTCGGCGAGAGCTTCGCTCTCTAAGAGGACGCTGGTTCGTGGGGCTCGGGCCCAGCCTTTCGATCCGCCAAACCCAGCAACTGGTGCTGACGCCCCAGTTGGCGCAGGCGATCAAGCTGCTCCAGCTCAGCAACCTCGAGCTTGAGACCTTCATCGCCGAGGAGCTTGCCAAAAACCCGCTTCTGGAGGCTCGATCCGGTGACGATGAACCGGCACAGCCGGCGGAGGAGATTGCGGGCGACGATTACGAAAGTGACGAAGCACCGGAGGACCCCGGCGCAGACAATCTGATCCTTGGACAAGCGGACGATGATCGTCCGCTGGACGTCGACTGGACGAACGAAGCGCTCGAAACCGACAGCTTCTCGGATGTCGTCGGCTCCGGTCCAAGCGATGAAGCATTCGACTTCGATCGGGTCGAATATTCGGCCACGTCGCTTGCCGAACATTTGATTTACCAGCTGCACGGAGCATCTGGCCCGGAGGGTGATCTTGCCCGCGTCATCACGGAAATGCTGGAGGAGACCGGTTACCTCACCGTTCCACTCGTCGACATCGCCGAGATGAGCGGAGCGCCCGTCCAATTGGTCGAACGCGCTCTGGAAATCGTTCAGGACCTCGACCCGCCGGGAGTCGGTGCGCGCTCGCTCGCCGAATGCCTCGCGCTCCAGGCCAAGGCGGCGGACCGATACGACCCCGCGATGGCGCGGCTGATCGACAATCTCGATCTGCTGTCGAAAGGCCGCACAAACGACCTGAAGCGCATCTGCGGGGTGGATGACGAGGATTTCGCGGACATGGTTCGCGAGCTTCGTGCTTATGATCCAAAACCCGGCTGCCAGTTCTCCGGCGCGGCGGCAGAAGATGTGACTCCCGACGTCTTCGTGCGCCGCACTCGGAGCGCCTATGCGGTGGAGCTGAACCAGGCGACTTTGCCACGTCTTCTTGTCAACCGCCGCTACTATCAAGAGCTTAGGTCCGGTCCGCAGGACAAGAGATCGCGCGCGTGGCTCAGCGAATGTCTGCAAAGCGCCAATTGGCTGGTTAAAGCGCTCGATCAACGCGCGCGAACCATCATCAAGGTCGTCTCCGAGATCGTGAAGCGGCAGCAAGGTTTTTTCGATCGCGGCGTTTCCGCCCTGAAGCCAATGACTCTGCGTGAGGTTGCCGAGGCTATCGAAATGCATGAATCGACAGTGAGCCGGGTCACATCGAACAAGTATCTTCTGTGCGACCGGGGGCTTTATGAGCTGAAATATTTCTTCGGCTCGGGCGTCGCCTCTGCAGAAGGTGACGGCGCCGCAGCCGAAGCGGTCAAAGCGGCGATCAAGGAACTGATCGGTGTGGAAAACGACATTCTCAGCGACGATGCGATCGCGGGCCTCCTCAAACAACGCGGCTTCGACGTCGCTCGGCGAACCGTGGTCAAATATCGCGAAGCAATGGGAATCGGCTCATCGATCCAACGCCGGCGCCAGCGCAAAATCGCTGGCTAGGCTGAAACTCGCGCCCAGATCGGCAAATGATCCGACGCGCGACGAGCGTTATGGCTCATGTGCACGCCGGCGGCTTCTATGTTTAAATCCTTGTGGACGATGATCCGGTCAAGCGCCGCCACTGGGTGCCGCGCATGGAAGCTAGGGCCGGTCGGAGCGAGATGGAATTCGGGTTCGAGCTCTCGGAGGCAGCCGGCGACCGTCCGCCATTCGTTGGTGTCACCCATCAGCACCGTGGGCATCTTCTGCGGGCGTGCGGCGATCGCTTCCATGATCGCGCGCACCTGACGTTTGCGCCATAGCCCGGACAGGTCCAGGTGCATTCCCACGACCCGAAGCGGTTGGTCTTCGATCAGCAGCTCGGCCATGACCGCGCCCCTCGGCTCGAGCGTCGGAAGATCCAAAGCTGCGCAATCGAGCACACCAACGTGGCGTTTCACCAGGATTGCATTGCCGTGCCACCCGATGTTGCGTGTGTTCACCTTGAGCAGTCGCTCCGCGTGCTTACGTGCTTTTTCGAGCGGACGCCTGTGTCGAACGCCGAGATGCACCGGCTTGTAGACGCCATGCGTGTCGATCAGCTCGTGTGGAACAGCGGACCCGCGACCGCCGAAGCGCTTGTCAGCCTCCTGCAGCGCGACGATGTCGGCGTCGATTTCGTGGAGCACGTCGAGCACTCGGTGTGGATCGCGACGCCGGTCGAGCCCGATCGCCTTTCGCATATTGTAGCTCGCGAGGGTGACGGTACGGACGCTGTCCACGCGGGCGCCAACATCGGCCACGGCTTACTGGTTCCTAGACGTCGAGATTGGCGACGCTGAGCGCGTTGTCCTGGATGAACTCGCGGCGCGGTTCGACGACGTCGCCCATCAGACGGGTAAAAATCTCGTCGGCGATATCCGCCTGCGCGACCTCGACCCGCAGCAGCGAGCGATTCGCCGGATCGAGCGTCGTCTCCCACAGTTGCTCGGCATTCATTTCGCCAAGACCCTTATAGCGCTGAACCGACAAGCCCTTCCGGCCTGCAGCAAGAACGGCGTCGAGCAGTTGCGATGGGCGGATGACCGCAACCTCCTTACCCCTCGTTTCAGCTTCCGCGGCTTCCGCCGGCTGCTCCTTATCCTCGACACCTTCGACCTGCTCCGGCTTGGCCTCGTCCGAGATCGCACCCTTTTTGAGGGTGCGCAGAACCGAGGGTTTCGCGTAGACCGCCGCCTGCTCGCCAGCCAGCGAGTGGAGCTTTCGCGCTTCGGCCGAGACGAGGAAGCTTGGCTCGATGATATAGGCATCGGTCACACCGCGCCAAAGCCGCCTCAAAAGATAACCTCCTTCAGCCGCTAGCTCACCCGACCAGCTTGCCTCCGCATCTCCGGCACCGAGCCATTCGGCGACCCTGACGACGGCCTTGGCCCTGCCGTCTCGATCAAGGTTCGGCTTGAGGGCCGCATTGATCGACAATGCCTCAATCAAGGCTGGATCGTATTTGCGCGGTGCATAATGCATCAACGAGCGCATGCGTCGGGCATGATCGACCAATGCCTTGAGGTCGTTGCCTGAACGCTGCCCGTCAGGCGCATCGAGAATCAGCCCTTCGAGGCCTGCTTCTTCGAGATAGTCGTCGAGGGCTGCATCGTCTTTCAGATAAACCTCTGAGCGGCCGCGGCTGACCTTGTAGAGTGGCGGCTGGGCGATGAAGAGATGGCCCTTTTCGATGAGGTCCGGCATCTGCCGATAGAAAAAGGTCAAAAGAAGCGTCCGAATGTGCGCTCCGTCGACGTCGGCATCGGTCATCAGGATGATCTTGTGGTAGCGCAGCTTCTCGAGGTTGAATTCCTCGCGGCCGATGCCCGTGCCGATCGCCTGGATCATCGTTCCGATTTCCTTGGACGACAGCATCCGGTCGAAGCGCGCTCGCTCGACGTTCAGGATTTTGCCCTTCAAGGGGAGGATCGCCTGATACTTGCTATCGCGACCCTGCTTGGCCGATCCACCGGCGCTGTCGCCCTCCACCAGGAACAGTTCGGACTTTGCCGGATCGCGCTCCTGACAGTCGTGGAGCTTGCCCGGAAGCGAGGCAATGCCCATCGCAGATTTGCGGCTCGCTTCACGCGCTTTGCGAGCGGCTTCGCGAGCCGCGGCGGCGTCGATAATCTTTTGGACAATCGAGCGGGCATGCCCGGGATTCTCCTCGAGCCATTCGGCCAGCTTATCGGCCATCAGACTTTCGAGCGGCTGGCGAACTTCGGATGAGACCAGCTTGTCCTTGGTCTGCGAGCTGAACTTCGGGTCCGGAAGCTTGACCGAGACAATCGCGGTCAGGCCTTCGCGCATATCTTCGCCGGTAAGCGAAACCTTCTCACGCTTCATCAGCCCCGATCGCTCGGCATAATTGTTGAGCGTGCGCGTGAGGGCCGCGCGGAAGGCCGCAAGGTGCGTGCCCCCGTCGCGCTGCGGGATGTTGTTCGTGAAGGTGAGGACGTTCTCGTAATAGGAATCATTCCATTCGAGAGCGACGTCGATGCCGATCTCATCGCGCTGGCCGCTGATCGCGATTGGATCGGGCACGATCGGCGTCTTTGCGCGGTCGAGCCATTTGACGAAAGCCGCGATTCCGCCTTCGTAATACATTTCGACGCTCTTCGGCTCTTCGTGCCGAGCATCCGTCAACACCAGACGAACGCCCGAGTTAAGAAAAGCAAGCTCGCGGAAGCGGTGCTCGAGCCGGTCGAAGTCGAAATCGGTCTGCTTGAACGTGTCGCCGGAAGGCATGAAGGTGACTTGCGTGCCCCGCTTGTCCGTCTTCCCGGTAATCTTCAGTGGAGCTTCGGCCTCGCCGTGATGGAAGCGCATGAAATGCTCTTCGCCGTCGCGCCAGATGGTGAGGTGGAGCCATTCGGAAAGTGCGTTGACGACCGAAACTCCAACACCGTGGAGGCCGCCAGAGACTTTGTAGGCGTTATCGTCACTAGTGTTATCG
>JBKPLG010000095.1:0-13851 GCA_046731515.1 Pseudomonadota bacterium | reverse complement strand
AAGTAGCTTCCTGTCCCCTCTCCCCTTGCGGGAGAGGGTTAGGGTGAGGGGGGCGTCACGCGAGTGAATCGCGTGGCGTCAGTCGTGTCGGGCTTCGCCCGCACGCTGGCCGCGGCTCGCCGTCTCTTCGCGCTGCTCCAGCGACGCTTCGCGTCGGCGTCGCTGCGCTCGGCGCCTCGTCCTCTACCGTCCCTTCTCGGGCTTCGCGTTCCGCGGATCGTCCGCCGGGTTGACGTATGTAATCGCGAACGGCCCGTGCGACGTAATCTGGATCGTCGCTCCGGTGGTGGTGAACGCATAATGGTTCATCTTCGCGGGCATGGCGATATAGCCGGACTGGGTCAGAGTCGTGGCCTTCGCCTTGTCGAGCGTGTCGCCCATTCCGAACGAGCCTTGGCCCTCGATCACCGTCACCAGCTCGTCGGTCGGGTGCTGATGCGGCGCTACACTATAGTTCGCCGGGAATTTGAGGCGGATGGTGAACATGCCTTCCTTGGTGGGATCGCCCGACAGAACGGCGGCTTGCGCACCGGCCGGAAGTCCGGGCGGCGCTGGACCCCATTTCAAATCCTTCGAATTCATTTGCGCCTGTGCGGCGGAGCTCGCGGCAAAGGCGGTCAGGCTGATGAGAAGCAACATCCTCATGGGACTTTCCCCTTTTCTCCCTTTTCTCCCCACCCCCAAACAACGATAGCAAAAGTCGCGCCTTGGCTTAAGCGCCACCATCGTGTAGGGGCGCCGCCTTCCGAACATTCGGAAACGTCTGCGGGAGGCTCTCTTCGAGAGAGCCGTCTGGACCGCTAAACTTCGACGTTCCGTCGAACCCCGGACTTAATCCGGGGTCCAGCGGACAAGAAACGAGAGTGAAATGGCAAAGAAAATCACCGGCTATATCAAGCTGCAGGTGCCCGCGGGCATCGCCAATCCCGCGCCGCCGATCGGGCCTGCCCTGGGCCAGCGCGGAGTGAACATCATGGAATTCTGCAAGGCGTTCAACGCCGCGACGCAGGAGCTCGAGAAGGGCGCTCCAATCCCGACGGTGATTACCGTCTATGCGGACCGCAGCTTCTCCTTCACCACCAAGACACCGCCCGCTTCTTTCTTTTTGAAGAAGGCGGCGCGGATCCAGAAGGGCTCGAGCGAGACGGGCAAGGAGAGCGCGGGGACGATCCGCCGTTCGCAGCTGCGCGATATCGCTGAGCAGAAGATGAAGGATCTGAACGCCAACGACCTCGATGCGGCGACGAAGATCATCGAAGGTTCCGCCCGCGCGATGGGCCTCGACGTGGTGGAGGGCTAAAGCGATGGCGAAGCTTTCGAAAAGGCAGAAGGCGCTGACGGAGGTCGACCGCGAGAAATTCTACGGGGTCGATGAAGCGATTTCGGTGGTGAAGGGCAATGCAACCGCCAAGTTCGACGAGACGATCGAGGTGGCTCTGAACCTCGGAGTCGATCCGCGGCACTCGGACCAGATGGTGCGCGGCGTCGTCTCACTGCCCAAGGGCACCGGCAAGACCGTCCGTGTCGCCGTGTTCGCCAAGGGCGACAAGGCCGAGGAAGCGAAGAAGGCCGGAGCGGATGTCGTGGGTGCCGAGGATCTGATGGAGACCGTCCAGGGCGGCACGATCGACTTCGATCGCGTGATCGCCACTCCCGATATGATGGGCGTGGTCGGGCGGCTAGGTAAGGTGCTCGGTCCCAAGGGACTGATGCCCAACCCCAAGCTCGGAACGGTGACGATGGATGTCGCCAAGGCGGTGACCGATGCCAAGGGCGGCCAGGTCGAGTTCCGGGTCGAAAAAGCGGGAATTGTCCATGCCGGGATCGGCAAGGCGAGCTTCTCCGAAGGCGACCTCAAGGAGAATTTCACCGCCTTCATGGACGCAATCGTCAAAGCGAAGCCGTCAGGCGCCAAGGGCAAGTTCGTGAAGAAGGTGTCGGTCAGTTCCACGATGGGGCCGGGCGTCAAGGTCGATCTCGAACAGATCGCGGGCGCTTAAACCGCTGTAAAAAATGAACAAAAGAGAGGCTGAACGGGAACGCTCCGGCCTCTTTCATTTCGGATCGTCGCTGAGGCCCAACGGCTCGCCTGTTGCACCGCAGCAACAGACTCGACCGATGTTATGCCCTGCCCACGCTGGACGGAAACTTTGCCGCTCCGCGAATGTTGCCGCGCCGATAACCCAACAGGAAAAAGGGGCAGAAGACATGCGCAAAATTCTGTTTGCCACCGCAGCCGCGGTTGCAATTGCAACTCCGGCGGCCGCGCGCGACAACTCCGGCTATATCGGGTTGGAAGGCGGCGTGATGTTCCCAAGGGACAATGACGTCGATCTCAATGTCCTATTCACGACCACGAACAATCCGGCAGATGTCCCCGGGACGCCAGCCGGCCCGGCCAGCACGACGTTCAATAATGCGTTCGGCGTCGACTATAAGACGGGTTACGATATCGATCTGATCGGCGGTTATGACTTCGGCATGTTCCGGGTCGAGGGCGAGCTTGGTTTCAAGCGCGCCAAAGCCGACGATCTGGAGATCGACGACTCCGACATCGCCGCGATAAACGCCGCGCTCAATCGTCCTGCAGGCGCCGGTGACCCGGGCGCGCCCGGCCTGCCGGGGCTCAGCTCAGCCGACTTCGATCTTGATGGCACCGTCAAGGTTTGGTCCGGTATGCTGAACGGCCTGCTCGATTTCGGCGCCGACGACGGGATCGGCGGCTATGTCGGGGCCGGCGTCGGTTATGCCAATGCGCATGCGTTTGACGAGAGCGACGGCGGATTTGCCTGGCAGCTTATCGCCGGCGTTCGCTACGCAATCAGTCCGAACATCGATATCGGCCTGAAGTATCGCTACTTCCAAACCGGTAATCTCAAGTTCTCGGACAACACGGGATTTACTGCGCTCGGCAACCCGAGGTTGCTGGACGTAGGCGGCACCCCGGTCGTTCAGACCACCGATGCGGCCTTCACTACCGACGTGGAGCAGAAGTTCCGGTCGCACAGCCTGTTGTTGAGTCTGGTCTACAACTTCGCAGCGGCCGAGCCACCGCCGCCGCCACCGCCGCCACCGCCGCCGCCGCCTCCGCCGCCGCCGGCGACGCAGACGTGCCCGGACGGTTCGGTGATCCTGGCGACGAGCACTTGCCCGCCTCCGCCGCCTCCGCCGGCTCCGCCCCCGGTCGAAAGGGGTGAGCGCGGCCAATAATGGGATGACCCCGCAAGCCTGCGGGTTTGCGGGACCCCGTCGCGGTCCCCTTCAACTGGGGAGGAGAAGTGCCCGGGCGCTTTCGCCCGGGCATTTTTCTGGCTTTGGGCGGTGTGGCGCATAAGCAACAGATTTAATGGATTTCCCTAACCTGTTGCTATGGCGAAACCTTGAATCGCCGCGTAAGTTGGGATCGCAATTATCAGCGCTGAAAGGGGCTTAGTACATGCGCAAATATCTGCTTCTGGCGGCCGTCGCTTCGGCGGGCGTCGCGACACCGGCAATTGCACGCGACAATTCGCCATATGTGGGGGTCGATGCCGGCATCCTTCTTCCTCGCGACACCAACGTCGATGTGGACGCGCTTTTCCCGATCACGACGGATCCCGCGATACCGAGTGGCCTCACGCATTTCGACGAAGGCTTCGATGTCGATTACAAGGCGGGTTATGACCTCGATCTGATCGGCGGCTACGATTTCGGAATGTTCCGCGTGGAAGGCGAAGTCGCCTACAAGCACGCGTCGGTCGACGACATCGAAATCGACGAGCCGTTCCTGTTCGCGATCAACAGCGCTCTCGACATCGATCCTGCGCTTCAAAACGACAACATCGATTTCGGCGGTCATGCCAGTGTGCTGTCGGGCATGGTGAACGCGATGCTGGATTTCGGTGATGATGCCGGTTGGGGTGGCTTTGTCGGCGTCGGTGCGGGTATCGCCGGGGTCAAGTTGCTCGGCGATAAAGATAGCGGCTTTGCGTGGCAGGCGATCGCCGGCGTTCGCATGGCGGTCAGCGAGAATATCGATGTTGGCCTGAAGTACCGGTACTTCCGCACGAAGTCGATGAACTTCAACGACAGTTTGGACTTCGGGGCCAATGGTGTCGTTCCGATCGACGCCAGCGGCCGGTTCGAATCTCACAGCCTGCTGCTGAGCTTGATCTACAACTTCTACACACCGCCGCCGCCTCCGCCTCCGCCGCCGCCTCCGCCGCCGCCTCCGGCGACGCAGACGTGCCCGGACGGATCGGTGATTCCGGCGACCGATACCTGCCCGGCACCGCCGCCTCCGCCTCCGCCGCCGCCACCGGCGCCAGAGCGCGGCTAGGCGGTCGCCACGGCAAGAACAACCGGTTCGGGCCAATCGCCCGGGCCGGTTTTCTTTTGCAGGCGTGGGAAGGGTTGATCGCCGAGCGAATTTCGCTATAGGCGCGCCCTCGCATCGGCTCTGCCGGTGCAACCGTCCGAGACAGCTGGTGCCTGATGCCTTACGGCCGACGGCTTAATGTCCAGCCTAGACGGGGACAGGAATTCTTACGGTCGAAGCGTGCGATGCTTTGTCCGGTCGTGCGTTGCCTTAGCAGCGTCGTCGATCCATCCCCTCGGACCTTTCGCGTCCCAACGCAGCTTCGGCTGCGAAAGGACATGAGTGAAGCTCGATCGGAGCCTGCTCCGATCGGAACGTTGGAGTTGGCATGGATCGTTCGCAAAAAGCCGATCTGGTTGCCGAGCTGAAGTCGCTCTTTTCGGATACGAGCGTGGTCGTGATTACTCGCAACCACGGTCTGTCGGTGGCGCAGTCCACCGAGCTCCGGCTGAAGATGCGCGATGCCGGCGCCCAGTATAAAGTTGCGAAGAACCGCCTTGCCCTGATTGCGCTCGAGGATACGCGCTACAAGCCGATCGGCGACCTTCTAAAAGGTCCGACCGCGCTGGCGACGTCCGGAGACCCCGTCGCGGCCGCCAAGGTGGCGGTCGATTTCGCCAAGACGACCGACAAGTTCGAGATCGTCGGCGGAGCGATGGGCGACACGGTCCTCGACGTGAACCAGATCAAGGCGCTGGCAGCATTGCCGTCGCTCGACGAGCTGCGCGCGAAGATCGTGGGCCTTATTCAGGCGCCCGCGACCAAGATCGCACGCACCGTCAGCGAACCGGGTGCTCAACTGGCACGGGTCTTCGCTGCCTACGGAGCCAAAGAGGCCGCGTAAGGCGGATCATTTTTTCATCAACGCACGACAATCGGGGCGCTGCCCCACCAAGGAGTATCAAATGGCTGACATCACCAAGCTGGTCGACCAGCTTTCCGAACTGACCGTCCTCGAGGCCGCGGATCTCGCCAAGGCCCTAGAAGAGAAATGGGGCGTCTCGGCCGCGGCTGCGGTCGCGGTTGCCGGCCCGGCTGCGGGCGGCGCTGCTGCCGCTGCGGCTCCGGCCGAAGAGAAGACCGAGTTCGACGTCATCTTGACCGGCGACGGCGGCAAGAAGATCAACGTGATCAAGGAAGTCCGCGCGATCACCAACCTTGGCCTCGGCGAGGCGAAGGCGCTGGTCGAAGGCGCGCCGAAGCCGATCAAGGAAGGCGTCAACAAGGAAGAGGCCGAGAAGATCAAAAAGCAGATCGAGGATGCCGGCGGAACCGTCGAGCTGAAGTGACCCAGCGCGCCGTAAGGCGCGCGGAGTCATCCCGGCGAAAGCCGGGATCCATCTGCGATCCTGGGCCCCGGCCTCCGCCGGGGAACAAGACAAGAGAAGGGGCGGCTCTACTGGGGCCGCCCTTTTCGTTTAGATCGGATCTTTCATGTCCATCGCGGTGGAAATCTCGATAGCCATTCGCGATTCGGCATCTCATCATCGTGCCATGCCCTGCATGGTGCGCACTTTCGTCGCAATCACAATTGCGCTTCTTTTGTCGAGCACCACCGAAGCAAAGCCGCCGCGCATCACCAGCGTCTACACCACAGTTGATTGGAAGCGCTGCAAGGTCCTGGAAGAGTCGGATGAGGGACCGTACGTACTTCAGCGTTGCCCGGGTTACGCGGGCATTCCTGTGTTCGTTGAGGTCCAGGATGATCGTTCTGATGTCTCCGCCGGCTCAGCCGATGGTCAACGCTGCCTGATTTTGCTCGGCTGTGTTTTCGCCACCGAAGACGACACCGTGGAATGGCGCCTCGGGAATGGCAAACCATTCGCGATCATATATCGCCTGCACACAGCTTGGCCCGGTGACAGCGGCAAGAATGTCGAAAGTTCGGTTCTTGTCGTCGAAACGATTGGCAGCGTGGAACAGTCCGGCTGTCGCATTGCCCAGGTTCCCGGAAACCAACCCAACGCCAATGTCGTGGCTCGCGCCGCTGCGGATCGTGCGCTCTCCGGGAAACCCAAATGCTTGTCCAGTCACTGATCGCCGCGATCCTTCTATCCGCGCCCGCCGCAGCGAAGCAGCCGCGCATCACCAGCGCCTACACCAAACTCGATTGGGAGAAGTGCAGCGTGATCCATTCAGGACAACAACTCGAGCACCCTGAGAATTGGGAGAGCAGACGCTGCGCGGGCTATGCGGGCATCCCGATCTTCTGGGGCCACGATGACGGCCGCGATGACATCGATGTAGGCATCCAAAATGATGCCGGGTTCATCTCCGGACCAATGCATGGGCTTAGTGAGACGATTGAATGGCGCCTGGCGAACGGGAGACCGTTCGCGATCATCTACCGCGTTGAGAGCCGCCCCGCAGACCTGGATCGCGTAACCTGGTCGCGACTGATCGTCGAGACGATCGGCGAACCGGGCAAACCCGGGTGCCCGATCGCCAAGTTCGACGCTCTAAAGCCGAACGCGAACATTGCCGCGCGGCGCGCCGCCGACGCTGTGCTGACCGGCAAGGTTCATTGCATCGACTTCGACGAGTGAAGGACTCAGGACAGCTCGCTTAGGAACGCGTCGATGGCAGCGACGGCCTCGGGCTCGTCGAGAGTAGGTGCGTGTCCCACTCCTGGGATCACTGCGAACTTCGCGTCCGGGGCGAGGCTCGCCATTTTGTCGGCTGCAGCCGCGCTCAGCAGATCGCTGTTCTCACCGCGAATGACGAGCAGCGGTTTTTGCGCGAGAGCGGCGAATAAGGGCCACATGTCGACCTTCGGCGTCGGCCCCGCAGTGTTGAAGAGTTCAGCGATCGCCATGTCATAGTCGAAGCGGATTTCTCCATCCTCCTCACGTGCCGTGCGCCGAGCCATGCGCACCCAGTCCGCATGAGTATAGCCGTCGAAGTTTGGGTGATTGGCCGCAATCGCCCGTGCCGCCGCTTCCCAACTTTCGAACCGCGTATCCTTGCCAACGTAGGATTTGATGCGCTCCAGTCCTTCGCGGCTGAGCTCTGGCCCGACATCGTTGACGATAGCCCCGGTGATGCGCTGTGGCGCGATCGCGGCCATCGTCATCGTCACGAGGCCGCCCAGCGAAGTGCCGACGAAGATGGCGTGAGCGAGGCCGAGCTGATCGAGCAGCTCGATCACATCGCCGGCATAGGTGAGCGGATTGTAGCGCGCGGGAAGCGGATCGTAGCCGCTCTCACCGCGCCCGCGGAACTCGAGCGCCAGGACTCGGAATCGCGGCGAGTAGCGCTCGCCAAAATCGGCAAAGTCGCGCGCGTTTCGGGTGAGACCCGGCAAGCAGAGCAACGGCGGCCTTTCAGCGCTGCCGCGATAGTCGCGATAATGCAGCTTGAGGCCGTCGCGGACGTAATAATAGCCGTCGGCGAAGCGACCCTCGAAATCGGCTCCTGCGGAAGTCCCCATACACCCGTTTCGTAGACGGGGCGCGCCTTCGAGTCAGGTCTTGCATTGCAACGGAAAGGGCCTATATCGGCCTCATCCAAGACATATCGGCTCTGGCCGCACGGTCTCGTGCGCCCGGAGCTTTTCCCGTCCTCTCCGGGACAGGGTCCGAACGGCGCACGGGCCCAAAGCATTGGAGAGGGGAAACGGGAACAGCGCTCCACATAATCGGGCTCCTGCCACGGCAGGAGGCGAATCCGCGGGGGCACTCACTCATGTGTGCTTCCCGCACAGCGCAGGGAAGACAATGGCGACCAAGGCGATTGACGCTCCGGCCAAGACCAAGACTGGCCAAAACACTGCCGCGCGGCGCATCCGCAAAATTTTCGGCAACATCCACGAAATCTCGGAGATGCCGAACCTGATCGAGGTTCAGCGCGAGAGCTACGAGCAGTTCCTCCGCTCGGACCCCAAGACAGGCTATGTCTCGGGTCTCGAGAAGACGCTTCGCTCGGTATTCCCGATCGTCGACTTCGCCGGCACCGCTCACCTCGACTTCGATCATTATGAGCTCGAGGACCCCAAATACGATACCGACGAGTGCCGCCAGCGCGGCCTCACTTATGCGGCGCCGATGCGCGTTACCCTGCGCCTGACGACGTTCGAGATCGATCCCGAGACAGAGGCCAAGTCGGTCATCGATATCAAGGAGCAGGACGTCTACATGGGCGACATGCCGCTCATGACGATGAACGGCACCTTCATCATCAACGGCACCGAGCGCGTGATCGTCAGCCAGATGCACCGCTCGCCAGGCGTCCTGTTCGACCACGACCGCGGCAAGACCCATGCCAGCGGCAAGTTCCTCTTTGCCGCGCGCGTCATTCCGTATCGCGGCAGCTGGCTAGACTTCGAGTTCGATGCCAAGGACATCGTCAACGTCCGTATCGATCGCAAGCGCAAGCTTCCGGTCACCGCCCTGCTCCACGCGCTCGGCATGAGCAGCGAGGAAATCCTCAACACCTTCTACAATCGCGTGAGCTACGTCCGCGGCAAGAACGGCTGGCAGATCCCGTACAATGCTGAAGCGTGGCGCGGCCAGAAGCCGACCCACGAAGTGGTCGATGCCGACACCGGCAAGGTTGCGTTCAAGGCGGGAGAGAAGATCACTCCGCGCCGCGCCAACCAGGCGGGCAAGGATGGCCTCAAGAACCTGATTATCCCG
Organism: Pseudomonadota bacterium; assembly: GCA_046731515.1. Classification (GTDB taxonomy): domain Bacteria; phylum Pseudomonadota; class Alphaproteobacteria; order Sphingomonadales; family Sphingomonadaceae; genus Sphingomicrobium. The sequence goes on along the minus strand of JBKPLG010000095.1, from coordinate 4,860 downwards.
ACCGAGGAGATTTTCGGTCGGTATTCAGCGTATGATCTCATCAACGAGAAGACCGGCGAGATTTATATCGAGGCCGGCGACGAAGTCACTCCTGAGAACCTCGAGAAGCTCGACGAAGCGGGCGTGAAGACACTCGAGCTGCTCGACATCGATTTCGTCAACACCGGTCCCTGGATCCGCAACACTCTAAAGGCGGACAAGAGCGAAGACGGCGACAGCGCGCTGGCCGACATCTACCGAGTGATGCGTCCCGGCGAACCGCCGACCCGCGAGACAGCGGACGCGCTCTTCTACGGTCTGTTCTTCGACCCCGAGCGCTATGATCTCTCCGCGGTGGGCCGAGTAAAGCTCAACATGCGCCTGGGGCTCGATGTTGAAGACACGGTCACGACACTCCGCAAGGAGGACATCCTCGCGGTCGTGCAGGAGCTGGTGAACCTCAAGGACGGTAAGGGCGAGATCGACGACATTGACAATCTTGCCAACCGCCGCGTCCGGTCCGTCGGCGAGCTGCTCGAGAATCAGTATCGCGTCGGACTGCTGCGCATGGAGCGCGCGGTCAAAGAGCGCATGTCGAGCGTCGACGTGTCGACGGTCATGCCGAACGATCTCATCAACGCGAAGCCGGCGGTGGCCGCGGTCCGCGAGTTCTTCGGCTCGTCGCAGCTGTCGCAGTTCATGGACCAGACAAATCCGCTGTCGGAAGTCACCCACAAGCGTCGTGTTTCGGCGCTTGGCCCGGGCGGACTCACGCGCGAGCGCGCGGGCTTTGAAGTTCGTGACGTGCATCCGACGCACTACGGCCGGATCTGTCCGATCGAGACTCCGGAAGGCCCGAACATCGGCCTCATCAACTCGCTCGCCAGCTTCAGCCGAGTGAACAAATACGGTTTCATCGAAACGCCGTATCGCAGGGTCGTCGATGGCAAGGTCACCAACGAAGTCATCTACCTCTCCGCGATGGAAGAGGCGAAGCACACGATCGCGCAGGCGAATGCCGAACTTAACAAGGACGGCACCTTCGTCGAGGACATCATTTCGGCCCGCCGCAACGGCGAGTTCCTGATCGCTCCGCGCGAACAGGTTACGCTGATGGACGTGTCACCGAAGCAGCTCGTTTCGGTCGCCGCTTCGCTCATTCCGTTCCTCGAGAACGACGACGCCAACCGCGCACTCATGGGCTCGAACATGCAGCGTCAGGCTGTGCCGCTTTTGCAGGCCGAAGCGCCACTAGTGGGCACCGGCATGGAGGAAACAGTCGCGCGCGATTCCGGCGCTGCGATCGCCGCCCGCCGTTCGGGAGTAGTCGACCAGGTCGATGCGACGCGTATCGTCGTCCGGGTGACGGGCCAGCTGAAGCCCGGTGAGTCCGGCGTCGACATCTACACGTTGATGAAGTTCCAGCGCTCCAACCAAAACACCTGCATCAACCAGCGTCCGCTGGTGAAGGTCGGTGACACGGTCGAAGCGGGCGGGATCATCGCCGACGGTCCATCGACCGAATATGGCGAACTCGCGCTCGGGCGGAACGTGCTCGTCGCGTTCATGCCCTGGAACGGCTACAATTATGAAGATTCGATCCTGATCTCCGAGCGGATCGTGAAGGACGACGTCTTCACCTCAATCCATATTGAAGAGTTCGAGGTGATGGCCCGCGACACCAAGCTCGGGCCGGAAGACATTACCCGCGACATTCCAAACGTCGGCGAGGAGGCGCTGCGCAACCTGGACGAGGCGGGCATCGTCTACATCGGTGCCGAGGTCGAACCGGGCGACATCCTGGTCGGCAAGATCACTCCCAAGGGCGAAAGCCCGATGACTCCGGAGGAGAAGCTCCTCCGCGCGATCTTCGGCGAAAAGGCCTCCGACGTCCGCGACACGTCGCTGCGCCTTCCCCCCGGGGTACAGGGTACCGTCGTCGAAGTGCGCGTGTTCAACCGACACGGCATCGACATCGACGATCGTACGCGAGCAATCCAGACGGAAGAGAAAGAGCGGCTCAAGAAGGACGCCGATGACGAGCGCGGAATCCTCAATCGCGCCACTTTCTCGCGCCTTAAGGAAATGCTTTTGAAGCAGGTAGCGACCGCCGCTCCGAAAGGCGTCAAGAAGGGATCGACCCTTGATGAGGCGACGCTCGAATCCGTGGAGCGTCACGACTGGTGGAAGATCGCGGTCAAGGAAGACAAGCGCCAGGCCGACATCGAAGCGCTCAAGGCGCAGTACGACGAGGCCGCGGGGATCATCACTCGCCGTTTCGAGGATCGTGTCGAGAAACTCGAGCGCGGCGACGAGCTGCCTCCGGGTGTGCTCAAAATGGTCAAGGTTTTTGTCGCGGTGAAGCGCAAGCTTCAGCCGGGCGACAAGATGGCCGGCCGCCACGGCAACAAGGGTGTGATCAGTCGCATCCTGCCGATTGAGGATATGCCGTTCCTAGAGGACGGGACTCAGGTGGACATCGTCCTCAACCCGCTCGGCGTGCCTTCGCGCATGAACGTCGGTCAGATCTTCGAAACGCACCTAGGCTGGGCCGCTCGCGGCCTTGGCAAGCAGATCCAGGAAATGCTCGAGGCAATCCACGAGCGTGGCAAGGAACTGACTGGCAAGGATGCAAAATCGGTTCGAGCCAAGCTCAAGGAGATCTACGGCGATCATTACGCCAAGGAGATCGACGCTCGCGACGACGAGGCGTTGATGGAGCTGGCGTCGAATCTGACCGCCGGTATCCCCATGGGCACTCCGGTGTTCGACGGCGCCCGCGAGCCGGATGTCACGGCGATGCTGCAAAAGGCCGGACTCGATGCCTCGGGACAGGTCGTCCTGTTCGACGGTCGTACCGGCGAGCCGTTCGATCGCCGGGTGACGGTCGGCTACATCTACATGCTGAAGCTCCATCACCTTGTGGACGATAAGATTCACGCCCGCTCGATTGGCCCGTACAGCCTGGTCACCCAGCAGCCGCTCGGCGGCAAGGCCCAGTTCGGCGGACAGCGGTTTGGCGAGATGGAGGTGTGGGCGCTCCAGGCGTACGGCGCTGCCTACACGCTTCAGGAGATGCTGACGGTCAAGTCGGACGACGTGATCGGCCGCACCAAGGTCTATGAGGCGATCGTCAAGGGTGATGACACGTTCGAGGCCGGGATTCCCGAGAGTTTCAACGTGCTCGTCAAGGAGATGCGCAGCCTCGGCCTCAACGTCGAGCTCGACAGTGTCGAAGACGAAGAAGGCGAAGCGCCGACCGCCCTCGCCGCCGAGTAACCAAATATCCACTCACCCCTCCCGTTCGCGGGAGGGTCAGGAGCTGAAGAATGAACGAACTGACACCCTTCGCTAATCCGATTGTCAAGCCGGAGACCTTCGACGAGATCCGCATCGGCATTGCCTCGCCGGACAAGATCCGCAGCTGGTCATTCGGTGAGATCAAGAAGCCCGAGACGATCAACTACCGCACGTTCAAGCCCGAACGTGACGGCTTGTTCTGCGCGCGCATCTTCGGCCCGATCAAGGACTATGAGTGCTTGTGCGGCAAGTACAAGCGGATGAAATACAAGGGCATCGTCTGCGAGAAATGCGGTGTCGAAGTCACCGTTTCGAAAGTCCGGCGTGAACGCATGGGACACATCGAGCTTGCGGCGCCGGTTGCGCATATCTGGTTCCTGAAGAGCTTGCCAAGCCGCATCGGCTTGCTGCTCGATATGCAGCTCAAGCAGCTCGAGCGCGTGCTTTATTTCGAGAGCTACGTGGTGATCGAGCCCGGTCTCACCGCGCTCGAGAAGTATCAGCTGCTGACGGAAGACGAGCTGCTGGCCGCGCAGGATGAATATGGCGAGGACGCCTTCTCGGCCGGGATTGGCGCCGAGGCGGTCAAGCACATGCTGATGGACCTCGATCTCGCGGGCGAAAAGGAGGTGCTGCTCAAGGAGCTTGCCGAAACGAAGTCAGAGCTAAAGCCCAAGAAGATCATCAAGCGCCTCAAGGTCGTCGAGAGCTTCCTCGAATCTGGCAACCGGCCAGAGTGGATGATCCTCGAAGTGATCCCGGTCATTCCTCCCGAGCTTCGCCCGCTGGTCCCGCTCGACGGCGGCCGCTTCGCGACGTCGGATCTCAACGATCTGTACCGCCGCGTCATCAACCGCAACAATCGTTTGAAGCGGCTGATGGAGCTGCGCGCTCCGGACATCATTGTCCGCAACGAGAAGCGCATGCTTCAGGAAGCAGTCGACGCCCTGTTCGACAACGGCCGCCGCGGCCGCACGATCACCGGCGCCAACAAGCGTCCGCTGAAGTCGCTCTCTGATATGCTCAAGGGCAAGCAGGGCCGATTCCGCCAGAACCTGCTCGGCAAGCGCGTCGATTATTCGGGCCGTTCGGTCATCGTGACCGGCCCGGAGCTGAAGCTCCATCAATGCGGCCTGCCGAAGAAGATGGCTCTCGAGCTGTTCAAGCCGTTCATCTACTCACGCCTCGACGCCAAGGGTCTTTCTATGACTCTCAAGCAAGCGAAGAAGTGGGTCGAGAAGGAGCGCAAGGAGGTCTGGGACATCCTCGATGAGGTGATCCGCGAGCATCCGGTGCTTTTGAACCGCGCCCCGACGCTTCACCGCCTTGGAATCCAGGCTTTTGAGCCGGTGCTGATCGAAGGCAAGGCCATCCAGCTTCACCCGCTGGTTTGCGCGGCATTCAACGCCGACTTCGATGGCGACCAGATGGCCGTTCACGTACCCTTGAGCTTGGAGGCCCAGCTGGAAGCCCGCGTGCTGATGATGAGCACGAACAACATTCTCTCGCCGGCCAACGGAAAGCCGATCATCGTCCCCTCGCAGGACATGGTCCTCGGTCTCTACTACCTCAGCCTCGAGA
>JBKPLG010000094.1:0-13861 GCA_046731515.1 Pseudomonadota bacterium | reverse complement strand
GAAGTGACCTGGGCCAAGCTCGACATCCCCGAGATCGATTATCAGGACGCTTATTATTACGCGGCGCCCAAGGCGAAGCCGAAGCTCGCGTCACTGGATGAACTCGACCCAGAAATCCGCCGCACCTACGAGAAGCTCGGCATCCCCATCGAGGAGCAGAAGGTGCTGGCCGGGGTCGAGGGCGCGGCCAAAGTCGCGGTCGACGCGGTATTCGACAGCGTCTCGGTCGCCACTACCTTTCGCGAGGAGCTGAAGAAGGCGGGGGTCATTTTCCTCTCCATCTCCGAGGCGATTCGCGAGCATCCGGAACTGGTGAAGAAGTATCTCGGAAGCGTAGTCCCGCAGCGCGACAACTATTTTGCCTGTTTGAACAGCGCGGTCTTTTCCGACGGAACCTTCGTCTACGTGCCCGAGGGCGTCCGCTGCCCTATGGAACTGAGCACCTATTTCCGGATCAACGCGGAGAACACGGGCCAGTTCGAGCGCACTTTGATCGTCGCCGATAAGGGCAGCTACGTCTCCTATCTCGAAGGCTGCACCGCGCCGATGCGCGACGAAAATCAGCTGCACGCTGCGGTGGTCGAGATCTTCGCGCACGAGGACGCCGAGGTGAAATACTCGACCGTCCAGAATTGGTATCCGGGCGACAAGGAAGGCCGCGGCGGAATCTTCAATTTCGTCACGAAACGAGCTTTGTGTTCGGGCGCGCGCTCAAAAGTCAGCTGGACGCAGGTCGAGACTGGAAGCGCGATCACTTGGAAGTATCCGAGCTGCATTTTGAAGGGCGATCACAGCGTCGGCGAATTCTATTCGGTCGCTCTGACCAATAACCGCCAGCAGGCGGACACTGGCACCAAGATGATCCACATCGGAGCGAACACGCGCTCGACCATCGTCTCCAAGGGCATTAGCGCAGGTCGGTCGAACAACACCTATCGCGGGCTGGTGCGCGTCCTCCCGCGCGCGGAAAATGTCCGCAACTTCACCCAGTGCGATTCACTGCTGCTTGGCAGCGACTGCGGCGCGCACACCGTGCCATACATCGAGGTCAAGAACCCGACCGCGCAGATCGAGCATGAAGCGACAACGTCGAAGATCAGCGAAGACCAGCTCTTCTATGCGATGAGCCGCGGGCTCGACCAGGAGGCTGCAGTCGCGCTGATCGTCAACGGCTTTGCCCGCGAGGTTCTGAAGCAGCTGCCGATGGAATTCGCCGTGGAAGCGCAGAAGCTGCTGGGGATTTCGCTGGAAGGGAGTGTCGGGTGAGCATCGAGGTTCGTCCAGTAACGTCCGCCGACGCGCCAGAGCTCGCGGAGCTCCTCAACCTTATCATCGCCCGTGGCGGCACGACCGCGCTGGAGCAGGTCTTCACGCCCGAGCGGCTCGACGAAACTTATCTCACGGGGCCGGATGTGCTGTCTTGCGTCGTCGCCGTCGAGATTGACAGCGGGCGACTCGAGGGCTTCCAGACTTTGGTCCGGGACGCGGGTTTGCCGGAGCACTGGGGCGATATCGCCACCTTCTCACGCGTCGGCGGGACGCAGCGGGGTATCGGCTCGGCGCTGTTCACGGCGACCCGAGACCGCGCGCGTGAGCTTGGACTTGCCGCCATGAACGCAGAGATCCGGGCCGACAACATTGGCGGGCTAGCCTTCTACGGCAAGCTGGGATTCCAGGATTGCAAGGTCGATCGCGCGATCCCACTCGGCGACGGCACGCCGATCGATCGGATGCACAAGCGGTACATGATCGATGCTTGAGATCACCAACCTCCATGCGACCGTCGCCGACAAGCCGATATTGAACGGCGTGTCGCTGCACGTCCCCGCCGGCGAGGTGCACGCGATCATGGGTCCCAACGGATCGGGCAAGTCGACCCTGGCTTATGTGCTCGCCGGCCGCCCCGGTTATGACGTGAGCGAGGGCGGGGTCACGTTCGAAGCCCTCGACTTGCTCGCCATGGAGCCGCATGAGCGCGCCGCGGCGGGGCTGTTCCTCGGCTTCCAATATCCGGTCGAGATCCCCGGAATCTCCTACCTCCAGTTCCTGCGAGAAAGCCTCAACTCGCAGCGCCGAGCGCGGAGCGAACCGGAACTTTCGGCCGGCGATTTCATCAAGCTCGCGCGCGAACAGGCCAAGCTGCTCGACATGGACGCCGAGATGCTGAAGCGCCCGGTCAACGTGGGCTTCTCGGGCGGCGAGAAGAAGCGCGCCGAGATGGTCCAGATGGGCATCCTGGCGCCGCGCTTTGCGGTGCTCGACGAGACCGACAGCGGCCTCGACATCGATGCTCTGCGGATCGTCGGCGACGGCATCAACCGCATCATGCGCGCTCCTGATAAGGGCGTGCTTCTGATCACCCATTACGAACGCCTGCTCGAGCATGTGCGCCCCGACCGCGTCCATGTCCTCCAAGCCGGCCTGATCACTCGCTCGGGCGACATAGAGCTGGCCCGTGAGCTGGAGCGCGAAGGCTATGCGGAGGCGGCCGCGTGACGGCGCCCTTCCCCACCCGCAAGCAGGAGGAATGGCGCTACGCCGACCTCGACGCGCTGCAGCCCGTGTGGGAGCAGTTCGCCGAGCCGCTGACGCTAACCGTCGGACCGCAAGAGACGCTCGAAAAGATCTGGCTGCCGAACAGTGATGACGTGCAGGTTCGCCGCGTTCAGCTGGCGCTGGAAGAAGGCGCGAAGGCTCGCATCTTCGTGCTCAACAATGCGCCGGTTTATGGCCGCATCGAGCTGGAGGTCAGCCTCGCGGAAGGCGCCGGGTTCGAGCTGTTTGGAGCGAATATCGGCACCGATCTTTCGACCAATGAGATCGTCACGAACGTGAAGCATGCCGGCGTCGCCGGACGGTCGCGGCAAGCGATCCGCTCGGTGCTGAACGGCAAGGCCGTCGGCTCCTATCTCGGCAAGGTCGAGGTCGCTCGCGGCGCGCAGCAGACCGACGCCGAACAATCGGTAAAGGCGATGCTGCTTGATCGCGGCGCGACCGCGAACTGCAAACCTGAGCTGGAGATTTTTGCCGACGACGTGAAATGCGCACATGGCGCTAGCGTCGGCGAGCTCGATCCGGTGCAATTGTTCTACGCTGAAAGCCGCGGACTCGATCCGGCGAGCGCTCGCGCATTGCTGGTCGAAGGCTTCGTCATGGGCCTCTGGGAGAGCGCGAAGGACGCTAACGCCCTCTGCGAAGCGGCGCGAGAGGCGATGAGGAGGGTCGTGTGAACCGCGAGACCCAACTCCTCGCCAATTCGACGCTGTCGGTACGCGATCAATTCCCGGCAATCGCCAACTGGCATTATCTGGACAGCGCCGCGACGGCGCAGAAGCCGCAGGCCGTGATCGACGCGATCACGCAGGCTTATTCACGGGATTACGCCACCGTGCACCGCGGCGTTTACGAACGCTCGGCGGAAATGACGGCGAGCTACGAGGCCTCACGCGCGGCGGCGTCCAAGCTGATCGGCGGGCAGCCGGGCGAGGCGATCTTCACTCGCGGCGCGACCGAGGCGATCAACCTTGTAGCGCGTGCCCTTCCGAAACAGGGCCGCAACCGCGTGCTGCTCTCTCGGCTCGAGCACCACAGCAACATCGTCCCGTGGCAACTCGCCGGTTATGAGATTGATGCGGTGCCGCTGACGCCCGACGGGCAGATCGACCTCGACGCTGCGGAAGGGATGATCTCCGAAGATCATCGCATCGTCGCTTTTGCGCATGTGTCGAACGTGCTCGGGTCGATCCTCGACGCGAAGCGCGCGGCGGCAATCGCGCACTCGAAGGGCGCGCTCTTGCTTCTCGACGGCTGCCAGGCCGTTCCGCGGCTTCCCGTGGACGTCGGCGCGATCGATGCCGACTTTTACGCTTTCTCCGCGCACAAGCTCTACGGGCCGACCGGGATCGGCTGCCTGTGGGGTCGAGCCGAACTGCTCGCGGCTTTGCCGCCATGGCAGGGCGGCGGAGCGATGATCGAGAAGGTGACGTTTGAGGACACCACTTTCCTCGACCCGCCCGCACGGTTTGAGGCGGGCACTCCACACATCGTCGGCGCAGTTGGACTGCATGCGGCGGTGAACTGGGTCGAGAAGCTCAGCCTCGACGCAATCCACGCGCACGAATGCGCATTGGTCGCCGAGGCGCGCGCGGCGTTATCCGCGATCCCCGGCGTGACGCTTTACGGCCCGGAGGACAGCGCCGGAATCGTCAGCTTCAACGTCGACGGGGTTCATCCCCACGACACCGCCACCATATTGGACGATGCGAAAGTAGCCGTCCGCGCGGGCCACCATTGCGCTCAACCCCTGATGCGCTGGCTCGGAACCGAGGCGACGGCGCGGGCGAGCTTCGCTGCGCACAGCGACAGTTCGGATATCGAAGCATTGGTGCGCGGGATCGAACAGGTGAAGCGGATCTTCGGATGAACGAGGAACGCAAGATCGAGACAGAGAGCGTGGAGTCGGTAACACCGCCGCCGCGCGGCCGGGTCACCGAAACGTTCGAGCGGAAGCGCGACTATCTCGCAGGGTTTCTTGCCGGCGAGAAAGAGGAGGAGCCGAAGGGCGGTCCGGGAAGCGACCTTCAGTCGGACGTCGTTGACGTGCTGAAGTCGATCTACGATCCGGAGATTCCCGTCGACATCTATGAATTGGGCCTGATCTACGATGTCGACATCAGCGAGGACGGCGACGCGACGATCACCATGACTCTGACGACACCGCACTGCCCAGTCGCCGAAACGCTCCCGAACGAAGTGGAGCTGCGCGTACTGTCGGTGCCAGGCATCCGCGATGCCGTCGTGAATCTCGTATGGGATCCGCCGTGGGACCCGTCGAAGATGAGCGACGAGGCGCGACTAGAATTGGGAATGTTGTGAACAAGGAAACGAAACTGCGCGCGCGTCCCGCGGCAATCACGCTCACACCGGCGGCGGAAGCGCGTATCGCCGAGCTGATGACGCGCGCGCCCGAAGCCGCGGTCGGCGTCAAATTGTCGACGCCGCGTCGCGGCTGCTCGGGCCTTGCCTATTCGGTCGATTATGTGACCGAGGAGCAGCCGTTCGACGAGAAGATCGAAACGCCCGCCGGTGCCTTTTACGTGGACGGCGCGTCGGTTCTCTATTTGGTCGGATCGACGATGGACTGGCGCGAGGATGATTTCGCCGCCGGCTTCGTGTTCGACAACCCCAACGCCAAGGGCGCCTGCGGCTGCGGCGAAAGCTTCACCGTCTAGCCAATCGGTGCTAAGTTCGAGCGTTGAAGGAGATCCAGATGCTCCTCTTCGCAGTCGCCTTGGCAATAGCTCCGACGCAAGCCGTTGCAGCGCCCGACGCGCTGAGAACAAACCGCACTGCCGCCTGTCCGCGCACGACCAGTGTTTACGCTTGGCGCCAGGCCGAACCGCTCCAGCCGCGCAAACTGACGGAACTTCCGCCCGCCAACGCATATTCCGCTGTCTATCGTAGGATCGGCGGGTGCGAAGTGCCTGTCGTCGTGAAGTATGGCGTGAACAACCGGTAGTTCCGGGACCACAGCCGAAAAGGGGAATTCGGCATGTCACGAGCAATCACTTTGAGCTTCGCGATCATCGCCTATGCGATATTCTTCGCGACCTTCCTTTACCTGATCTGCTTCGTCGGCGATCTCGCCTTCGCGGCGAAGACAGTCGACTTCGGGCCGCCGACTCCGGTCGGAATCGCGCTTGTCGTGGACGTTCTTCTGATCGCCCTCTTCGGACTTCAGCACAGCGTCATGGCCCGACCGGCATTCAAGGCGCGATGGACTCGCATCGTCCCGCGACCGGCCGAACGCAGCGTCTATGTGCTTGCCGCCAGCACCGCTCTGATCATCCTGTTCCTCGGCTGGCGCCCCATCGACATCATCATCTGGAACGTGACGAACCCATTGCTTTCGGACCTTATCTGGGTGCTGTTCTGGCTCGGCTGGGCGACTGTCCTGCTCAGCACTTTTCTGATCAATCATTTCGAATTGTTCGGACTGCAGCAGGCATGGCTGCATTTCCGCGGCCGCGAGGCCGCCCCGCCCGAACTGCGCGCTCCCTTCTTCTACAGGTGGATTGCGCACCCGCTCTACTCGGGCTTCTTCCTCGCGTTTTGGGCGACACCGCAGATGACTGCGGGTCACCTACTGCTCGCGGCCGGAGTATCGATCTACATGCTGATCGCGATCCGTTACGAGGAGCGCGACCTCACCGATCTTTTCGGCGACGATTATCGCAAATATCGCGCCGGTGTCGGCATGCTGACGCCGCGCTTCAGACGGCGCCAGGCATAATTAAAAGCTCATCGTGAAGCGGACCGCACCGCCAAAATCTTCGTTTGCGATCGCGATGTGTCCCGGCTGACGGCGATAGAAGAGATTGCCGCCGAACCAGGCATTGCCGCCGAGCAGCGCCGACCCGTAGCTCATCTCCCCGTCGAGCTCACGCCCCCTCGGGCTGAGCGACATGCGAGTAAGCGTGTTGGTCGCCGTCTCAGTCGCATAGTCGTAGGACGTCGGCAGCAACATCGCGAACCCGCCGTGCTCGACCCGGAGCGGCTGGGCGAAGCGGAAACCGAGCCGGTCGTTTTGACCGAAAAGACCCGTTTTCGATAGATCGAAGCCGTAGGCGCCGGTCTGGAATTTGCCGCTGGCAAACTCCGTCCAGCCTCGGCGCGCCGTCAGGGACGCGTTCCAACCGCCGCTAAACGAATGACGGCCCTCGAAATCGAGAAACATGCTCGTCGCCCCACCGCCGCCAAGGACATTGGACATCCGTCCGCCGAGAAGCGACTGCTTCTCTTCGAGCCTGCTCATGGTGAGCGACGCCCAGTTGCGCCCGAAGCTGCGATCGACGGCAATGCTGGCTAAGCGATAGGGCGAGCCAGTCGCGCTGGTGCGCACTTCCTGCCAAACGTCGCCGGACTCGCCCGAAATCGTGACTCCGGTGGAACCAAATTGATGGCGCATCGCGATGCTACCGTCGCGCTTGGCGGTAAAACCAGGGTCACCGGCAATGTCGCGGGCGACCAGGAAGGAATTCCCGTTAACGCCGTTCAAGCGACGCTCCATCGCCTTCGCGCCCTCGGCGAAACCAAAGGCCACCGCAGTCTTATCGTCAATCCGAGCCACCGCCGAACCAGCGATCAATCGCGATTCACGCATGTCGTCGGGACCGATGCCGAGCCGTTCGAGCTCGAAGCCATGCGGTAAGTCGTACCGCTCGCGGACGGTCATCGCGATACTGATCGGACCGGCGCTGGCCGCGCCGATCTTCATGCCATTCTGAAGCGAGCGTGACAGGGGGCTGTCCGGCTCCGCCTGACGCAGCGTCCTGGCCAGATTCAGGACGAAGGCGCGATCGTATCCGTCGAGAATGATTGCGCCGAGAGCGTGCGCCGCATTGGCGTCGCCCGCAGCCTGCGGAAGATCGCCATTATTGAAGACGCTGACTGCGGCCTGGCTATCCGCCATGCTGGTTTGACCGATCGGCTGGAAGGCCCGAGCGATGTTCAGCCGCCCCTGGCCGTAGATCTTGTCGACGCCGGCAACGCCGAGATCATCGGCGCTCGTAAACAGGATCTGGACGATCTCCGCTCCGGTCAGATTCGGAAACGCTTGCGCAAGCAGCGCGACTGCGCCGGTGATCGTCGGGGCAGAAAAACTCGTCCCGGACCAGAGAAATTGCGCCCCGGTCTGATCGGGCGCGCGATCGTTGAAGCCGACGGCCATCAGATACCACTGAGCGCCGGTGCCGGCACGGTCCGAGAAAGTCGAAATCTTGCTCGTGTCGATGCCCCCGCCAGGTTTGGCAACGCCGACCGAGCCGGCAATGATCACCATTCCGGGGAATTGTTTGGCCGGGGTGAGGGCAAACGGATCAGGATTGAGAGCCCCGTCATTCCCGGCCGCGATGACGATCACGATCCCGGCATTTACCGCACGTTGCATCGCGGCGATGACCTCCGGACCCGGTGCCGAGCCGCCGAGCGAGAGGTTGATCACCTTAACCCCAGCCAGCCGCGCCGCATCGATGCCCTTGGCGATCGCATCGTCGAAGAATGCGCATCCGTTCTTGCTCGCACATGAGCCGGGGTCATCTGCGCGCAGGCTCACGATCGTCGCATCAAACGCGACTCCGAGCGTATTCTGATTGTTCCGCGCGGCAGCCGCGACGGCACTGACGGCAGTGCCGTGCCCGCCTTGGTCGCTGACTCCGCGGCTTCCCGCAACGTCCCCGCTGGCCGGGTCGATCCTTCCAGCGAACTCCGCGAGGTTCGGATTGATGCCGCTGTCGACGATGCCGATCTTGACCCCCTCGCCGGTAGCGCCCGCGTCGTAGGCGGCGATGGCATCCGCTGCGACGGCATAGTTCGAAGCCCGATACTCGGCGGTGTCGAATGACGAAGGCGTCGGAGTTGGTGTGGGTGTCGGAGTTGGTGTGGGTGTCGGAGTTGGTGTGGGCGTCGGAGTTGGTGTGGGCGTCGGAGTCGGAGTGGGAGTTGGAGTTGGAGTCGGAGTCGGTGTTGGAGTGGGAGTCGGTGTTGGAGTGGGCGTCGGCGTAGGGCTCGGGGTTGGCGCAGGTTTGGGCATCGGCATCGGCCGCGAACCACCACCGCCCCCGCCACAGGCCGACAAAGCGAACATCAAGACAACCGCGCAACCGGTCGTCGCCAAAAAGCGCTTGCTCATTGCAATTCCCCACAAGCCGCTGAAATCACACGGCTTCCCGGCCAAGGTTATGGTTTATCAATCCTTTCAATTTGCTTAAGAGAATGAAGCGTTTAGGGGCCACTCCGGCCATGGACTCGCGCTTTGCTCACATCGACGATTGGATCTTCGATCTCGATAATTGCCTGTACCCTGCATCGACTGGGCTGTTTGCCCTGATCGACGAGAGAATGACCGCCTACATTCAGCGGCTGCTCGGTTGCGATCAAGTCGAAGCGAAGCGGGTGCAGAAATCTCATTTTCACGAACATGGAACGACGCTCGCGGGCCTGATGAAAGACCAAGCGATCGATCCGCACGATTTCCTCGTCGACGTTCACGACATCCCACTCGACCGCGTGCAGTGTGACAAGCGCCTCATGCGCCTGCTTCCGCGTCTGCCGGGACGGCGGTTCGTCTTCACCAATGGAGACGCGCCCTATGCCCGCCGCGTGCTCGAGGCCATCGGTGTCCATTCACATTTCGACGACCTGCACGACATTCATGCCAGCAGCTATCGGCCAAAGCCCGATCCGCACGGCTATGAGCTGCTGTGCGAGCGCTTCGCAATCGACCCGGAACATGCCCTCCTTGTCGATGACATGGCGCAGAACCTGGGACCGGCCAAAGTACTCGGAATGACCACCGTCTGGGTCGACAATGGTTCTGAGCGCGGCAGCCACGGCTTCGACGAGAAGGTCGCCGATTATCGGATTACGAACGTCGGAGAATGGCTGGAATCGATTTTGGGGGAGGACGAATGAAGGAGCAGCTTCAGGCGACGATCGAGCGAGCCTGGGAAGAACGCGACACCATCGGCCCGAACACGCGAGGTGAGATTCGCTTGGCCGTCGATGCAGCGATCGCCGCTCTCGATTCGGGCGAAGCGCGAATCGCCGAGAAGATCGACGGCGAGTGGACCGTCCATCAGTGGCTCAAGAAAGCGGTGCTCTTCTCCTTTCGCCTCAGCCCGATGGAAGCGATTGCAGGCGGTCCCGGCGGAGCGCACTGGTGGGACAAGGTGCCGTCGAAATTCGCCGGCTGGGGCGAGAAGGACTTTGCGGACGCAGGTTTCCGCTCGGTGCCCGGAGCGATCGTCCGCCGCGGCGCCTACATCGCGCCTGGAGCAGTACTGATGCCGAGTTTCATCAACATTGGCGCGCGGGTCGGCGAAGCGACGATGATCGATACTTGGGCAACAGTCGGCAGCTGCGCGCAGATCGGCCGCAACGTCCACATTTCCGGAGGAGCGGGGATCGGCGGGGTGCTCGAGCCGCTCCAGGCTGGACCGGTGATCATCGAGGACGATTGCTTCGTCGGTGCACGATCCGAAGTCGCCGAAGGAGTCGTGGTCGAGCGTGGGTCGGTGCTTTCAATGGGGGTATTCCTCGGCGCTTCGACCAAGATTGTCGATCGCTCCTCCGGCGAAGTCCGCTACGGGCGCGTCCCCGAATATTCGGTCGTTGTTCCCGGGACTCTGCCGGGCAAGAATGGCGGCCCCGGGCTCGCCTGCGCGGTGATCGTAAAGCGCGTTGACGAGCGCACCCGGTCCAAGACGAGCATTAACGAGCTGCTCCGAGACTAATAAGCTCAGCTTATATTGCGACGCAGCGCATTTGTTGGCGTTGCGGACGGCCTAACCCTAGCTTCAATGAATGAAGCCGATCGCCAACCAAATCTTTGACCGCAAGGCCACGGAAGCCGCTCCCGACGCAGCCAATTATGCCGCGCCGATGATCCGTACCGTGATGAACGGGAGCGATTGGCTCATCCTCGGCGTCCTTGCTCTCATCTGGGGCGGAGCCTTCTTCTTCATCGGCGTTGCAGTTCGGCACGTAGCGCCTCTGACCTATGTCTGGCTGCGCCTGACCATAGCAGCCCTCGCCATGTGGGGCTTCGTCAAATTCAAGCGACAGAGCGTGGACCTGCCCCCGCAAGTCTGGGGCTCGATTTTCCTCCTGGCGGTGCTCAATAATGCGCTTCCCTTCACATTGTTCGGTTGGGGTCAGACGCATATCGCCAGCGGGCTCGCCGCGATTCTCAATGCCACCACACCGATTTGGGGCGTGGTGGTCGCCCACTTCCTCACTCATGACGAACGGATGAGTCCGCGCAAGATAGCGGGCGTGCTGCTCGGCTTTGGCGGTGTAGCGTTCATGATCGGCCCCTCGCTGCTGTCGAGCCTCGGGAGAAGCGGCCTCGCACAGCTTGCCTGCGTCACGGCGGCGCTCAGCTATGCGCTAGCCGCGGTCTGGGCACGCCGTTTCAGGCGGATGGGCGTTTCCCCATTGTCGGTCACGACGGGCCAGCTGACCGCGGGTGCGCTCATCATGCTGCCGATGTCGATGATCGTCGACCAGCCGTGGACGCAGGCTCTGCCGCCGCTCAGCGCGTGGGGCGCGATCGTCGCCCTGGCCCTCTTCTGCACCGCCTTCGGTTACGTCCTCTATTTCCGGCTGATCGATTCGGCGGGAGCGACGAATGCCTTGCTCGTGACGCTCCTCGTGCCCCCCGTTGCCATTCTGCTTGGCGGCCTATTCCTCAACGAGACTCTCGCTCCGCAGGATTTCTTCGGGCTCGCCCTGATCGCACTGGGACTTGCGGCAATCGATGGACGTCTGCTCAGCGCGCTGAAAGCGCGTCCACTTCGGCGAGCAGTCTAACCGCTTCCTCGCTGGTCCAGTCGAGATCGCCGACGTAGCGCCAGATCTCCCGGCCGTGAGCGTCGTAGAAAATCGAAGTCGGTAACACTTCGGCGCCTAGCGAACCCGACAAGGCCATTTTCGGATCCTGATAGGCCGCCAGGGTGCTGATCTTGTGCGAACCCAGGAAGGCCAGGACTGAGGCATGCGGCGCTGTGTCCTGGCTAACTGCAACGATTCCGAGATCGCCGGCCTGCTTATGAGATTCTGACAGCCGGGCGAGAGTAGGCAGTTCCTTCACGCATGGCGCGCACCAAGTTGCCCACAAATTTACGAGCAGCGGTGTTCCCTTGAAATCGGCGAGATTGATGTCGCCGCCGTCGGGATCCTTGAAAGTGGCATCAGGAGCCGGCTGGCCTTTGTGACTGCGGTCGACACCTTTGACCGGTCCCGATTCTGCTTCGGCAGCGGGTTCGTTGGTCGGTCCCTGCGATGGCTTTTGACAGGCCGCGAGCGCGAGTAGGGCGCATGTAATGATCAGCAGACGCATGATCGGGCGCTAGCGTAGGACGTGCCGAGCGGCTAGTCGGAACCCATGATGCTGTCTCGGATCGTTGTGACCGCTGCATTATTGGCTTTGGCCGGCTGCGGCCGGGTCGCGGATCTCGAACCTGCGCCGGGCCACTCACTGCCGGTGAAGCCGTTGATGGCGCGCACCGCACCGAGCGCGAAAGAGCTGCTGACTCCGCCGCCCTACGCCGAGCCCGATCGAGTCGACGAGCTCGTCAAGCGGTCCCAGCCGCGCGAGCCGGATCCATTCGACTTGCCCCCTGCGACCGGCGGCGCAGCGCCCGCCGAACCTGCTGGAATGGAACCGCAACCGGTCACCAACGAAACCGGACCGGTGAATCCAGGAGACTAAGCTTCATGGCCCATCGCGTTCGCAAAGCCGTCTTCCCGGTTGCCGGCCTCGGCACACGCCTGCTTCCTGCCACCAAGAGCATCCCCAAGGAGATGGTCACGATCGTCGACCGTCCGCTCATTCAATATGCGGTCGACGAGGCGCGCGAGGCAGGAATCGAGGAACTGATCTTCGTCACCGGGCGCGGAAAGGCTGCCCTGGTCGATTATTTCGATGTTGCGTTCGAACTCGAGGCAGCGTTGCGCGAGAAGGGCAAAAGCCTCGAACCGCTGGAACGCTCGCGTGCCCGCCCCGGCGAGGTCGTAACGGTCCGGCAGCGGCAGCCGCTCGGCCTCGGTCATGCCGTATGGTGCGCCCGGCACATCGTCGGCGGGGAGCCTTTTGCGGTACTTCTCCCCGACGACCTGATGATCCCTGGGGCATTGAAGCCGATGATGGAGGCGTGGGAGAAGGTGGGGGGCAATCTGGTCGCAACCGAAGAAGTGCCCGCCGAGAAAACTAAGGCCTACGGAATCATCACGCCCGGAAAGACGGACGGCGAACTCACCGAAGTGCGCGGCCTCGTCGAGAAACCGGATCCCGTCGAAGCTCCTTCACGTCTTGGGGTGATCGGCCGCTATATCCTGCAGCCCGAGGTGATGCGCGTTCTTGACGGCGGTGAGCGCGGTGCAGGCGGCGAAATCCAGCTGACCGATGCGATGGCCAAGCTCATCGGCAAGCAGCCCTTCCATGCGTTGAAGGTCGATGCCATTCGCTATGATTGCGGCGACAAGACCGGCTTCGTCATCGCCAATCTTGCGATGGCATTCGAGCGCGAGGATGTAGCGCCGAAGGTTCGCGAATTCATTGCCTCTTACGGCTCGAGTTCGACGTCCCAGTAAAGGTAGTCGCGCCAGCTTTCGTGGAGATAATTGGGCGGAAACGCTCGCCCGTGCTCCTGCAGCTGCCAGCTCGTCGGACGGATCGGCTCGCGATAGGCATGCATATGCGCCTCGCTGGGCGTGCGGCCGCCCTTCTTCAAATTACAGGGAGCGCAGGCGGTGGTGACATTCTCCCAGGTCGTGCGACCACCCTGAGCGCGGGGGATCACATGGTCGAAGGTCAGCTCCTTTCGCGAACCGCAATAGACGCAGCTGAATTTGTCGCGCAGGAACAAATTGAATCGCGTGAAGGCCGGATATTCGTTGGGCCGCACATATTCGCGCAGCGCGATCACTGACGGGAGCTTCAGCGCAATGCTCGGCGAGTGCACCTCGCGCTCATAATGGGCGACGACATCGACGCGCTCAAGGAACATGGCCTTGATTGCCGTCTGCCATGGCCACAGCGAGAGGGGGTAGTAGGACAGCGGCGTGTAATCGGCGTTGAGCACCAACGCCGGGCAGCTTTCGGGATGTCGGATCAACTCAGGATGATACATAAACGCGCCAAGCAAGCCTTTCGTCCGGTTGGTCCGAACTCCAGCTCCCCGGCCTCGTCGCACGCAAGGAGGAGAGGGCGCACGGCCCGTCTTCCCTTGTTGCCCGCCGGATGCCAACCCGGCGTGACATGCCTATGACAGCATTTTCAGTGACTCAGCGTCAAGAGTCC
>JBKPLG010000093.1:0-9556 GCA_046731515.1 Pseudomonadota bacterium | reverse complement strand
GTGTGGGGTCAGGCGAAAACCTCCTCAAGACCGTCCGGTCCATACGGGTCCGGTCCGTAGCGATTGGGCCCGGCCGTGCCCGGCAGGATCGTGAATATAAACAAAGTGATCAAGGCGATGCCAATCCCGATCCCCCCAATGACAAGAATTGGAGTTAATCCGAATGCATCACCGGCATTTGCAATACCAACGACGAGCGCTACGCCAAAACTGCCCAGACCAACCGCAAAAACAAGCAACCACCAGCCACTGCGATCCGTATCATGCAGTCGCCTCACCAGCACTGCGAGAGAGGGCACCATAAGTGCTAGATTGAGAATCTTGTTTGTGACCCCTGGCCCGCCGACAACGGCGTCGAGCGCACTGGTCGCAAAACCCGCGATAAACGTAGCGAGGTAAAACCACCAATATTCGGCACGCGGAGCGCGGCCGCTGAAGACGGCGTACTTCTTCAGCGGGCGCACTGCCCATTCGAGAGGCGACAAAGTGCGCATTTTAAGCGGTCTCCGGCAGCTGGAACGACCGACCGCCAATGAACAGTTCGACATCGAATGACTTTCAATTATTTCAGTTGCGCGGTGCCTGACGGCGGTAGCTGAGCGCCTCGGCGACATGGATTCGGCCGACCCCCTCAGCCCCGGCAAGATCGGCGATGGTGCGGGCGACCCTTAGCACCCGGTGGAATCCTCGCGCCGAGAGCCGCATCGCCGCGGCGGCGTCCGCCAAGAGCTTCCGGCCGGGCTCATCAGGCGTCGCGACCTGATCGAGCAGCTCCCCATCGGCTTCGGCATTGGTGCGCACACCATTCCCGTTGTAGCGCCGCGCTTGGATCCCCCTCGCATCGGCCACACGCCGCGCGACCTCCACACTTCCTTCTGTCGGCGGCGGCAGAGTGAGGTCGGCGGCAGAAACTCCCGCCACTTCGACATGCAAGTCGATGCGATCGAGCAGCGGCCCGGACACCCGCGCTTGATAATCAGCCGCGCACCTCGGCGCCCGGCTGCAGGCGAGCGCCGGATCGCCGAGATGACCGCACCGGCACGGGTTCATCGCCGCGATCAGCTGCACCCTGGCCGGGAACGTCACGTGGGTGTTCGCGCGGGCGACGCTGACGCTGCCTGTTTCCAGTGGCTGGCGAAGAGAATCGAGAACGGGCCGCTGAAACTCCGGCAATTCGTCGAGAAACAATACACCAAGATGCGCGAGACTGATTTCGCCTGGGCGCACGCGCAGCCCGCCGCCGACCAGCGCGGGCATCGACGCGCTGTGGTGCGGCGAACGAAATGGCCTCCGGCGCCGGATCTTGCCGCCATTCAGCTCACCGGCAACCGACGCGACCATGGAGACTTCGAGCGCCTCGGATGGCTGAAGCGGCGGCAAAATGCCTGGCAGGCAGGCCGCGAGTAATGATTTGCCCGCGCCGGGCGGGCCGCTCATCAGCAGATTGTGGCCGCCCGCGGCAGCGATCTCCAGCGCGCGCTTCGCGACCTCCTGCCCTTTCACCTGGGCCAGATCGGGGCCGGGGTCGGGCGGTTCGGCTTCGGCGACCGGTGGTGTGGGAACCAACGTCGTGCCTTTGAGGTGCGCAAGCAGCGCCAGCAGGTCCGGGGCGGCAATCACATCGAGCTCACCGGCCCAGGAGGCTTCGCTGCCCTGGGCCGCGGGACAGATCAGCCCTTTGTCGAGCGACGAGGCGTGGATCGCGGCGAGCAGTACGCCCGGAGAAGCCGTGATCCGCCCATCGAGGCACAATTCTCCTACCGCGACATAGTGCGAGAGAGTTTCGGCATCAGTCGCGCCGATCGCTGCGAGCAGGCACAAGGCAATCGGCAAATCGTAATGCGAGCCTTCTTTCGGCAGGTCCGCCGGCGGCAGGTTGATCGTGATGACCTTGGGCGGGAGAGCAAGCCCGATCGCCGCCAGGGCTGCGCGGACACGTTCGCGGCTCTCGGCGACGGCCTTGTCGGCTAGTCCGACAATGGTGAATCGGGGCAGCCCGGACGAAAGTTGAACCTGCACCTCGACCGGCCGGGCCTCGAGTCCAAGGTAAGCAACAGTGGCGACGGTCGCAGCCATCTCAGGCCCCGCCCCCTAAGCATGCAGCGCTGTGCAGATTTCCCCCTAGCTCGGCGCCAGGAAGCTAGACCGCGCAGGCGGGCAACTGCAAGTGGCTTGCGCGAATGGGCGCGGTTGACCACATCCTCTTCGATGATCACGCGCGAACAGTGGCGAAAGTTCTGGGACAAACCCTGGGTCGAATGGAGTCTGTTCGCGTTTGGGATGGTCCTGCTCATTTTGGCGCCCATTGTCGGAGCGCTGCCTGGTCCGGGAGGGATCATCGTCGCCGGTGTCGGGCTCGCTTTAGTGCTCAAAACGAGCATGTGGGCCAAGCGTCACTATGTGAGGTTCAAGCGTTGGCAGCCGAAGGCCGGTCGGTGGACCGATTGGGCTTTGAGACGGTCGAGTGCCAAGCGCCGTGAGGCTATCCGCAAGGCCGAGGAAGGGGAGGAAGTCGAAGAGACGGGACTTCCCGAGACGGGTACCGGCAATTGACTTCTCAAGGCCCCTCCACTATCGGCGCGCACGACAGCGGCCGCCTCTCGGGTGGCCCTTTTTCTTTGAATTAAAAGGCATGAGCGATGAAGCGCACCTTCCAGCCGAGCAATCTCGTCCGCAAGCGGCGTCACGGATTCCGCGCCCGCATGGCGACCCCCGGAGGTCGCAAAGTGCTGAATGCCCGCCGCGCTCGCGGTCGCAAGAAGCTCAGCGCCTAATCACGCTTAAGAAGCGCGCGGATTTCGTCGCCGCGAACGCCGGCAAGCGCGCGTCCACTCCGGGATTCATTCTGCTGGTCCGCGACCGCGAGGATTCGGACCCGGCAATGCGCGTCGGTTTCACCATCACCAAGAAGATCGGCGGAGCGGTGGTCCGCAACCGCATGAAGCGGCGCTTCCGAGCGCTTGCCCGTGACGTTGTGCCGGCGAAAGGTTTTGCTGGCGCGGATCACGTGATGATCGGCCGCGCCAACGGGATCGAGCGAGATTTCCAGCAACTCCGTTCAGAACTCGAAGGCGCTCTCGAGAGGCTCCGCAAATGATAGCGCGACTGCTCGTTTGGATCGCGCGCGGGTGGCAGCTCGGCCCGTCCCGGATCTTGCCGCCGAGTTGCCGATATCAGCCGAGCTGCTCAGCCTATGCGATCACGGCAATCCAACGCTATGGAGCCGCACAGGGCGGTTGGATGGCCCTGAAGCGCATCTGCCGCTGCCATCCATGGGGCGGCCAAGGCCCCGACCCAGTGCCATGACGAGGTTTCGGAAGTGAACGATAGCAAGAATCTGATCCTCGCCGTGGTGTTGAGCGCGCTGGTGCTGCTCGGCTGGAGCTGGGCGGCGAACAAATTTTTTCCGACGGCAAGCCCGCCGAGCACGAAAATCGAAAACGGCAAGCAGCAGCCCTTGCCTCAACCACAGGCACAGCCCGCGCCCGTCACCCCAAAGGCGCTCCGCAGCCGCGCCCAGGTCCTCGCCTCAACTCCTCGCATTCGCATTCAGACTCCATCGCTGCAGGGTTCGATCAACCTTAAGGGCGCGCAGATCGACGATCTGACCCTAGTCAGGCAACGCCAGACGATCGCTAAAAACTCGCCGCCGGTGCGATTGCTTTCGCCGCTTGGCGCTCCAGGCGCCTATATGGCCTCTTTCGGCTGGACCGGTCAGGGCACCGAAGCGCCAACCCTTGACACCGTTTGGACGACCGACAGGGACATGCTTTTGCCCGGCCATCCGGTCACTCTCAGCACGGAGATGCCCGACGGGACGCGGTACCAGCTCCGGATCGCGGTCGATGATGGCTATTTGTTCACAATCGAGCAACGCGTAATCAACGGATCGGCCAGCCCTGCAAACATCCGCCCGATCGGTCTCGTCAGCCGCGCGGACAAGTCGACCGATCGTGACAGCTGGACGCTCCACGTCGGGCCGATCAGCGTCTTCGGAGGGGAGGCCGATTACAACATCGACTATAAGACGCTCGACGATGACGGAGGCCAGAGCTTCAACAACGTCAGCGGCTGGCTCGGCTTTACCGATCACTTCTGGCTGACTGCTCTGGCGCCCGCTGGACAGCCCGCCATGACCGCGGATTTTCGGCGTTCGGCGAATGGGGGTTACCAGGCTGATTACGCCCTCGCCCCCGCCGTCGTGGCGCCCGGCCAGATACTTTCCACCCAAACGCAGCTGTTCGCCGGCGCCAAGGAAAAGACCTGGCTAGACCGCTATGAAGCGGCGGGCATTCCTAAACTCTCCAAGTCGATTGATTGGGGCTGGTTCGAATGGTTCATGCGGCCGATCTTCGACCTGCTGATGTTTCTCTTTCGGGTGATCGGCAATTTCGGAGCCGCGATCATCTGCCTCACGCTGATCGTTCGTTTGATCATGTTTCCGATTGCGCAGAAGCAGTTCCAATCGATGGCAGCGATGCGCAAGCTCCAGCCGAAGCTGAAAGCCATCCAGGATCGGTTCAAGGATGACAAGCAGCGGCAGCAGCAGGAAATTCTAAAGTTATACCAGGCGGAGAAGATCAACCCGGCGGCCGGCTGTCTTCCAATCCTTCTTCAAATCCCCGTCTTCTATGCGTTGTACAAAGTCCTGCTGGTGTCGGTCGAAATGCGTCACCAGCCGTTCATTCTGTGGATCAAGGACCTTTCTGCGCCCGACCCGTTGACGCCGGTCAACCTGTTCGGATTGCTGCATTTCGCGCCCCCCGCCTTCCTGGCGATTGGCGTACTTCCAATCCTTGTCGGGGCGACGCAGTGGCTGTCGATGAAGCTCAATCCTCAGCCAATGGATCCGGCGCAGGCGCAAATCTTCGCGATTATGCCATGGGTCCTGATCTTCGTGATGGCGCCGTTCGCAGCAGGACTGCAGCTCTACTGGATGACCAACAACATTCTGACCATCGCCCAGCAATGGTGGTTGTACCGACGCTTCGGGTTGCACCTCGCCGACACTCATCCGGTCCACACATGACCAAGAGCGCGGAGGCGGATTTGTCCGAGCGAGCCCACAAGCTGTTCGCCGGTCCGATCGAATTCCTGAAGTCCGCACCAGGGCTGAAATTTTTGCCTGATCCCGTCGCACCGGAGGTGGCCTTCGCCGGCCGATCAAACGTCGGCAAGAGCTCACTCCTTAATGCGTTGACCAACCGCAAAGGTCTGGCGCGCACGTCGAACACTCCAGGCAGGACGCAAGAGCTGAACTTCTTCGATGTTGGCAAACCGTTGCTGATGCGGCTCGTCGACATGCCAGGTTACGGTTTCGCCGAGGCGCCGAAGGATCTCGTGAAACGGTGGCGCCGTCTCGTGAGTGATTATCTCCGCGGACGCGCAGTGTTGAAGCGGGCGCTCGTGCTCATCGATTCTCGTCACGGTCTCAAAGACATAGACCGCGACGTCATGAAGATGCTCGACGACGCAGCGGTCAGCTATCATCTCGTCCTCACCAAGGCCGATAAGGTGAAGCCGACGTCGTTGGTGGAGACGGTGGACGAGACCATTGCCGAGGCACGCAAGCATCCCGCGGCCCACCCGAGCATTTTCACGACTTCGAGCGAAACGGGTAGCGGCATCGCAGATCTGCGAACGGCGATTTACGAAGCTACGCTCTAATCCCTGATTACCAGTACCGGTCGTGTGACCGACGGGTTCGGATCGAAGCTCCATAGCTGAATGGCTGCATGTTGCGCCGACGGCGGCGCCGACGCGGCCAATGTCCACCGGCCGCGCCCAAGCCACGATCGGACCGTCATCGGGCGCCCGTCTTCACTGCAACCGCTTGCAATGACCCAGGCATGTCGAAATGGCTGCATGGCCGCCGGCTTCGTATGCAGGTCCGCCGCTTGCTTCATAAGAAACCGCATTTGCGGTTCCAGCATCGTCCGGAAATATCGCTGCATCCAATTGCGATCGGCGCTGATCGACCGGTCGATCACGACCATCTGATCGCCCAGGATTGTAAGGCCTGGCGCGTCTAGCGGTGAACTGATCGCGCTGCGAAGCGCCGGATATTTCCACTCAGGGCAAACCAGGACCACATCGCCGTGCCGAACATTCTTGGCCAACGCCGTAGCGACCGTGCGCCAGTCCTCTTTCTTACGAACTGGACCGCTCAAGATGAGCGAGAGAGCGAAAAGCAGAACCAACGCTGGCCCCAGCCACGGTCGGCGCTCAAGATGGAAGAGCAAGGCAAGAAGCAAGATGAGGCCGGGAACTGCGATCAAAATTGTCCGCGGCATGAAAATCGGCACGAGAAAGAAGCCGGTCAGCCACACTGCTAGCGGGGCGACAAGCATGATGGCGATGATGAGCGCCGCAACCCAATGCTCCGTGCACCATGAGCGCCATTCCGCACGATGAGCAATGATCCGCCACACAATCATCGCTGCGGAGACGATCAGGAAGAGGATTGAGATCGCCGGCGCGCCTAACGCCCCGAGGGGAAACACGACGCGGCTCCAGCTTGCCAGCGCGTCAAGCGGGCCGGTTTGAGACAGCCAGACGAATCCCCCTCCCATCGATGCCCGCCACAGGAGGCGCTGCACCTCAAGCCCGCCCCCCAGAGCCATGCCGATTGCACAGACCAGAAATAACCGTTTCTGGGCTGCAGTTCCGAGACAAAACGTCGCCAAGAACGCCAGTGCGACCGCGGGAATCACCCAAAAACTTGCGGCCAAGTGTGAAGAGAAAGCCAAGACGGTCGCGATGCCGAAGACCGTAAGGGCAGGTCCGCCCCCTTTTCGTCCTAGATTGCCGTGCCAGGCGAGCAGGGCCGCAGCTGACACGAGGATAAGAAAGATTTCCAACGCGTAGACGCGAGCCTCATCGCTGTAGTCGATGAGCGCCGGAGACAATGCGAGCAAAGCTGCGGAAAGGAGGCCGGCGGATCGGCTAATCGCCAAGCGGCCGATCCCGTATATCGCCGGGATGGAAAGCGTGCCGGCAACAATCGAGATGCCGCGGATTGCAATCAATCCCGCCGTATCCGGGATCAACCATTTGTGAAGGAGGTAGTAGAGCCCGGGCGTGGGATCGATTGGGCGCAGGATCAAATCCTCAACCCGCCATCTGGCTATTACGAGCGTCAGCGCCTCATCGCTCCACAGCGGCTGGTCAGCCGCCCCGACGATCCTCACCAGAAATCCGGCGAGCGTGATAAGGACTAATGCCCAAACGACGCGTTGCGGCGTCGGCTCCGAAGTGCTCAAGGGAACAGAATCGTGCACCAGGCGTGCTTAGGATAGTGTTCAATAACAAAGGAACAACGTGCTCAAGCTGATCATCGGGAACCGCGCTTACTCGAGCTGGTCGATGCGCGGTTGGCTCGCCTGCAAGCAGTCGGGAGAAGAGTTCGACGAGCTCGTCGTTCCCATGTTCGATGCAGAATGGGAAAAGCGACGCGAAGGCCATGAGTTCGCGCCATCGCTGGGCAAGGTTCCCATTTTGTGGGACGGCGAGTGCGTCGTTTGGGACAGCCTTGCGATCATCGAATTTCTCGCCGATCGCGTTGGCCGGGATCTTTACTGGCCCGATGAGGAAGCGGCGCGGGGCATGGCCCGTTCCATGGCCGCGGAAATGCACTCCGGCTTCTCCAACCTCAGGCGCGAACTGCCGATGAATGTGCGCAAGAGCTTTCCCCCCATGGAACTGAGCGATCCGGTGAGAGAGGAGATCGACCGAATCCTGCAGCTGTGGGCCCAAGCGCGGGCTCGGTTCGGCGGGACCGGCGATTTCCTGTTCGGCAATTGGTGTGCCGCCGACATGATGTTTACGCCCGTAGTCACGCGCTTCATCACTTATGGCGTGCCCGTGCCGTCGTTCGCCGCGGTCTACATCAAGGCGGTCCTGTCCCATCCGCACGTCGCCGAATGGATCGACAAAGCTCAGGACGAACCTTGGATCATTGAGCAATATGAAGTCGACAAGGCGGCCTAGGGAGTCGGCGCGGCATCGCCGTACGGCGTTCCGTCCTTGCGGATGAAGCGTCCTTCCGCGGTCCACATCATGTCGATGTCCGAATAGCCTCCACTCCCGCCGCCTTTTCCGCCAACGACAATGAAAACGCAGTCCGCGTCGGTCTCATTGCGCAAGTGATGTCCATTGGTGTTGCCCTTCGGCCATGCGGCACAATCGCCTGCCCGAAGCATCGTACGGCCTTCGTCCTCGACAAGCACTGCCTCGCCTTCCAGCATGACGAGAAACTCATCCTCGCCGTCGTGCCAGTGCCGCTGCGACGACCAGGAACCCGGCTTCAAAGTCACATGGCTGACGCCAAAGTCGGTAAGCCCGGTGGCTGGCGCGAGGCGCCGGTACCACCGGCCGGCCACTTCCTTGTTGAACGGCGGCGGATAGCCGGTGCGATTGGTCTGGTCGATGCTCTCGAGGTCGACCTTGGGCATTCCCTGCTCCTTTGCTAGGCGACGCTGATGTCGGTCGACCCCATCGCGCTTGCGCGCCAGCTGATCAACTGTCCGAGCATCACGCCGGCGCGCGGCGAGGTTTTCGATGTGCTGGCAGCCGCGCTCACCGCGCTCGGTTTCGATGTCCATCGGTGGGTGATGGGCGAGCCGCCGGACGGCCCGACCGAGAATATGGTCGCGATGCGCGGCTCCGGATCGCCGCACTTCGGCTTTGCCGGCCATCTGGATGTCGTACCGCCAGGTGATGGTTGGACCGCCGACCCGTTCGCGGCAAGTGTCCAAGACGGCGTGTTGGTCGGCCGCGGGGCAAACGACATGAAAAGCGCCATCGCGGCTTACGTCGCAGCGATTTCCCGCATGGGCGATGCCAACGGCACCCTCTCGTTAATGATCACGGGTGATGAGGAAGGTTTTGCCACCTACGGCACGCCTCGAATCATAGATTGGCTTAACGAGCGCCAGATCCGCCCAGACATGATCCTGATCGGAGAACCCACCTCAGTCGACCGGGTGGGCGACACCGTGAAGATTGGCCGCCGGGGATCGGTCAACATGTGGATCGAGGTGCCTGGCGTTCAGGGTCATGTCGCTTATCCACACCGCGCGTCCAACCCGGTCGCGCCTTTGGCGCGAATAATCAGGGCTCTCGATGCGCTCCACCTCGACGAAGGAAATGAGGTCTTCCCGCCCTCCAACCTTGAATTCACGGCGATCTCGACGCCGACGACTGCAAGCAACGTCATCCCGGGCGCGGCTACCGCGCAGCTCAACATTCGTTTTAACAATCTGCAACGCGGCGCCGACCTCGTTAGGATGGTGGAGGACATTGCGACTCGGGAAGCGGACGATGCGAAAGTAACGGCGCGGATATCCGGCGAAGCCTTCCTCACCCCGCCGGGCCAGCTTTACGATGTCGTGGTCGAAGCGATCAAAGAGGAAACTGGTATCGAGCCCGATTTGTCGACTGGCGGCGGCACTTCAGATGGCCGTTTCCTCATTCAGCTTTGCCCGGTCGTGGACTTCGGACTGCCTAATGCAACGATGCACAAGGTCGGTGAGTGCGCCGCGGTTGAGGACATCCA
>JBKPLG010000092.1:0-29459 GCA_046731515.1 Pseudomonadota bacterium | reverse complement strand
GCGAAATGAACTTGTTCTCAGCATGGAAGCCTTAGCATTCAGCCGGCTAAACGACGACTGGAACGCAGAACCTAACGCTCCGAATGAGCACGTTTGCGTTGAAGGAGACACTTTAGAACTGTCATTCTCATTGAATCCGTGGGCATATGACGCGCAGGCACGAAAAGTCGGTCGGCTCTTGTTCACCGGAGTCGCGCGCTGGAGACTTGGTCCGACAAATGACGAAGGCTGGTTTGAGGGGCAGTGCCGCTACAGCAAAACCGCACCTCAATGGGGCCAGTTTTATGAGATTGTGGGTTCTGACCCCCTAATCGACCAACCTAACGATTGGCACGAGCTTCACACGGGCGGGCACTGCAACCGCCACATTTTATTCTGCCTGAAAGACTCGACGTTTGGGTGCATTGCGGCGGACTGGAAACTAGAACGCCAAACTTAATGTACCGCCTCGACGCGCTCGAGGCCTGATTTCGCGAGCTGGTCGTCAATCTGGGCGATGAGGCGTTCGACGCCCGCTTCGTCTTTCGCCTCGGCGCGCGCGACGAGCACGTCTTGCGTATTGGAGGCACGCAGCAGCCACCAGCCGTCGGTGGTGCTGACCCGAACGCCGTCGGTCGCGTCGACCTTGGCGCCATCGGCGGCAAGCCGGTCGCGGACCTCGTCGATAATGGCGAACTTGCGCACCTCGTCGACCTGGAAACGCAGCTCGGGAGTCGCGACCGCTTGCGGCATTTCGTCCTTGAGCTCGGTCAGGCTCCTGCGGCTCGCGCTCACCGCCTCGATCAGCCGTACGGCGGCGTAAAGCGCATCGTCAAAGCCGTACCAGCGGTGCTTGAAGAAAATGTGGCCGCTCATCTCGCCGGCCAGAGGCGCGCCGGTCTCTTTCATCTTGGATTTGATGAGGCTGTGACCGGTCTTCCACATCAATGGCTGGCCGCCGAGCTCGGCAACGCGGTCGAACAAGGTCTGGCTCGCCTTGACGTCGGCGATGATCGTCGCGCCGGGCTGCTCCGCGAGCACCGGTCCGGCGAGAATCATCAGCAATTGATCGCCCCAGATCACGCGCCCCTTGCCGTCGATCGCGCCAATGCGGTCGCCGTCGCCGTCGAAGGCAATACCAAAGTCGAGCTGCTCGTTCGCTACCAGCTGCTTTAGATCGGCGAGATTGGCTTCGACGGTCGGATCGGGATGGTGGTTGGGGAAGTGTCCATCCACCTGGCTGAAGATCACATGATGCTGACCCGGCAGCCGCTCGACCAGCATGTCGAGGATCGGGCCCGCCGCACCGTTGCCGGCATCCCAACCGATGTGGAACGGCCCGCCGGAGAAGTCCTTTAGCAGGCGCTCGACGTATGCTTCGCGGATGTCGACCTCCTCAACCGTTCCGTGGCCGTCGTGCCAGTGACCCGAGGCGGCTCGCTGCCCGATCTCCTGGATCTCGGCGCCGAATACCGAGCGGCCCTTCAGGAGCAATTTGAAGCCGTTGTAATCGGCGGGGTTGTGGCTGCCGGTGACCTGGATGCCGCCGTCCACGTCGAGATGGTGCGTCGCAAAATAAAGCATCGGCGAGGGGCCCATGCCGATCTGCATGACGCTGATCCCGCTCTCGGTGAGACCGCGGATCAGCTCGGCCTCGAGCATCCCCGAATGCGTTCTTCCGTCGCGGCCGACGGCGATCGTGCGAGCGCCTTCCTCGCGCGCTTTCGCGGCGAAAGTCCGGCCGAGCGCATAAGAGTCGGATTCGTTCAGAGTGTCGCCGACAATCCCGCGTATGTCATATTCGCGAAGAATGCTGGGGTTGAATTGATGGGTCATTGTGTCCTTCGAGACGGGCCTTCGATACGCCGCTGGTGCGGCTACTCAGTCCCTCCTCAGGATGAACGGATCAAAAATCAACCGCTCATGCTGAAGAGCCGCTGAGTAGCGCAGCGTACCGAAGCGGCGTCTCGAAGCACGGCTTGCAATGACGATTAACCGGCCGCCGCGATCGGCTCGACGGCTCCCGGCTCCGGTATCTCGAGGCCCGCAATCATCTCGCGGAGCTCCTGGCGGGCGGCGATGTGGCTCATTCCGACATCGCCCATCTGCTTAAGGTCGAGCAAGGTCAGCCCCTTGGGGAACAGCTCGCGGTAGACGACCCGCTCGCCGAGGCCGGGAATGACCCGAAAGCCGACGCGCCTTGCGAGTTCGTCGAGCGCTGCCCCGACACGGCGCAGATTGTGCGATTCGATGTGCTGCAGCCGGTTTCTCAGCACGACCCAGTCGACGCTCTTGCCGCTTTGCTTGGCGCGCGCCGTGCGGCTGTTCCAGATCAGTTCGGCGTAGAAGCTCGGCTTGGTAACCTTGTAATTCTCGGGATGGACCTGGCCGATGAGGTCGAGATCGACGAAACTGTCGTTCATCGGCGTGACCAGGGTGTCGGCGCGAAGGATCGCCGACCGGGCGACCGCATCGTCACGACCGGGCGTATCGACGACGATTATGTCGGCTTCTTTTGCCAGGGCATCTATCGCCGCACTCAGCTGCGCTTCGCCAAGTTCCTCGAGGACCAGATAGGTGGCTTGCGGCAAGTCCTTTCCAAGGCGCCGCACCGTCGCATCACGATTCTCGAGGTATCGAGTCATCGTCCGCTGGCGGCTGTCGAGGTCGAGCGCTCCGACGCGGTGGCCCGATGCGGTCAGTGCGATCGCGGTGTGGACCGCCGTCGTCGACTTACCGGTTCCACCCTTTTCATTCGCGAAGACGATGAAGTGCGGTTGCGTCATGGCTTGATCTTTTCCCCCGCGGCATCGAAACGCCGCCCCGTCCGAATTTATCCGAGGCGCCATCTACGTGCAAACCGTTCGTACGAGTGAAGATTTGACGCGTGCGGTCGCTGATTTGAAGCGTTCGGGCACGCTAGCGCTCGTTCCGACAATGGGCGCACTCCATCCGGGGCATATGGCGCTGATTAAAGCTGCCAAAGGGCATGCGGACCGGGTCGCCGCGACGATTTTCGTCAATCCGATGCAGTTCGGGGCGAACGAGGACCTTGCGCGCTACCCGCGGCAAGAAGCGGAGGATGCACGGCTACTTACCGAAAACGGCTGTGATCTACTCTGGCTGCCCTCGGTCGAGGACATTTATCCGGAAGGTTTTTTGACCAAAGTCAGCGTGTCGCGATTGTCTGAGCGCTGGGAGGGAGCGGCTCGGCCGGGCCACTTCGATGGCGTCGCGACCGTCGTCGCCAAGCTCTTGCTTTCGGTGCGCCCCGACGTGGCGGTGTTCGGTGAAAAGGATTTCCAGCAGCTCGCAGTGATCCGGCGCATGGTGGGTGATCTCAACATCCGCGTGCGGATCGTGGGCATTCCAACCGTGCGCGAGGCGGACGCCCTCGCCCTCTCGTCGCGCAACGTCTACCTCTCGCCGGACGAGCGAGCCCGTGCCATGGCTCTGCCGAAGGCGCTCGAGGGGGCGCGTGTCGCAATCCTCTCTGGCGCAGAGGTAGGAGCTGCTCTCGAGGAAGCGAAAAATGCCCTGCGAGAGGCGGGCTTTTCGCGCGTCGATTACCTGGCCCTCGTCGACGCGGCGACGCTCGAACCGCTCGACCGTCCCGAAGGCGAAATGCGCTTGATTGCAGCGGCCGTCATCGGGACTACCCGCCTCATCGACAATTTGCCGATCTGAGCCTTTCCGTTTTCGCGTTAACCATTTTTTTGCTCATCGCTGGTGAATTCCTCCTAACAAGACGTGGACAGGGGGACTTCATGGGGGCGATCAGCCAAAAGAGCGCGGAATTCCTGATCCGTAGCCGACTTGCCGATGCCGAAGCGGGCAACGTCGATGCATTGTTCGAGCTTGGAATAACCTATTCGACCGGACGCGGGGGGGCACCCGTGGATCTGATCGAAGCGCACAAATGGTTCAATCTGGCAGCGCTTTCGGGCTGCACTCGAGGACAGGAGTGCCGGGCCGAGATTGCACTGGAGATGACCGCGCGCGAGATTGCCGAGGCGCAGCGTCAGGCTCGCGCGTGGCTCGCCACCACGGGTTACCAGCGGCGCGCCGCTTAATTCAGCGAACCAGTACCGTCTGAGTCCGGGCTGGACCGGGCTTTTGCTTGCCCCAACTTGTCGCGCCGAGCTGCGCAGGCGGGACACCCATCAGGATCAGATAGTCGCGAACCTCCTCGGCGCGGCGGGCGCCGACCGCCAGCGCGTGATCGCGCGTGTCCGTTATGTCCGCGTGGCCTTCGACGCGGACGAGAGCTTCGGGATGCAGCCGTAGCCATTGCGCCTGCGCACCGAGTGTCGCCTTGGATTGCGCGCTCAGCACTGCGCTGTCGCCCGAAAAATAAACGAGATCCGATCCGGAACGGGCGATGAAGTCGGCACGCAGCGCATCAATTCCGACAAGCGGCGCTGGTCTCTGCCCCGAGCCGCGAAGGGGAACCACCACCGGCAGCCGGACCTGTGCCGACACAGTGGTCGCGAGCGTCACCGCCGCAGCGAACAGGAAAGCGCTGCGCATCAGTCTACCACTCCCGACCAATCAGGATCAGAACCCGGTTGAGGTGTCTGCACCCGGCGCGGCTCACCGCCATTTACCGGCGCACGATAAATCCCGTTGCGGCCCGATGCGTCGGTGCGCTGGAAGATCAGCTCACCGCTGCTCGGCGCCCAGCTCGCGCCATCGTCGCGCGGACCGCTGGTGAGCAGGCGTGGGTCGCTGCCGTCGGCGTTCATAACGCCGATCCTGTGGCCGTCAGAGCCGCGATTGGTGAAAGCGATCTTCTTGCCGTCGGGGCTCCATTCGGGCGAACCGTACCAGCCGCCGCCAAAGCTGATCCGCCGCTGGTTCGCGCCGGTCGTATCCATGACGTACAGCTGCTGGTAACCCGAACGATCGCTTTCGAAGAGGATTTTGGTCCCGTCGGGCGAAAAGCTTGGGTCGGTGTCGATGCCGGGTGAGGTTGTCAGCCGCTGCGCCACACCGCCGCCCGCGTCCGCGATATAGATGTCGACGTTCGGCCCTGCCTGCATCGAAAAAGCGACTCGCCGCCCATCCGGCGAGAAACGGGGAGCGAAGCTGATGAGGTCATTGGCGAGCAGCGGCCGCTCCTGACCCGAATCCATGTCCCCGACCCACACCTGCGGCTTTCCGGACGCGTAGCTGACAAAGGCCACACGGTCGCCTTTGGGAGAAAGTCGCGGGCTAAGTACCATCGCGTCGGAGGGGGTGATAAATTTATGATTGAGGCCGTCGCTGTCCATCACCGCGATCCGGCTGGCGGGCGCGGTGGCCGACCCTGTGCTCGCAACGTAAGCGATGCGAGTGTCGAAAGTACCGGGAGCGCCGGTGAGG
Organism: Pseudomonadota bacterium; assembly: GCA_046731515.1. Lineage (GTDB taxonomy): Bacteria > Pseudomonadota > Alphaproteobacteria > Sphingomonadales > Sphingomonadaceae > Sphingomicrobium. The sequence goes on along the minus strand of JBKPLG010000092.1, from coordinate 24,116 downwards.
CTTTGATAAGCAAGTCCTGAACATTTGTGAGCGGCTCGGCGCCAGTCGGCCGGAGCGACTACGAAGCCCGTGCGTCCTAGCTCGCGCCCCTTTTCGGTGTCGTACACGTAGCAACCGACAGTGAAGCGACCGTCAGACCGCGCTTGCACGAAGCCGGTGATCAGCGCCTTCGCGCCCCTCGCTCGCCAGCGCGAGAAGGTGGGAGCGGTCACCTCCGGATAGGAGTAGTAATCCTTCTGCTGGTCGGGCGGAACCACCATGATTTCCGAGGTCGACTGCAAGTCGCTGACGATCAGCTGCGTCGCCTGCCAGGCGATCGTTCGCGTACTTCCAACGGGTGAAGGCTGATCATCGGTGGTGGTGAGCGGCGGCACCGCAATGACTGAAGTGCCGTCCTGCGCTTCAGCCGAAGAGCTGAGCAAAGCCGCTAAGGCAAGGAAGGGAAATGCCTGCTTCATTGCGCCTGTGCGATTATCCCCCTGAACTTTTCGACCCAGTCTTTCGGCTGCCGCCGCGGACGGCCTTCGCAGTCGAGGAAGGCAGCGGTGACGCGGGCGTCCGTCAGTAGTTCCTGCCCCCGCATGACTCGCTGATGAATATGCACGCTGGATGCGAGGACCCGATCCACCGTGCTGACGACCAGCAAATCATCGCCCAGCCGCCCCGGCCGGCGGTAGCGAATGTCCACTTCCACGACGGCATAGGCGCTGCCGCTCTCATTGAGCTCGACCGCCTGGTCGACCCCGACGGCACGGATCATGTCCGATCGCGCCCGCTCCATGAACTTCAGATAATTCGCGTAATAGACGATCCCATAGGCGTCTGTGTCCTCGAAATAGACGGTGAGGGCGAAGCGGTGCTCGGCCCCGACGAAGCCGCCGCGATAGGGCTGGTTGAGCGATTCCGGCACCATTGTCCGGCTCCTAGCGAGCGCGGACTCAATGCGTAAACCCCCGCTTGACTCTTATGTAACGTAAAGGTTACATGTAACCTGTAAGTTACATTCGCGGGGTAAGTCCGATGCATGACGTACACGATGTCGAGGAAGCCGAGCGGATGGGCCGGGCGCGGTCACGACTCTTTTTCGTGCTCGCGATCGTCTTTTTCGCGGGCCAGAGTCTTTATTTTGGAAGCTCGCCGGCGACGCGCGATTCCGTGCCGCGGATCGGCGCCTGGATCATCCTCGTAGTCCTGATGCTTTTCCTGATCGCCACCGGCGGATTTCTGCTGAAGGGCCGCAAGGTGCGCGATTTGCTGAACGACGAAGCGTCGCGCCACAACCGGCTTGCCGCACAAGCGATGGGCTTCTGGGTGACGACCATCGCGGCGCTCGTGGTCTACGTCGAATCGATCTTCGATCCGGTCAGCTTCAACGAAGCGATGCACATTATCGTGACCCTTGGGGTCGGCGCTACGCTCATCAGCTTCGCGGTTCGGGAACGCAGAGCGCACCGCATTGGCTGAGACGCTCATGAATCGCCTGCGAGAGGCGAGAGACGCGAAAGGCTGGACCCAGGCGGAGCTCGCCGCGCGGGTCGGAGTCAGCCGCAAGACGATCAATACCGTCGAGAACCGGGTGTTCACGCCCTCGGCGACGCTGGCGATCAAGCTCGCCGGCGCCCTCGAGCTCAACGTCGAACAGCTGTTCTGGATCGAGCGCTGATCTCTTCGATTTCACGGATCAGGTCGCCTTGCGCGATCGCGATGTCGACCAAGTGCATGCCCCATCCGGGCAGGAACATGCCGAGCAGGCCCACTTCTCCGCCGACGCGATCGGTCCGCTTGTCGTTCGGATCGGCATTGGTGTGGACCCAGAGATATCCGCGCTGCGCTTCGTTGATGCATCTGGCCGAGACCAGTCCTTCTGTGCGCACATAAGGTGTCGGAGGCGAGCCTTCGGTCGACCACTGGATAGGGCCTCCGGGCACCGGAAGTGTGGAACGCGTGAACCAATAGCTGTCGAGCTTGACCCAGGTCCGTGACCCCGGGAGCGCCGGATTGACGCAAGCGACGGTCATTCCGGGCTGATCGGTGTAGCCGAAGATCGCGCCGAGGGGCGGCACGTTCTTCTCACGGAAGCTGGTCCAGCTCATCACGCAACCCGTTTCACCGGGCCGACTGCACAGGGGCGTCTTCTTGAACGTTCCACCGACCAGCTTCCCCTGAGGAACCACGACGTCGTAACCGGGAATGATCGCGAGCTTCATGCGCCGCGCCACCGCCGGATCGTTCTCGATCTCGCGGGCGATCAGCTGCTGCAGCATCAGGCTGCCCTGACTGTGACCGATCAGCACAAACGGCCGGCCCCTGTTGCGCGTTCGGATATAATTGCGCCACGCCGCGGCGACGTCCCCATAAGCGAGCATGCCCGCCTGACCGATGTCGGCACCGGCTGCGTAAGCCGCGATGGAGGCGACCGTCATCTGCCGATAGATTGGCGCGAACGGACGGCATACGGAAGCGAAGCGGGCAAACTGAGCTTCGGTTGCGAGCCGTTCTTCGCGTCCGACGTTGAGGTCGCTGTTCAGCCCCTGATCGTTAGAGACGGTTGGATAAACGTAGAAGCAGTCGATCGACGGATCTTTTGCAACAACGCTCAGACCCGTTGAGCCATAACCATTGGGATTGAGCGCCGTGGTTGGCAGCGGAGTCGAGCACACGTCTTTGCGGCCCGGAAGGCACAGCCAGCTTGAGTCCCTTGAATAATCGGGCGCAGCGCTCGGATTTTGTGCCGGCGTGGGCGATCCCCACACGATCATCATTCCCGCGAAAGCGGGAACCCATCTCTTCTTCCAAACTCGACGAAAAACGATGGATCCCGGTTCAAGTCCGGGATGAGGGTTGGTAATCATTATTTCGAGGCTGCTCCTGAATCGAACAGTCCGGCCTGGTTCCCCTGCGGAACCGGCAGCCCGAGATGGGCATAGCCGCGGCCGTTCAACGCGCGCCCTCGTGCCGTGCGCGCGATGAGGCCCAGCTGAATGAGGAAAGGCTCGATCACGTCTTCGATGGTGTCGCGCGGCTCGCTAAGGCCCGCGGCCAATGTTTCCACGCCGACCGGACCGCCCCCGTAGAGATCGGCGATCATCGAAAGGTAACGGCGATCCATGGCATCCAGCCCGAGCGCGTCGATCTCGAGCCGGTCGAGCGCCCGGTCCGCAACCTCCGCATCGACTGTGTCCGCGCCCGATGCATGGGCGAAATCGCGAACTCTCCTCAGAAGCCGCCCCGCGATACGAGGGGTGCCGCGTGAGCGGCGAGCGATCTCGCGACCACCATCGTCGGTCAGTTCAACGCTATGCAACCGCGCTGCCCGCCGCACCACCTGTTCCAATTCCTCGACGGTGTAAAAATTAAGGCGCACCGGAATCCCGAACCGGTCGCGAAGCGGCGTCGTGAGCAATCCCTGCCGCGTGGTTGCACCGATTAAGGTGAAGCGCGGAAGCTCGATCCGGACGGAACGCGCCGACGGTCCCTCACCGATCATCAGATCGAGCGCGCGATCCTCCATCGCGGGATAAAGCACCTCCTCGACCGCGGGGTTCAGGCGGTGGATCTCGTCGATAAAGAGGACGTCGCCGTCCTCGAGATTGGTGAGTAGCGCCGCGAGGTCCCCTGACTTGGCGATCACGGGTCCCGAGGTCGCCCGGAAACCGACGCCCATTTCCCGAGCGAGGATGCCCGCAAGCGTCGTCTTGCCCAGCCCTGGAGGTCCATGCAGCAAGACATGATCCAGAGGCTCGCCGCGACTCTTCGCCGCATGGACGAAAACGCGAAGATTCTCGCGGGCCGACTGCTGGCCAATGAACTCGTCGAGGCTTTTTGGACGAAGCGCGGCGTCAGCGTCTTCGGCGGTACGCTCCGGTGTGGTGATGCGGGCGGGATCGGTGGCCATGCTAGTCACTTCGAGCGTAGCGGCGAAGCGGCCAAAGGCCAACCAGTCTGGCTGACGTTTGCCGCCGGCAAGGTTGATGCTACCGAAGGCGCACAAAGGGGGCGAAGGATGTTACTGGATCGAAGATCAGCCATTGCGGCGATGGGCTCGCTCATGCTCACCAGCCCCGCGCTGGCGAGGCGCACCTCTGGGGCGCCAGCCTGGTACCGCAATGCGATCATCGTCGACGCGCTGGGCGGCGTCGCCGATCCCTACAGTCCGGAGGAACAGCTGCGTCTCGGCGACCGCGCCTGGTTGGAGACGGTGGCGACAGGGGTGACCGTCGTTCGCGATACAGTCATGCCAGTCGGCAATGTCGCGGATGCTTGGGGCGACTATCAAAAGGACCTCGCCCTCAAGCAGAACATCCTCAACGCCAATCCCGACCGCCTGCTGCTCGTGCGCAGCGCCGCCGATGTCCTGAAGGCCAAACGTGCGAAGAAGTTCGCGGTGGTGTTGGGCACGCAGGACACTTCGATGGTTGGGCCCGAGCTCGATCGGCTGGCGCAGATGAAAAAGGACGGCGTGATGACCGTCCAGCTGACGTACAACAACCGGAACCTGGCCGGTGACGGGGCATTGGAACCGGACAATGCCGGACTCTCCAAGCTAGGTAGGGCGACGATCGAGCGGATCGAGGCGGAAAAGCAGCTGCTCGACCTCAGCCACGGCGGCGCACGGACGATGGCCCAGGCGGCCGCTTTCGCGAAACGGCCGCTGGTGATCAGCCACACCGGTGCCCGTGCGCTCACCGATCATCCGCGCAACGTTGCTGACGACACAATCAAGGCGGTAGCGGACAAGGGGGGGGTCGTCGGGGTCTATTTCATGCCGTTCCTGACCCCGGACAGTCATCCAAAGGCCGCCGACGTGATCGCGCACGTTGAACATGTCGCCAAGGTCGCGGGCGAAGACCATATCGGTATTGGCACCGACAATGGGGTCCTTCCAACGACTCTGGACGCCGAGACCAAGGAAAAGCTCAAGAAGTGGCAGCTCGAGCGGATCAAGGCGGGGATAGCCGCCCCTGGAGAAGGCGTAGGGGTCTATCCGATGGTCGAGGACTATAACAGCGTCGACCGATACGAGCGGTTCGCAAGCGACCTTGCCAGTAGGGGTTGGAGCCAGAGCCGGCTCGAAAAGCTGATGGGGGCCAATTTCCTGCGCGTCTACAAGGAGGCGTGGGCGGGTTAGTTCAGGTGTTCGACTTCCTCGCCTAAAATCTCGACCCAATCGTTCTTGCGCTTTTCCCAGACTGAAAAGCGCGGCTTAAGTACGTAAGGATCGTCGAACGCGCCGACCGGCACCGCGACGAGACCGTCAAATTTGCCGTCGATCTCATAGTGCACGTCGGAGCCGCACTCCGGACAAAAATGAAAGGTGATGCGGTTGCCGCTGTCAGCGATATTCACCCATGACTTCGAGCGTCCTTCGATCGCTACCTGCTCGGCGGGCCAGCGCGCCTGGACCGCGAACGCGCTGCCGGATCGCTTCTTGCAATCGAGGCAATGGCAGACCGACACGCGCACGGGCTCGCCCGTGGCGGTCGCCGTCAGCTGCCCGCAGCGGCACGAGGCGGTGCGAGGGGTCACGGATAGATTTCAATCGGCGTACCGTCCGCCACGGCTCGATAGAGCCATTCGATCTCGGGGTTCGTCATGGCGATGCACCCCTCTGTCCAGTCCAGCCGCATTTGCCGGCTGCCGATCCAGCCGTCGCCGTTGGGCAGTCCATGGATCATGATGTCGCCGCCCGCGCTGAATCCTGCCTCCTGCGCCGCAGCCGCTTGCGCGACCGTGGGATATCCGATCCGCAAGGAGCGGTGATAGCCGCTGTACGGATTGTGCTGGGTGATCGGGTAGACGCCTTCCGGAACGCGTCCGTCACCGCGCTGCCGCTTGGGTCCTAGTCCGCCACGCCCCAGCGACACGAAGAATTCGCGGATGATCGCGCCATTCCGGTAGACCGCCATCCAATGGTTGCTCTTGTACACGCGGATCAAGTCGACCGGCCCAGGGTCTCCCATTACACAGACACTCGTGCGGTAATTCCACGCCGCACCCGATTTGAGGCACTTGTCGATCGCGTCAAACTCGCTCTTGCCTCGAGCGGACGCGCCAGCGCCGGCAACGCACAGAAGGGCGAGCAGGAGTGTTAGGCGGACAAGCATCGATCAGGCCTGAATCCTGACCGGCGTGCCGTTTGGCACCGCTCGATAGAGCCACTCGATCTCGCGGTTCGCGACGGCAATACAGCCTTCGGTCCAATCGAACGCCGTGTGACGGCTGCCGATTCCCTGCACGTCGTTCGGAAGGCCGTGGATCATGATGTCTCCGCCCGGATCGATTCCCATCTTACGTGCCGCCGCTATCTGCTGCGGGGTAGGATAACCGATTCTCAGCGAAAGGTGGTAGGCGCTGTTCGGATTGTGTGCGGTGATGCGGTAGACTCCTTCGGGAACCTTGCCGTCGCCTTGCTGCTCCTTCGGCCCTAAGCCGCCCCGGCCGAGTGCCACGCGAAATTCGCGAACGAGCGTGCTGTCACGGTAAACGGACATCCAATGCGTCGATTTGTCGACGACGATCATGTCAACAGGACCGCTTGCCACGAATTCGCATCGGGCAGTGCGGTAGTTCCAGGCGCGATCAGCTTCGAGACATGAGTCGACGGCCGCGAATTTGTCGGGAGTGACCGCACAGCCCGCGAAAATTCCGAAGGTGAGCATCAGCGGAACAAGGAGCGGCCTCATTTGGCGGCCTTCTTGAGGGCCAGCCGAACTAGGGCGTCGAGCGACGCGTCTGACCCTAGCTCGTCTTGCGCGGCATTGACCGCGGCGCTTGCTTCGGCGGGCTTGAAGCCGAGATTCGACAAAGCGGAGAGCGCATCCGAGGCCGCGCCGGCGCGCGGTGCCGGAGCGGCGCCGGCGAGGCCAACGAGACCGAGCTTGCCCTGCAGCTCGTTGGCTATGCGGGCGGCCAGCTTTGGTCCCACGCCGTTGGCGCGGCCGATCATCGCTTTGTCGCCCTGGCCCACAGCTCGAGCGAGTTCGTCGGGGGAGAGCGCAGACAGGATCGCAAGGGCCAGGCGGCCTCCAACGCCCTGGACGGAGGTCAGCGCCCGGAAGGAGTCTCGCTCGCTGGCCGAGCCGAAGCCGAAGAGAGTCCAGGCGTCCTCGCGCACCTGAAGTTCCGTAAGGATCAAAACTTCGCCGCCTATCGGGCCAATTGCATCGAGCGTGCGCGCGGAAACATGCACCAGATAAGCCACGCCGCCGACATCGATCACAGCACCGTCGGCGCTGACTTCAGCGAGGATTCCGGAGAGGCGCGCGATCATGTCCGCCTATTGTTAAGCGATGCGCCGCGCCGTCGCCAGATGATGCGCGTGGGTAATCGCAACCGCCAGCGCGTCCGCCGCATCGGGGCCGGCGATCTTCACTCCGGGCAGCAGTCGAGCGACCATTGCATGGACCTGCGTTTTCTCGGCGTTGCCAACGCCCACCACGGCTTTCTTCACCAGCCGCGCAGCATATTCGCCAACGACGATACCCGCGCGCGCGGCAATCATGATGGCGATTCCACGGGCCTGACCGAGCTTGAGTGTCGACTGAGGATTGGCGTTGACGAACACCTCCTCGACCGCGGCTGCGTCGGGCCGATGCTCGTCGATGATTGCCTCAACCTGCTCCGCGAGCGAAGCAAGCCTCTGCGGCAGCGCAGCCGTCGTTTTCGTTGTCAGCTGCCCGTTGGCAATGTGGGTGAGGCGATTGCCGTCGGCCTGAATCAGGCCCCAGCCGGTAGTGCCAAGCCCGGGGTCGAGACCGAGGATCCTCACGCGAGGTTGGCCAGCTCCTCGTCGGGGACTTTTTCATTTCCCCAGACGGTCTGGACGTCGTCGTCTTCGTCCAGCGCCTCCATAAGTCGAACGAGCTGCTGAGCTTCTTCGCCGCGAACTTCGACCTCGGTCTGCGGCCGCCATGCTAGCTTCGCGCCTTCGGAGTCGCCAAGCATCGGCTCAAGCGCCTTGGCCACTTCGTGAAGGCTATCCACGCTGGTCCAGATACGGTGGCCGTCGTCATCGGATTCGACGTCGTCCGCCCCGGCTTCGATCGCAGCTTCCAACACCTTGTCGGAATCGCCCGCACCCGGCCCATATTCGATCAGCCCTGTCCGAACGAAGCCATGGCTGACGCTTCCGCTCGCCCCGAGGTTGCCGCCGTTCTTGGAGAATATCGTCCGAACGTTGGTGGCGGTACGATTGCGGTTGTCGGTCAAAGCCTCGACGATTAGCGCCACCCCGCCTGGACCAAAGCCTTCGTAGCGGATCTCCTCGTAATTCTCTGCGTCCGAGCCGGCCGCCTTGTCGATGGATCGTTGGATATTGTCCTTCGGCATCGACTGAGCGCGAGCGGCGAGCACCGCGGCGCGAAGCCGGGCGTTCGCCTCGGGATCTGGCAAGCCCGTCTTGGCCGCGACGGTGATCTCGCGGCTGAGTTTGGAAAATAACGCCGAGCGCTTCTTATCCTGAGCGCCCTTGCGGTACATGATGTTCTTGAACTTGCTATGGCCAGCCATGGCGCCCTCTTACGCGAGACCCAGCGCCTGGCGATAGGTCTCCAGCACCGCGTCCTGCTCCTGGCGCGTGTGCGTCTCCATCTTCCGCAAGCGGACGATCATCCGCATGATCTTGGGGTCGTAGCCATTGGCCTTCGCCTCGGAATAAACGTCGCGGACGTCGTCCGCGATGCCTTTCTTCTCCTCCTCCAAACGCTCGATACGCTCAATGAACAGTCGCAACTGGTCGGCCGCGACGGTGCCTTCCGCCATGTTCCTAGATCTCCAATGCAAGATGTTGAGCAAGCGGCTCTAGCGGGTTGAACAGTCATATCAAGCGGCTATGGCGAGCGCTTGAGCGTCAAGGAGATAAGGTGACCGAGACTCTCGCGCCCCGCTCGCGCAAGGTAAAAATCCTGGCGACGCTCGGGCCTGCCTCAAGCGACGCAAGGATGATCCGCAAGCTGATGCTCGCCGGCGCCGACGCTTTCCGGATCAACATGAGCCACGGCGACCAGAAGCAAAAGGCAAGGCTGGTCAACGCCATTCGAGCGCTTGATAAAGAGTTAAAGCGGCCCACCACGATCCTTTTTGACCTTCAGGGTCCCAAACTCCGTGTCGGCCATTTCGAGGGCGGCCGAGCGGTTCTCGAAAAGGGTCGGCGCTTCATTTTCGACCGTGAGGACAAGGCCGGAGATTCTCAACGCGTCCAATTGCCGCATGTGGAACTCTTCGAAACGGTTCGGCCTGGAACCAGCATCCTTATCGATGACGGCAAAGTGCGGCTCAATGTACTCGAAGCGGACGAGGAGCAAATCATCAGCGAGGTGCAGGTCGGCGGAGCCGTCTCCGACAATAAGGGCGTGAATGTCCCGAACGTGCTCGTGCCGATCCCAGCATTGACCGAAAAGGACCGCAGCGATCTCGCTTTCGCGCTCGAGCAAAAGACCGACTGGGTCGCACTGTCTTTTGTGCAACGGCCCGACGATGTCGCCGAAGCTCGCTCGCTAATCGGCGATCGTGCTGCTTTGATGGCGAAAATCGAAAAGCCGGCGGCGATCGATCGGTTGAACGACATTATCGCGCTCGCCGACGGCGTGATGGTCGCGCGCGGCGATCTTGGGGTCGAGCTTCCGCCCGAGGACGTGCCTCCGCTGCAGAACCGGATCGTCGCCAGTGCCCGCCAGTTTGGCAAACCGGTAGTGGTCGCAACCCAAATGCTGGAATCGATGGTGACCTCTCCGACCCCGACACGGGCCGAGGTCAATGACGTCGCGACGGCGATCTATGATGGCGCGGACGCCGTGATGTTGTCGGCGGAAAGCGCCACGGGCCAATATCCTCGCGAGGCAGTGCAAATGATGGATCGCATTGCGAACAGTGTCGAACACGACCCTTCCTATCAGGCTCGGGTCCACTTCATTCAGACGCGTCTTGAGCCGACGACTGCAGACGCGCTCGCCGGGTCCGCGCGGCAGATCGCGGCGACGATCTCGGCGAAAGCGATGGTCTGCTACACGAGTTCGGGCTCGACGGCCCGGCGCATCGCTCGCGAGCGCCCGTCCGCTCCAACCTTGGCGATGAGCGCGTCGCTGCACACGGCTCGGCGCATGGGCCTGATTTGGGGCGTGCATGCGGTCCATACTCGCGATGTCTCAAGCTTCGAAGAGATGGTCGAAAAGGCCAAGCGCATGGCCTTGCGTCACAAAATGGCGGAAGGCGGCGACCGCCTCGTTCTGATGGCGGGAGTGCCATTCGGTGTGTCGGGCTCGACCAATGTGTTGCACGTCGTCCGCCTCATCGGCGACGAGTTGGAACGCTACTCAAGCTAGCCCGCGCTGCCTGACGAAAACTAGCGGGTGCCCGCCAACGCGTCGGGGGCGGAAGTCTTCGGCGCTCCCTCGGCTTCCAGCGGCACCCCATAATTCCACAAGCTCAGCTCAGGGATGCAAAGGCCGTCCGCATCGGGCTCGAAGTCGAAGGCGGCAATGCCGCAGTTGAGAACGTCGGACTCTTTGTCGATGCTGAGGATCGCGTCTTCGTCGAGCTCTTCGAGAATGTAGCGGAAGCAGAGGATCACCACCTGATGGCAGACAATGAGCACGCGGCGGTCGCAATAGTGCAGATTGATGGTGTTGAGCATTGACCGGAGACGGAGGATCACGTCGGCCCAGCTCTCGCCGCCTGGAGGACGATGATAAAATTTGCCGAGACGGCGGCGGTGAGTGGCCTCTTCCGGGAAGCGATCGCGAATGCCCATTGTCGTTAGGCGATCGAAGATCCCGAATTCGCGTTCGCGAAGCCGCTCGTCGACGATCGCGTGGTCCAGCCCGCCCGCTAGCAAGCCTTGCGCGCAGATGATTTCCGCGGTCTGTCGTGCACGGACGTAGGGTGAAGCGAGGACGATTTCCGGAAGTTCGTCGCGAGGCAGCGCGGCGAACCATCGGCCCGCCGCCTCGGCTTGCCTTATGCCGAGTTCCGAAAGGGGCACATCCACATCGCGCACCTCGATGTCGATCTCGTGCTGGCCAGCTTCCTGGGCCGCATCGCGCGCCACATTGCCCTGGCTTTGCCCATGTCGCACCAGCCAAAGGCGCTCCGGCCAATTCTGCCGCATGAGAATCTCCTTGACTCCCAGAAAGCCTGAATTGTCAGATTATGCCAGACCCGACTAGCCGTTGCCTTTCCGCGGCCGGCGGGGCTCGATTTTCTCGCTGGTGCATTGGTGGCTTCCATGACCGATAATTTCGGCAAGACGTTCGCCAGCTTTTTTCAGGCCGGCTTTGAGTGCTCTTCGCATCGGCGCCGCGACGGAATCCGCCTCGACCTGATCCGGGCGACCGGACACGACCGGCACGTATTGCAAGACTATCAGTCGTGCAGACGGCTCGGTTTCAACACGATTCGTGACGGTCTTCGTTGGCATTTGATCGAAAAATCGCCCGGCGAATACGACTGGTCGAGCTGGATACCGGCGCTCGAAGCCGCCGAGCGCGTTGGGCTGCAGGTCATTTGGGACTTATTCCATTACGGCTCGCCCGACTGTGTCGACCAGGGCGCGCCTGACTTTCCCGAGCGCTTCACCGAATTCGCGCTCGCCGCGCTTGAGGTGCAGGAATCGATCATTGGCCGGCCGCCGCTCGTCTGCCCGTTGAACGAGATCAACTTTCTGTCCTGGGCGGTGGATGACGAATATTTCCCTCACGTCGGACCGAAGCAGCACGGCTGGTTCAAGCGACAGCTCGTCGCGACGGCGATCAGTGCGGCGCGGGCGATCAAGCAGCGATGGCCAAAAGCCACCATCGTCTGGGCCGAGCCCTTGATCCACATTGCCCCCCATGATCGCCGCCGCCAGACGGTCCGCGCCGCCGAGCAGAACCTTCGGGGGATGTACGAGGCCTATGACTGGATCATGGGAATGTCCGAGCCGGAGTTCGGCGGGGATCCGTCGCTCGTCGATGTCATCGGCTGGAACTTCTATCCGCACAACCAATGGTATTACAAAGGCCCGACGGTCCCGATGGGTCACCACGAATACCGACCGTTGGCGGACATGCTCGTCGAAATGGCCGGGCGCTACCAAAGACCGATGTTTCTTTCCGAAACCGGCGCCGAGGGCTCGGGCAAGCCGTCCTGGCTCCACTATGTGTGCAACGAAGTGCGCGACGCCATGGGACGAGGCGCCGACATTCGAGGCATCTGCTGGTATCCAATCACCGCCTATCCCGGCTGGGACAATTCGCGCCACGCGGAAACCGGGCTCTTCTCTACGATTGTGGCTGACGGGAGCCGGCATGTCGACGAACGCCTGCTGGAAGAATTCGACGCGCAACGTGCACTTTTCGCGCGTTCATCCGACGGGCGGCAAAAAGTCGCAGGCGGACGGAGATAGTGAAGGGTTAGGCGATCAGCTCTTCAGGCGGGCACTTCCTGCGATCCTGCTGTCTCCTGCCACTTCGCCGCATATTCGCGCACCTCGGCGAGCTGGACCCTGCCCCAGCGATGGCCATAGCCGTCCGGTTCAACATTCTCCGGCTGATCGAGCACCTTCTGCCATCGGCGCAGCTCTTCGATATATGGGTCGCATGGGACGCGCTCGAACTCTTCCTTGTCGGCGATATCGTAGATTCCGATCTTCGCCCATTTTTGGGTCCACCAATCGGGCAGGTCCACGAACGGGTAGAGGCAGACCCCGTGCAGATCGACGCCGGAATTGAGCGCCTTTAGCGACTCTTCCATTGTCATGCGTAGCCATTGGGCTCGGTTTTCCTGAAAGCCGCTCGTTTCGCCGATGATGATCGGGCGGTGGTAACGGTCCCAGGCGAATTTAAGGAGCTCGCTCAGCGGCTTTCGTCGAGGGTCCCGAGGTCCGAGGATTTCCCGTTTCTTGTCAGCATCCAGCTGGACCTGGCTGTAGTGATAGACATTCACTCCGACGACATCGAGGATCTCGGGCGAGCCGCCGAGCTCCGGAGCCAGACGCCCGGAGAGCATGTCCCACGCCTCCATGGCTTCGCGGTGCGCCTCGTCCCACGCCTCATCGGCAAGGTCGGGTCGGTCGGTCGGTGGTACTGCGTGAACGATTGGATCGACGTGCACCATTCGCGCCTGAGGGTCGATCTCGCGGATCGCCTTCGCTCCGGCGATATCCATTCGGGCCAGCGCGCGCTTCAGTTCGTCCCCGCGGCCCCTGGCGAACGGATACATCCACTGAAGGTCGCTGGCGGCGGCGGAAAAGAAGGTGATCTCATTGATCGGGGTGAAGAAGTACGGCCCTTCGGCGGTGCTCGTGACGAATTGGGCCGCGGCGCGACAATATTCGACGAACCGATCCAGGCATTCATTCGAAAACGGATCGCAGCCATCCGGGAAACCGTAGTGACACAGGTCCCAGATCGGCGTGATGTTGCATTCGGTCGCCACGTCCTGGACCGATTTGACGGTGGACCAATTGAACCGGCCGTCGCCGAGATCGACCTGCGGCCAGCGGATCCCTTCGCGAACCACCCCGATGCCGAGGTCCATTGCTGCCGCCAGATCGTCCTTCAAATGGCGGTCGTGACCGGTGGCCGTTACGTAATCCTTCCGCTCCTGGTCTTTCCAGACGAACGTCGAGCATTCGAAGCCTGCCATGAAAAAGGTCGGGAAGATCGCGCGATCGGATTCGTGCTCACTTGCCTGCATAGTCCACCTTTCAAGCGACGAACTCACATCCCAAGCTGTTGTTCAGACGAAAGCGAGGGTGTGCGCTGCGCGAATGTCCGGCTTTCGACCAAAGCGGACATTAGCTCGCCTAGCCTCCACGATCCTCACCAGGCATCCATTCATCCGCTGCACGCTAAACTTCGTTTGCGCCGCAACCTCCATATTTTGGCACGAATCGGGGGGCCTCTGTCATTTCACGCAAAGCCTGCGCGCCATATCCTTCGTGAATGGATGACCGACCCCAGTCGTCCAATCGTAGGAGACGAACGATGCAAATGTTGCGTATCGTGCTGGCCGGCGCCGTGATGCTGTTCACGACCGCACAGGCCTTAGCCCAGAGCGGCGATGTGATTGTCGAGGGCGGCGTGCCGACCGCCACTGTCAGCTACGCGGATCTGAACATTACATCCACGGCAGGGCGGCTCACACTGGATCGCCGTGTTGTTCGTGCGGCCACTCAATTGTGCATCGAATACCGCCGCCTTCCGATCGACGAGATGATCATGGAGAATCGCTGCTTTTCAAAGGCCATGTCAAAGGCCCGGATCGACATTGAACACGCCGTCGCCGCCGCCAAGCTTCAGATGGCCAGCTCGGACGCGATCAAGTTGGCAGTCCGGTGAATCGACATAGCTTCCCACCGGTGGCATCTTTGTGGCGCCACCGGCTGCCCCGTCCTTCGGACGAGGCTGGGAGAACCGCGATGCAACCGCAGCTGAGGCGCATTGCGATGCTGCTTTTCGACGGGTGCGACCTGCTCGACTTTGCTGGCCCGGCGGGCGTGTTCCACTCAGCCGCGCGTCATCTCATCCGCACCGGTCAGACATCCGAGACCCTTTACGTCGTCGAACCGCTGTCAATCGACGGTGGTTCCGTTCGGACCGAGCAGGATATCACCGTCAAAACTCGTCGCGCGGGCGATCTCGTTGACGGCAAGTACGACACCCTCATCGTAACTGGTGGGGTCATCGATCACCGCTCGTGCGACCAGCGCCTGCTTAGCTGGATTAAAGCCAATCACGGGAAGGTGAGGCGAGTGGCTTCCGTGTGCTGCGGAGCGTTCATACTCGCCGGCGCTGGCCTCCTCGACGGACACGGTGCGACCACGCACTGGGAAGATTGTTCCCATCTGAAGGCGTCGTTTCCGACTATCGATGTCCGACCGGACTCGATCTACGTCCATGAGGGCAATGTGTGGACGTCCGCGGGAATTACCGCGGGCATCGACATGGCGCTCGCGATGGTTGAGGAGGACTATGGCCACGCGCTCGCATTTCTCGTCGCGCGGAACCTCGTCGTTTTCATGAAGCGGCCCGGCGGCCAATCGCAATTCAGTGCGCCGCTACAATCGCAGTCAATCGAAGGACCGCTGGGCTCCGTCCTTGGGTGGATCGTCGAAAACCCGTGCGAGGACCTGAGGACCGAACGGCTCGCGGAAAAGGCGAACATGAGCTTGCGCAACTTTTTCCGGGCATTCGAAGCCGCCACAGGCACGTCGCCCGCCGATTGGGTCGAAATGGCCCGTACGGAAGTGGCTAAGCGGCATCTCGAGGAGACGTCAGCCAAGATAGAAGAGGTCGCGTACAAGGCTGGCTTCTCGAGTTACGAGCAAATGCGGAAAGCGTTTTCGCGCCGGATGGGCGTCAGCCCCACGGAATACCGCTCGCGTTTTGCCCGCCGGCAAACGAGCGAGGAACCCGCGGCCTTCGCTCCTCTCTTCTGCGGTTATGTGCCCGAAAAATCGACGGAAGCGCTTCAGTAAATCCAAGCGCCCCGGGGTTTAACGCGCGGTTGCCATTCGGAAGAGTTGCGGGTTACGTCCGCTTTCCACTCAAAGCGGGCACTCGCCTGCAAACCGATTCAGCCTAAGTGATCGGAGCAGGCTGCGGGTCCTGTGACGGGGTGCCGACGTGCGGCCAGCCGTCCTTCCACTCAATCCGATCGATCAGCAGGATGCGGCGGCTGTTGATCTCGTCCTCTTGCCTCTGGCGAGGGCGGTTCACGTCGATCGCATGGTACAGGATCCAGATCTGGCCGGCCTTGTCCTTCACAATGCAATTATGCCCGGGCGCGAGCCAACGCTCACTTTTGAACAGCATCAGGCTATGCGGCACGCCGCGCGCCTCCTCGAGCGTTTCGAACGGGCCGGTCGCGCTCTCGGAACGAGCGACCATCACGCCATATTCGGCATCGGGCCCGCAGCAATTGTCGCCCGAGTAGAAGAGATAAAAGAAGCCGTCGTGGTGGATCACCCAGGTTGCTTCGACGAGCCTCGGGAAGGCCCCCTTCGCCGGATTGGGCCAGATAAGGTCGATCGGCTTGCTGTCCGGAGCGAATGACATACGGTCTTCGGCCAGCTCCTGGACCTTGATCGGCTGGAAGCCCGAACCCCAATAGAGGAGGTGCTTACCCGTAATCGAACAGTCAAAGGCCATCGGGTCAATATTGTGAAATCCTTTACCCGCAAGCAACGGCTGGCCCATGTCGACGAACGGTCCTGCGGGAGTGGCTGACGTCGCAATGGCGAGCGCGTGATCGGGTCCTTCCCGGCGATCGTCCGGCGTTGCCGAATAATACATGAAGTAAGTTGACCCGTCGAAGATCACGCTCGGGGCCCAGAAGTCCTGGGTTTCACGCGCCCACCGAGGCTTCTCCGGAAGCGCGTCGCCAAGTTGCTGCCAGTGAATGAGGTCGGACGACCGAGCGACCTGGATATTGATCCATTCACCGTCTCGCAGCGTCTGGGTCGCATAAGCATAATAATATCCGTCAGGAGCGAGGATCACCGCGGGATCGGGAAAATCGGCGTCGAGGATTGGATTCACGTACGGATGGATGCCGGGCGGCGAGGCGGCGGGTATGGAGCCGCTGCCGGACCGGTCGGCCCCGGGATCGGCAGGATCGAGCGGGGGAGACATTACGCGTTGATACGTTCGGCGAGACCGATCTCAAAGTGCTATTGTTGTCGCCAAAAGCGCCCTGACCGGAACCCTGGGCGCGAGCTTCACTCAGCCGCGACGGCCGTCTCCTGCCCGCCCGCCCGACGCTTCTTACTCATACGGCGGAAGGTCGCCAGCGCTTGGCCGACGATCTGGTCCATATTGTAGTAGCGGTAAGTCGCGAGCCTGCCCACGAACGTTACATTCCCTGTTGCATCGGCAACCGCTTCATAACGCTTGTAAAGATCCTGATTCTCCGAGCGCGGGATGGGGTAATAAGGGTCGCCCTCGGCGGACGGATATTCGTAGGTGATGGTCGTGCGCGGGTGGTCCTGGCCCGTGAGGTGCTTATATTCGCTGATGCGAGTGTAAGGGACGTCCGGAGCGGGGTAATTTACGACCGCGACTGGCTGATGCCACTCCTCGTCAAGTGTCTTGTGGTCGAACTTCAGGCTCCGATACGGCAGTTTCCCGAAGCGGAAGTCGAAATATTCGTCGACCGGCCCTGTGTAGATGACATGGCCAGCGACCTCATGCGCCTGCTGCCGCAAGTCGCGGAAGTCGGTTCCAAGCGATTTGTCGATCAGCGGATGGTCGAGCATGGTCTCGAACATCGCCGTATAACCATTGAGCGGCATGGCCTGAAACTTATCGGTAAAATAGCGGTCATCGGTGTTTGTTCGCGTGGGGATGCGCGATGTCACCTGCTTGTCCAGCTCGGACGGGTCCAGGCCCCACTGCTTACGCGTGTAACCGCGGAAGAAGAGCTCGTAGAGCTCGCGGCCGACGGCATTGATAACCACATCTTCTGACGTCTGAATGTCCGCAACCGTTTCGGCGCGGGAGGCGAGGAAGGCGGCGGCCTCGTCGTCCGTCTGAAGATTCGCATTGTACAGCAGGTTGAGCGTCGTGCGGTTGATCGGGATCGGCATCAACTGTCCGCGTACGAACGCTCGCACGCGGTGTTCGTACGGACGCCACTTCGTGAACTGCGATAGATAATTCACGACCTGTCGGCTGTTGGTGTGGAAGATGTGTGGCCCGTACTTGTGGTACAGAATTCCCGCCGCGTTCTTCTCGTCATAGGCATTGCCGCCGACGTGATTGCGGCGGTCGATCAGCAAGACCCGGGCGCCCCGGCGGCTGGCCAGACGTTCGGCGAGGACGGAGCCGGCAAAGCCGGCCCCAACTATGAGGTAATCATAGCGCTGCCGCGCGCCGAGGGGCGCGGTCATTCCGCCGCCACGAGCAGGGCGGAAGTCTGGCGGGGGGTCCGGGTGCCGAGCAGCTCGTCAACCAGGCCGGCCATCCTGGCCTGCGTCGTGTCCCAGCTTGTTGCGGAAAGCATCAGATCGGCTTCGGACAACCACTCGTAAGGATTGGCCGAAAGCTCGAGCGCGGTTTCGCATTCCTCGACGAAGCTCGCGGGATCGGAGGCGATTCTAACGCCTTCGAGATCGCCGTAGGTACGAACCACATCGCGGATTGGAGTCGAGACTACGGGCTTTCCACCGGCAAGATATTCCGGTGTCTTGGTCGGCGAGATGAACTGCGTCGATTCGTTCATCGCGAACGGCATCAGCGCCACATCCCATCCCGACAGATAAGCCGGCAGCTGATCATAGGTCTTTCCGCCGAGATAATGGATGTTGGGTCGTTTCGGTAGGTCTTCGGGTGCGATCTTCACGATTGGACCGACCATCACAAACGACCACCTCGGCCGGAGTTCTGCAACCCTGGCCAGGAGGTCCGTGTCGAAGCGTTCGTCGAGCACTCCGTAAAAGCCTAGCCTAGGCCTCGGCAAATCCTCCTGATCCGCCGGCTCGAACTGCCGCGCGCGAGCCTTGGCGAAATGAGCCCGGTCGACCGATGAGGGGAAACAGTGGACGTTTGGGTGTCGGTCCTTCTTCGCTTCAAAGAGGCTAGAGCCTCCGGTGAATACGACGTTCGCAGCGGAAAGCAGTTCCTGCTCGAGGTCCAGCAACCTGGGTGGGGCGAAGCGGAATTTCGACAGCTCGTCCATCGCGTCATAAACCGTGAGGCTTGCGTTGATGTGCCTCGAGAAGGGCAGCATCATCGGAGTATAGTACCAGGCGATTAGTGCGCCGTGCGTTGATGCGATATGCGCTTCAAGCAGGCGCTGCAGCGTGGCTTCGCGCGCTTCCTCCGGCAGGCCTTCGGGAATGTGCGGGACAACGATCCTCAGGTTTGGCGTATTCTCCCCCTGCCGAACCTGAAGGTACGCCGTTTGCTTCTCGCCGATATCGATCGGCTCTTCCCAGAAAATGACGGTCATTTGGCGAGCAAATCGGCTCATCAAATGCTGCGGCCGCTGGAACACGAAGTTCCATCGCAAGTGCGAAAAACAGATCAATGTTGCGGGCTGCGGATCCGCCGCCGAGCGCTCGGCTACAGACTCAACAGGCACCCCGACGCGAGTCAGCATTTTTTTGTTTAACCTCCGTGCTGTAATTCCCGATTTGGGACTTCCCTCGGATGAACGGGCCGAGAGGGATTACGGTTCCGCAACACTGATCAAAGTTAAGCTGATTCCGGCTGTTGCTGCGGTGCAACAATCGCAAGTTGGCCCAATTGACCGGATCAACGGCCCGTGGAAGGAGGGCAACGCGAGGGAGAGATGCCTTTGGCGACGACCATCGAAGAGCTGGAAATGCGCCGCGAGCTGGCCCGCTTGGGCGGAGGCGAGAAACGCATCGGGGCGCAACACGCAAAAGGCCGGCTCACCGCTCGCGAGCGCTTGTCAGTCCTGCTCGATCCCGGCTCTTTCGAAGAATATGACATGTTTGTCGAGCACAATGCCACCGACTTCGGAATGGCCGAGCAGAAGATCCCGGGCGACGGCGTTGTCACGGGATCCGGCACGATAAACGGCCGTCTCGTCTATGTCTTCGCTCAGGACTTTACTGTTTTCGGCGGTTCGCTGTCCGAACGCCATGCGCAAAAGATCTGTAAGATCATGGACATGGCAATGAAGGTCGGTGCTCCAGTGATCGGTTTGAACGACAGCGGCGGAGCGCGCATCCAGGAGGGCGTGGCCAGCCTCGCCGGCTATGCTGAGGTCTTCCAGCGCAACGTGCTCGCCTCCGGGGTCATCCCGCAAATCAGCCTGATCATGGGGCCGTGCGCCGGCGGAGCGGTCTATTCGCCCGCGATGACCGACTTCATCTTCATGGTGAAGGATTCGTCCTACATGTTCGTCACCGGCCCGGAAGTGGTGAAGACCGTCACCAACGAAGTCGTGACCCAGGAGGAGCTGGGCGGCGCAGTTACTCACACCACCAAGTCGGGTGTCGCCGACGTCGCGTTCGACAATGACATCGACGCCTTGCTTGCAACGCGCGACTTCGTCGATTTCCTTCCGCTGTCGAACCGCCACGACCTGCCGGAGCGGCCGTGCGACGACCCGATCGACCGCATCGAGGACAGCCTGGACACGCTCGTCCCGCCAAGCGCGACCACGCCCTACGACATGCACGAATTGATCCGGAAGGTTGCCGACGAGGGCGATTTCTTCGAGCTAATGCCGGCGCATGCCGCGAACATCATCGTCGGCTTCTGCCGAATCGAAGGGCGTACGGTAGGGGTCGTCGCCAACCAGCCAATGGTTTTGGCTGGCGTCCTGGACATCAACTCAGCCAAAAAAGGCGCGCGCTTCGTCAGGTTCTGCGATGCCTTCGACATCCCGATCCTGACCTTCGTCGACGTGCCCGGCTTCCTCCCTGGTGTCGGGCAGGAGCATCACGGGATCATCAAGCACGGCGCGAAACTGCTCTTCGCCTACGCCGAGGCGACCGTACCGAAGATTACGGTGATCACCCGCAAGGCCTATGGCGGCGCATATGACGTTATGGCGTCCAAGCATTTGCGCGGCGATTTGAACTATGCTTGGCCGACCGCCGAGATCGCCGTGATGGGAGCCAAGGGCGCTGTGGAAATCATCTTCCGCAAAGAGAGTGACGAACCCGCCAAAATCGCCGAGCGCACCCGCGAATATGAAGAGCGCTTCGCCAACCCCTTCGTCGCCGCGAGCAAGGGCTTCATCGACGAGGTGATCATGCCGCACTCGACGCGGCGGCGCGTCGCGATGGGCCTACGCAAGCTCCGCAACAAGCAGCTCGAGAATCCCTGGAAGAAGCATGACAATATTCCGCTGTGATGCGCTGACATGAGCACGTACACCGCCACGATCCGCTGGAGCCGCAATGGCGCCGAGGGCTTCACCAAGGGTCAGTACAGCCGCGCGCATGAATGGGCGTTCGACGGTGGCGCGGTGGTGCCGGCGAGTGCCAGTCCGCATGTCGTCCCGGCGCCTTGGTCGGACGCGGCCGGAGTCGATCCCGAGGAGGCGTTTGTCGCCTCGCTGTCGTCCTGCCACATGCTCTTCTTCCTCGACTTCGCTCGGCGTGCCGGGTTCACGATCGACAATTATGTCGACGAGGCCGAGGGCGTTATGGAGAAGGGCGCGGACGGTAAGTTCCGGATGACCCGCGTCACGCTCTGGCCGCATGTCGCTTGGAGCGGCGATCCGCCCGACGAAAAGGCCATCGCCGACCTCCATCACCGGGCCCACGAGGCGTGTTTCATCGCGAACAGCGTGACGACTGAGGTGAAGGTCGAGTATTAGAGCGTTGGGGGGTCTGCCTTCGATGGAAGGGGGACCGAAATGAGACGAGCATTCCTCGCACTGCTTTTGGCTTCGGCGCCGGCCTCGGCTGCAGCCGACGAACAGCTTGCTTCGGCCTTCCGCGTCGCCTTCGGCAAAGACGGGTCGGTTGTCCTCAAGCGCCAGGGCGAAATGAATGAGAGCGTCCGTTATACGCCCGGCGACCTGGTCAACACGCCGTTCGGGACGGTGCTGCTCAGCCCCGGCGAGGTCGTCTCGCCCGCGCACACGAGCTCCGGCAAGCTCGCCGCCATTTACCTCACGCGTACGGACACGGGCTTCTCCGTCGCCAAAAAGTTTGTTCCCGCGACGGAAACCGGCTCGTTCGGAAAGATCGGCGAGTGGAGCGTCAGCCGTAGCTTCGGCGAGCTTCCGGTCGTTACGGTCGATGGCGGCGGCACCTGGCAGGGCTGCACCGTCAGCATCACAACTTTGGTCGAGCTTACTCCCGACGGACCGAAGCAGCTGGCCACCGTGCCGATGACATACGACAATTCGGGCGCGGTCACGGACGGCAAGTCGCCCACGCGGATCAGCGGCCGGATCGACAATATCGTGCGGGGCAAGTCGTTCGACGTCGTCTACTTCGGATCGAAAGATTTCACGGACCGCTACGTGCGCAAGGGCGGAACCTATGCGCTTGCATCGGGCGGGCAGAGCCGGATGCAGACTTGCTGAGGCTCAGTCAGTCATTGCGAGCGTAGTGAAGCAATCCAGCGGTGCTGACTGGATTGCTTCGTCGCTTCGCTCCTCGCAATGACGGGGCAAAGGAGATTCACATTGTTCCTAGGTCGCCTCAACCATGTCGGCGTGGCGACGCCGTCGATCGAGCAAAGTCTCGACCTTTACCGCACGATGTTCGACGCGGAGCCGCATGGCGAACCGTTTGACCTTCCCGGTCAGGGAGTCCGGGTGTGCTTTGTCGACACGCCCAATTCGCAAATCGAGCTGATCGAGCCGTTGGGCGAGAATTCGCCGATCGTGAAGTTCCTCGAGAGGAACCCACTCGGCGGCCAGCATCACGTCTGCTTTGAAGTGCCTGATATCCACGCCGCCAAGGCGGAGTTCGAAGGGAAGGGCGCGCGTGTGCTCGGCGAGCCGCGGATCGGCGCGCACGGGACGCTCGTCTTCTTCGTTCACCCCAAGGACATGGGCGGAGTGCTGACCGAAATTATGGAGACGCCGAAGGGCGAGCACTAACCGCAAGTGTTCCCATTCCCGCTCGTCCTGAGTAGGGACTGAGCGAAGTCGAAGGCCCGTATCGAAGGACAGTCCTTCGATATGCCAGTTCGACAGGCTCACTGGCTACTCAGGACGAACGGTTTGGTGTCGAGCAAGCGCGGAGATTGGGAAAAACTCGCCGCGAAGGAATCGCGCGGCAAGGACCTGTCGCGTGAGACGTTCGAGGGGATCAAACTAAGCGCCGTCTACGGCCCCGAGGACGATGTCGACATCGACAGCCGCTATCCCGGTCTCGCGCCTTTCACTCGCGGGCCCTACGCAACCATGTACGCGGGCCGCCCCTGGACCATCCGCCAGTACGCCGGCTTCTCAACCGCCGAGGAATCGAACGCCTTCTACCGCCGCAACCTCGCCGCGGGGCAGAAGGGCCTTTCGGTCGCATTCGATCTCGCCACCCACCGCGGCTACGACAGCGACAATCCGCGCGTCGCGGGCGACGTCGGAATGGCTGGGGTAGCGATTGACACCGTCGAGGACATGAAACTGCTCTTCGACGGAATCCCGCTCGGCGAGATGTCGGTCAGCATGACCATGAATGGAGCCGTGCTCCCGGTCATGGCGTTCTTCATCGTCGCCGGCGAGGAGCAGGGCGTCCCCCACGACAAGCTCACCGGCACGATCCAGAACGACATTCTGAAGGAGTTCGCGGTCCGCAACACCTACATCTACCCGCCCGAGCCGAGCATGCGGATCGTCTCGGATATCATCGCCTACTGCGCGGCGGAAATGCCCAAGTTCAACTCGATCTCGATCAGCGGCTATCACATGCACGAGGCCGGCGCGACGGCGGTTCAGGAGCTCGCCTACACGCTCGCCGACGGCATGGAATATGTGCGCTGCGCGATCACCGACGGACTCGATGTTGACGACTTCGCGCCGCGCTTAAGCTTCTTTTTCGGTATCGGCATGAACCTCTTCATGGAGGTCGCGAAGCTCCGCGCCGCGCGCACCTTGTGGCACCGGATCATGACCGACCTCGGCGCGAAAAAGGATGAGTCCAAGCGCCTCCGCACCCATTGTCAGACGTCAGGAGTCAGCCTCACGGAGCAGGATGCGTACAACAACATCGTGCGCACCACGATCGAGGCCCTGGCGGCGGTGCTCGGCGGAACGCAGTCGCTGCATACCAACAGCTTTGACGAGGCGATCGCGCTGCCCACGGATTTCTCCGCGCGCATCGCCCGCAACACGCAGTTGATCCTCGCCGAGGAAAGCGGCGTGACCGCGGTGGCCGATCCGCTCGGCGGCAGCTGGTACGTCGAAAAATTGACCCGCGAGCTCGAGGAGAAAGCCTGGGCCCTGATCGAGGAAGTGGAGGCGCATGGCGGGATGACCAAGGCGGTCGCGGAAGGCCTTCCCAAGCATCGCATCGAGGAAGCCGCCGCGGCCCGCGCGGCCAAGGTGGATACGGGCGAGACGGTGATCGTCGGGGTCAACCGCTATCGGCCCGCGGAAGAGGAAGAGCACGACATTCTCGAGGTCGACAATGCGAAGGTCCGCGCCTCGCAGATCGCGCGGATCGAAAAGGTGCGCGCGAGCCGCGATGAGGAGAAGGTGCG
>JBKPLG010000091.1:0-6018 GCA_046731515.1 Pseudomonadota bacterium | reverse complement strand
GGCCTGGAGGCATTGCGCCAGGTTCCCGACGATCTGGAAACCCAGCGCCGCTACCATCTGCTAGGCCAGTTGCTTGAAGGCGCGAAGGATTATGACGGCGCGTTCGCCGCGTTCGAACGCATGAACGGCATCGGGCGAGCCGATCCATCACTGCCGGAGGAGCGCGGGGCCGCGTACCGGGCAGGCGTCCGCCGCCAACTGGATCAAATCACCCCAGAATGGGCGGCGTCATGGAAGCCCGCATCGGTGGATGATCGGCCGTCGCCCGTTTTCCTGGTCGGCTTCCCGCGTTCCGGCACGACCCTGCTCGACACAATCCTGATGTCGCACCCGAAGGTAGAAGTTCTCGAGGAGGAGCCCGCGCTCAAAAAGGCGACGGATGGTTTGGGAGGCTTCGAGGTCCTTGCAGAGGCGTCATCGAAGGCCCTGAACGGCGCGCGCGACGTTTATTTCGACACTGTAAAATCGCTGACTCCGCTCCGTGAGGGTCACCTGTTGATCGACAAAAACCCGCTGGCGATGAACAACGTACCGGTCATTCGCCGCTTGTTTCCCGATGCGCGCATAATCCTCGCCTTGCGGCACCCGTGCGACGTCGTGCTCTCCTGCTATCTCACGAATTTCAAGCTCAACGACGGAATGGCCAATTTCCTGCGCCTCGACAGCGCGGCAGAGCTATACGATCTGTCTTTCCGCTATTTCGAGCGGGTTCGCGAAGTCCTTCAGCCGACAGTGCACAGCATCGTCTACGAGAACATCGTCGCTGATCGGGATCGGGAGCTTCGGCCCTTATTCGATTTTCTCGGACTCGAGTGGCACGATGACGTTCTTGCCCACGAAACGACCGCACGCAGCCGGGGACATATCAAGACGGCAAGCTATGCGCAGGTCGTGGAACCCATCTACTCGCGGTCGGCGGGCCGTTGGCACAACTACCGCAAGCACCTTGAACCCGTGATTCCGATCCTCAAGCCGTGGGCCGAGAAATTTGGCTACGAGATCTGATTCGATGGGCGCCGACGTCCTAATCGATGAGGCCGAGCGGGCCATCCGGTCCGGTGATTTGCAGGCTTCGGTTCGACTGCTCGAACAGGCGGTCGAGCTTCGTCCCAATGATCATACCTTGTGGCTCCGGATCGCGGCCATGCATCGCGGGACAGGGAAGCCGCAGGCGGCGCTTCAAGCCGTGCACAAGGCTTTGAGTTTTGCGCCGCGTGATTTTTCCGCGCTGCTCATGCGCGCCAGCTTGCTCGACCGGCTCGGCGATGTCTCGGCACCGGAGGCCTGGGGCGATGCTCTCGCCAACAAGCCGGAGGGGGAACTGCCGTCTCAACTGACCGCCGTTGTCGCCCAGGGAGAGCGACGTCACGCCGAATGGATTGCGGCCCGGGAGGCCGAAATGAAAGCGCGTATGGCGGAGAGCGAGGGGCGCGCGAACCCCGCGGAACGGAAGCGAATCGAACGCTTCCGCACCAACGTCCTCCGCCGCACGAAACCCTTCCCCAGCACGCCCACGCACTTCCATTTTCCCGAGCTTGCACAACGCGAGTTCCACCCGCGCGAGCTTTTCCCCTGGATTGAGGAAATCGAAGCGGAAACGGACACGATCGCTGCCGACCTCCAGACCGTGCTGCATGCCAAGCGTGCCGAGCTTGTGCCTTACATCCAGTATGAGGAGCACCTTCCGCTTGATCAATGGCGGCCGCTGAACAAGAATCCGGACTGGACCGCGATCCATCTCTGGAGGAATGGCGAGCTGATCGACGCAAACGCGCGGCACTGCCCCGACACCATGGCGCTGCTCAAGCGCGTGCCGCAGCCGCAGATCGCCGGAGCGGGACCCAATGCGATGTTTTCGCTACTGGCCCCGAACACCGCCATCCCGCCGCACGTGGGCGTGAGCAACGCGCGCCTGGTCTGCCACCTCCCGTTGGTCGTTCCCGAGGGCTGCTGGTTCCGCTGCGGCGCGGAAACGCGCCACTGGAAAAGGGGTGAAGCCTTCATCTTCGACGACACGATCGAGCATGAAGCGATGAATCCCACCGACGAGCTGCGCGTCGTCTTCATTTTCGATTGCTGGCATCCTGATTTGAGGGCCGTTGAGCGCGATGCGGTCAAGGCGCTGATCGAGACGCCCGGCGGTCCAGCGAGCGAGACCCTATGATGTCCGAAATTCGGGTCTCGCCCGCGGCGCGACTTGATCAGGACGCCCTCGCTGAGGCGGCGGAGCAGGCGTACGCATCGGGCGACGAGGAGCGCACGATCCCGCTTGTCCGCGCAGGCGCCGAGCAGCACCGAAGCGCGCTTTTATGGCAATGGACCGGCCTCTTGCAGCGGGCGCTCGACCTGCATGAGGACGCAATCGAATCCTTCGCCGAGGCGGCCCTGCTCGCGCCTCGCGATGCAAAGATCGCTCAGGGGCACGCGCAGGTGACGATGGAGGCGGGCCTGAATGCAGTGGCCCTGTTCGAACATGCACGTTCGCTCGAACCAGGCAACGGAGCGATCCACATTGGCCTGGCATCGGCGCGGGCCGCGGTCGGCGATGGTGATCGCGGCGCCTCCGAATTGCGCGCGCTGCTCGAACGGTCGCCAATGTGGACCTATGGATACCAGCAGCTGGCGCAGCTGCTCTCGACCCTGGGCCGGCGAACGGAGGCAACAGATTCGCTCGAACATGCGATCCGCCGTTTTCCGCAGTTCGGACCGCTGTGGGAGGCGTTGCTTAGCGTGCAGCAGCGCGCGGGCGCTTATGAAACGCTTCAAGACATCGTCGAGCGCGCACGAGCAGCAGGGGCCAGCTCATCCCAGTTCGCCATTTACGAAGCGATTCATGCGGCGGAATTCGACGATGAAACCTATCCGCCTGCTCTGTTTGATGCAGCTCCGCCGGACATAGATTTTGCTATAGAAACCTGGCGGGTTCGGCATCTCCTTCGCGTCGGCGCAGGGGAAGCCGCGCTTCCGATCCTCGATCGCGGGCTGAAGGGAGAGCATTCCGCCGAACTCTGGGCTTATGCGGCCACAGCCTGGAGGATGGTGGCAGACCCCCGTTCGGAATGGTTGGAAGGCGATCCGCGGCTCGTACGGGTCGTCGACCTCACGGACACTCTGCCACCGCTTGACCAACTCGCCGAGACGTTGCGGTCGCTGCATGTGGCCAAGGGCGAATATCTCGACCAGTCGGTGCGCGGCGGCACTCAAACCGACGGCCCGTTGTTCAGCCGAATCGAGCCGGTTATCCGACATTTGAGGGCAGCCGTGACGAGCGCAGTCAAGAGCTACACGGCACAGCTTCCGCCACCGGATAAAGAGCATCCGTTGCTGAATCACCGAAGGGACCGAACGATCCGCTTTTCGGGCAGTTGGTCGGTTCGGCTGCGCTCCGGAGGCCATCACTCGAACCATGTGCACCCGCAAGGCTGGATCAGCTCGGCACTTTACGTCGAGCTCCCCTCGAAGCGCCCCGGAGAGCCGGAGAATTCCGGATGGCTGACTCTCGGCGAACCGGACGAAAAGCTCCAGCTCGAACTGGGTCCGTGGCGCGAGATCGAGCCCACGCGAGGTCGGCTCGTGCTCTTCCCGTCGTGGATGTGGCACGGAACGGTTCCATTCTCTGAGGGAGAGCGGTTAACCGTAGCCTTCGATGTCACACCGCCCGTTTAATTGCCGTTTGTCGAACCTGACTTGCGCCAATCATTTGGGTAAAACATTCTCAGCCCGAATCGCCAAAATGCGTAGAAGGTGCAAAGCGTTACCTGGAGAACTTTGATGAGGTTGCGTTCGATCCTGTTGCTGGCGGGTGCTGTTGCCGGACTGTGGGCAGGCTCGTTGCTCGCCCAGGCAACGCAAGCGCCATCCAACCTTTCAGGGAAGAAGGCGCTCGATCCAAACGAGGTCGTCTGTGAAAAGCAATCAGTTGTAGGAAGCCGGCTTGCGACGAAACGTGTGTGCATGACTAGGGGTCAATGGGCCGACCTTAAGGCTCAGGACCGCGAGGAAATCGAGAAGGTGCAGGTCAGGCGCGGGATGCAGGATCAGTAAACGGTCGCGGGGTGATGCGGCTCCGCTCCGAAGGAGAAAGGGAACCTCCGATGAAAATTCATTCGCATTTGGCAGTCATCGCCGCCTTGGCGGTAGTTGCTCCCACTGCACCTCTTCACGCGGACACCGTATCTTCGGCGAAGAGAGTTTCGGCCGATCCCAACGAGCGGGTTTGCGAGGACGTCATCCAGACGGGATCGCGCCTCGCAAAGAAGCGCTTTTGCGGCACTCGCGCGGAATGGGAGGCGAAAAAGAAGGCGGACCGCGACATAGTCGAAGACGCACAGCGGCATGCCAATGACCCGTGCAGCGCAATCCTGACTCACACGGGCCCCGCAGCCTGCTGATACCCAGATTTGTTCAAGAGGAGACCGATATGATCCGTCACGGCAGCATGGCATTCACGGTCTGCTGTGCGGCAGCGTTGCTCGTCACGCCTGCGCAGGCGCAGCAAAAGAGTTCGGACCAAAGACCTTCCGCCGACCCTAACGAGCGCGTTTGCCAGGACATTACTCAGCTCGGATCGCGCCTGGCCAAGAAGCGGTTTTGCGGGACACGGCAGGAATGGGAAGACAAGAAGCGACAGGACCGCGAAGCGACGGAGAAGGCGCAAACTCAGGTCTGCGTGAATAATCCGGCGACGGGTAAGTGTTGAGCTGGCTTCGTGCGTTGAAACTCGCGGACAAGCCTCAAGCTCCTTGACATAGGGGTCCGCTAAGGCACGATTCCTGACAGTGGGTGCCGCGACAATTCAAAGCCATCTGAATGACGCCATTCGCGCGCGGCAGTCGGGCCGCGCGGCCGACGCCCGGCGACACTTCGAAGCGGCTCTCGCGCTCGATCCGACCCAGCCGCTTGCGCGCAATGTCTTGGGGCTGGATGCCCTTGTACGAGGCGATGCCCGCGCCGCCGCCGACCATCTGGAAAATGCTTGCCGTGGCGATCCTGACGCCGCCGAGCTTTGGCTGAACCTCGCCACTGCGCGGGGCGCGCTTGGGGAGATCGAAGCCGAACGAGCGGCACTTGAACGAGCGCTTTCCGTCGATCAGCGCTTCTTGCCGGCGTTGATCCGGCTAGCTCAGCTGCATGAGCGACTGGGGCAGGAAGGCGCTGCAACCGAGCGCTGGAGCGCCGTCTTGGCTCTTACCGCGTCGATGGATCAATCTTCGCGCGAACTGGACGACCTGCGCGGCCACGCTCGCCATTATGTGGAACGGCAGCGCCGGGCGCTCGGCGATGCGCTCGATCGGGCGCTAGCTCAGGAACTCGACGCCGCTTCTCCTCGCGATCGGCGGCGCATCCGCGCGGCGGCCGACCTCACGCTCGGTCGTCGGTCGATCTATACGAACGAATGCCACGGCCTTCATTACCCGTTCCTGCCGGCGGACGAATATTTCGACCGCGAGCATTTTCCATGGCTGGAGACGCTCGAAGCTGCGACCGAGGAGATCCGGCAGGAGCTTGAAACGATCCTGGCCGGTCCGCACCCTGCACTTAGCCCGTACGTCGAGCAGCCCTCCGGCGTCCCTGAGAACAAATGGTCCCCGCTCGACCGCTCGCTCGATTGGGGTGCGCTGCACCTGTGGCGTGACGGGGAGCGGATCGATGAAAACTGCGCGCGCGCCCCCCAGACCGCTGCCCTGATGGAGCAGCTCCCCCTGTGCCGGATACCCGGTCGCGCACCCGCGGTCTTCTTCTCCATTCTGAAGGCCGGCAAACACATTCCACCGCATACCGGAGTCACCAACGTCCGGGCGATAGTCCATCTACCGCTCATCGTACCCGATGGCTGCACTTTCAGGGTTGGCGGTGAGACGCGGCCTTGGGTCGAGGGGGAGGCGTTCGTCTTCGATGACACGATCGAGCATGAAGCGCGCAACCCGACCGATCGCGACCGCGCGATGCTGATCCTTGACTGCTGGAACCCTCATTTGAGCGAAGTCGAACGCACGATGATCTGCCGGATCTACGAGG
>JBKPLG010000090.1:0-21181 GCA_046731515.1 Pseudomonadota bacterium | reverse complement strand
ACTTCGGGTCTGACACCGATGTATGGGGACGATGGCTGGTATCAGTCCTGCGGCCTGCCCTTACGGGCGCAAATCGGGCCTCTAACGCTTCAGAAACGCGGGCTGATCGTCAGCGGCGCGTGAAAGCCGAACTCGCTATCGATTTTCTCTGTGTTGCTCCACCCATTGCCGAGGAAAGTGATTATTGCAGAATCTAGAGAATTCGGCTGGCTGGGGCGGCAGGATTCGAACCTGCGAATGCCGGTACCAAAAACCGGTGCCTTACCACTTGGCTACGCCCCAGCAGGCGGTCCGCGTCTAGCGGGAGAGCGGCGCTTATAGCCGCCGAGCCGCGCGTTGGAAGGGGAGATGGGGTCTTTCGGTGAGAAGCGCTATGCTCACCCAATGAGCGAGCCTTCGATCCGCGATTTCCACGCCCACATCTACTATGATCTTGCTGAAGTCGAACTGGCCAAGCAGCTCGCCTCCGCCGCGCAGGCTGGCTTTAGCGTGGCTGTCGGCCATTTTCATCTGAAGCCAGTCGGACCGCACCCGCGGGGCAGTTGCCAGCTGACCGTCCCGACTGACGAGTTCGGAGACGTCGCCCAGTGGCTGGCGCTCAATCGGGGGCCGCTGACAATTTTCGCTCACGCCAATACCGGCGACGACCTCGCCGATCACACGCAGCATGTCATCTGGTTTGGGCAGAGCGAACCGCTGGATCTGTCGATCTTCCGCTAGCGCTTGCGGGCGTTTCGCTTCTTGGCGCACGGTTCGAAATAAGCTCGGCGCCAAGCGCTACGAGGGGCGCCAACGGCACCAGGAAGCTCAGGTGATACCAGATCGGGAATTTGCTCCAGAGCTGCACGTGCACAGGGAGGAACATGGCCAGGATCATCAGGCCGACGGCCCATGGCGCCCACCTCTTCGACGAAGCGATCAAACCCACGATGGCGCCGGCTGCCAGTGACGCCAGGGCTGCTTCCGTCAGACGTCCGATCTTCATCGCCATCGTGAATTGGAGGCTCGCCTCCGCGGCGTGATAGTCGGGAATCGAGGCGCGCAGCCCGAAATTGAGTATCGTGACGACCACCGCCCATGCAACGAGCCCGGCAACGATGCTTGCGACGGTCCGCCACATGATTGATCTCTCCACTTGCTTATTCAAATCATATTAGTTTAATTAGACTATGAACGCAAGATTTCTTATCCTGGGCGTGCTGCATCGGGGTGATTTCCATCCTTATGAGATTAAGCGCCGCCTCGAGCGCGCAATGGTCGAGTGCTACATCGATGTTGATGTCGGCACACTCTACTACGCGGTCCGCCAGCTCGAGAAAGACGGGCTGATTGCTGCCATCGCCGAGGAGCGGGTGGCGCGCGGCGGCATGCGCACGATTTACCGCATCACACCGGAGGGCCAGGCCGAGTTTCGGAAGGGCCTGCACCGCCAGTTTGAAGTGGAAGGGCCGGTCTCGCAGACGCTCTATGGCGCCCTGCTCTTCCTGCATCTCGCCGATCTTGCCGTTGTCGAGGACGCGGTTCGACGCAGGATCGCCCGCCTGGACGAGCTGATCGAAAAGCTGAAGACCATTCGAGAAGAATTGGCGCCGAAGCTTTCGACAGGCGGCGAACATTTGATCGAGCATCTGGACCGGCAAAGGCGACTCGACCGCACCTGGCTAAAGGATCTTCTTTCCGACATTGAGGCCCGGCGCGTGCGTGACGTTGCCGACCCGGCAAGCCTCGCCAAATGAACTAAGCGTTCGGGATCCGTCCGTTCACCACGTCCTCATAATCCTTCGAGAGCTGGCGCGTCAGGTCGCCGACCTCAAAGTTCCAAGGCCCAGCCGAGCGGACTGGAGTTACCTCGACCGCCGTTCCTGTAAGGAACATTTGCTCGAAGCTTTCCATTTCCTCGGGCCAGATCGCGCGTTCGACAACCTCGACGCCCCGTCGGCGGGCCAGGTCCATGACCGTACGGCGGGTGATCCCGTCGAGGAAACAGTCGGGCACCGGCGTATGCAGAGAGCCATCAGCAACGAAGAAGACGTTCGCGCCGGTCGCTTCGGCGACGCGTCCGCGCCAGTCGAACATCAGCGCGTCATTGTAGCCGCGCTCCTCCGCATGCTGCTTCGCCAGGGTACAGATCATGTAAAGTCCGGCCGCCTTTGACTCCGTCGGAGCCGTATAAGGCGCTGGGCGCCGCCACGGCGCAATATCGAGCCGAATCCCCTTTTCGGAATGCCGCGGATCGTAATATTTGCCCCACTCCCATGCTGCGATTGCCAGATGCGGTTTGGTGAGCCCAGGCGCGACCCCCATGGATTCGGCGCCGCGCCACGCCACCGGTCGCATGTAGGCGTCGGTGAAGGTATTGGCCTTCAGCACTTCGTTACAGGCGGCATCGATCTCGTCTGCGGTCCACGGAATCTCGAAGCCGAGAATTCGAGCGCTCTTGTGCAGCCGCTCGGTGTGCTCGCGCAGTTTGAAGATGGCGCCATTGTAGGCGCGCTGCCCCTCGAAGACGCTGCTCGCATAATGCAGAGCGTGGGTGAGTACGTGCACTTTCGCGTCGCGCCAGGGCACCAGCTCTCCGTCGAACCAGATCCAGCCGTCGCGGTCGTCAAACGCGCTTTGAAGCTCGGCCATTATGTCCCCTGTTACCGATTTATGACGCGCCTAGGACAGGCGCGCCTCTTCGGCAAGCGAAGCGGTTTTGGCCTCTTCGGCGAGCTCCTCGCCGCGACGCGAAGCCGCCGCAATGGTGACACCGATCAGCTGATCGAGCACCTGTTCACGATCCAGCACCGCAAGACCCGCCTGCGTCGTGCCGGTGGGACTCGCCACGCGGCTGGCAATCTCGTCCATGCTCTCGTGGGTCGCCGCCGCGAGCCAAGCCGTCCCGAGCACCGTCTCGAGCGCGATGGCGGAAGCCATTTCGCGCGACAGCCCTCGCTCTTCGGCAGCTTTGGCGAGCGCGTCGATGAACCGTGCAACATAGGCAGGTCCCGCGCCCGCGACTGAGCCCACGGCCGCGAGTTTCGACTCCTCGTTCATCCAAACGCCGTATGCGAGTGGAGCAAAAAGATCGGCGAGCTTCTGGCGCACGCCATCGCTTGCATCGTCGCTGTAAAGCGCGACCACGCCCCGGCGCACGGCGATGGGCAAATTGGGCATAGCTCGGACGACCGAGCCCGCGCTCGGAAACAACTCGCGCAACGTTGCGCATTCAACCCCGACGAGAAGAGACAGGATGGTCGCTTTCGATGTCAGCCAGGTCCGTAGCTGCCGGGCTATTCCAGCCAGCTCAGGCGGCTTGAACGCGAGCACGACGAGTTTAGGCGGAGCTCCCGCCTCGGCGAAGCTCGTCACGGTCCTGATGCCCTGAACCGGTGTGCCGCTCGGGCGGATTACGACGATTTTCGACAGATCGAAGCCCGATGCCCGCCAGCCTTCGATAATCGCTCCACCCATATTGCCACAGCCGACAAACCAGGTGGGGGCCGGCGGCGAAACTCCATTCATATTCCCGAAGTCCTCAAGCTTCCCCGTGAGTGTCGATCAGCGCCGCGGCGATCGCCTCACCGGGCGCCTTCCCTCCCCATAAGACGAACTGGAACACGGGATAGAAGCGTTCGCATTCCTCGACAGCGGCTTCGGCGATCGCCTCGGCCTGCTCGAGGCTCAGCCCATCGTCCTCACGCATGTCGAGGATGGTCGAATGGCGAAACACCACGAGGCCCGATCCTGACCACATCTCGAAATGGCCGAGCCAGAGTTGCTCGTTGATGAGGCTCAGCGCCTCGTAAATCGCCGTTCGCTTCTCTGCGGCGACCTTGATGTCGGGAAAGGCGAGGAATTGCAGCACCTGATCCTCGGCTCGCCACACTCCACGCAACTCATATTGCGCCCAGCTCCCCGTGGCCGACGCGACAATCTCTCCTTCGGCCGTGCGCTCACACGCCCAGCCCCGCGCCTCGAAATATTGCTCGAGAACCTCGATCGGAGCGCCGTCGTCACGCTCTTCCTGGATTTCGACTTCGCTCAGGGTTTCGCTCCGGGTTTGCCCTTAGGGGTGCGCTTGGCCGTGCTAGCGACCGGTCCTGCAACCTTCGTTTCCAGCGCCGCAATACGGGACTTCAGGGTTTCGTTCTCGTCACGGGCTGCCGCGGCCATGGCCTTAACGGCCTCGAACTCATCGCGCCCGACGAAATCCGCTCCGCCCATCCACTCACGGAACTTCTCGCGCGCCGAAGACTCGGCCTCACGACCCATCCCGGCCATGGTACCGGCAAAGCCGTTCACCATTTTCACGAAGTCGTCGAACATTTTGTTCTCGGACTGCATCGGAGCTTCTCCCTTTCGCCGCGGAAATAGGGACTCGAGGCACGTTTCGCCACCCCGGCGCCGGAAGCTATCCCCGCAATCCCCAGTTAAATTTTTGTCGCGCCTAGCAAAAATTCGACATTGCCTTCGGGGCCTGTGATCGGGCTTTCGACAATGCCGATCACGTGCCAGCCTTGCGACGCGACCCATTCGGCAGCCGCGCGACAAACGCGTTGGCGGACCTCAGGGTCCCGAACCACGCCGCCCTTACCGACTTCCTGCCGCCCTGCCTCGAACTGTGGTTTGACGAGCGCGATGAGCTTAGCGCCGGGTTTAACCAGCTTGAGCGGCGCTTCGAGCACCTTGGCGAGAGAGATGAAACTTGCGTCGCAGACCACGATGTCGACGGGCTCCGGTACCTCACCGCTCGTGAGGTAGCGGGCGTTGGTCTGCTCGAGGACAATCACGCGCGAGTCCTGCCTCAGCTTCCACGCAAGCTGATTCGTTCCGACATCGACGGCATAGACCTTCGCCGCCCTTCGGGTCAGCAGGACGTCGGTGAATCCGCCGGTCGAGCTGCCCACGTCGAGCGCGACCGCGCCTGTCACGTCAAATCCGAAATGCGTGAGCCCATGGTCGAGCTTGATCCCGCCCCGCGAAACCCACGGATGATCCTTGCCGCGAACCTCCAGCGGCGCATCTTCGCCGACCATGTCGCCGGGCTTGGCGAGCTTCTTGTCGCCGCTGAACACAGCGCCGGCCATGATCAGCGCCTGAGCGCGTGGGCGGCTGTCGGTCAGTCCTCTATTCACCAGCAGCTGATCAGCGCGAATCTTGGCTACGCCCGTACCTCCTCGATGCCGGCGCTGTTGATGCGCAGCGCCTTCAGCACGGTTTCGACGATGTGCGGCGCGTTGAGGCGCGCTTCGTCGTACTGCTTCTCGGGCTTGTCGTGGTCCAGGAACTGGTCGGGCAGCCGCATGGTGCGGACCTTCAAGCCCGCGTCCACGAGACCCTCGTCGCTGGCGAGCGTCAGCACGTGCGCTCCGAGCCCGCCGATCGAGGCTTCCTCGATCGTGACCGCAACCTCATGCGTCGTCAGCAGCTTGCGGATCAGCTCTTCATCCAGCGGCTTGGCGAAGCGCAGGTCCGCGACGCTGGTGGAAAGGCCCTTCGCCTCCAACTCGTCAGCTGCTTTCTCGGCTTCCTCCAGCCTCGTGCCAAGGGACAGAATTGCGACGGTCTTCCCCTCGCGGATAATTCGTCCCTTGCCGATCTCGAGCTGTTGCGGCCGATCGGGAAGCGGAACGCCCCTGCCCTCGCCGCGCGGATAGCGCACTGCGATCGGCCCGCTGTCATGGACGGCCATGGTGTGCACCATGTGGACGAGCTCGGCTTCGTCCGCCGCCGCCATCACGACGAAGTTCGGCAAAGTGCAAAGATAAGCGAGGTCGAAGCTCCCCGCATGGGTCGCGCCATCCGCCCCCACCAATCCGGCGCGGTCCATTGCAAACCGGACGGGCAGGTTTTGGATCGCAACGTCGTGGACCACCTGGTCGTAGGCGCGCTGCAGGAACGTCGAATAGATGGTTGCGAACGGCCTGTATCCCTGTGCGGCGAGCCCAGCCGAGAATGTTACCGCATGTTGCTCGGCGATCCCGACGTCGAACGTACGCTTCGGGAATTTCTCTGCCACCTTGTCGAGACCGGTCCCCGACGGCATCGCGGCCGTAATCGCGACGACCTTCTTGTCGCGCTCCATCTCGGCGCTAAGCGCCTTCGCATAGACGCTGGTGTAGCTGGGTGCTCCAGCCGCGGTTTTGGCCTGAACGCCCGAGACGACGTCGAACTTGACCACTCCGTGATATTTGTCCGCCGAATTCTCCGCCGGAGCGTAACCCTTGCCCTTCTGGGTGACAGCATGGACAAGCATCGGGCCGACATCCGCGTCGCGCACATTTTCGAGCACTTCGACCAAAGCGCGCACATCGTGCCCGTCGACGGGGCCGACGTAATAAAAGCCCAGCTCCTCAAACAGCGTTCCGCCGGTTACCCAGCCGCGGGTATATTCCTCGGCTTTCCGCGCCCAGTCGTGAATCGCGTCCGGCATCATCCGGGCGATTCTTTGCGCGACTTTCCGCGGCGCCAGATATTTGTTGGACGAAACCAGCCGGGCGAGGCTGTTCCTGAGGGATCCGACGGGCGGGGCGATCGACATGTCATTGTCGTTGAGAATGACGATTAGCCGGTTTCCTGCCGCGGCAGCGTTGTTCATCGCCTCGTAGGCCATTCCGGCCGACAGCGCGCCATCGCCGATCACCGCAATGGCCCGCGACTTCTCGCCCGACAGCATCTTGCCGATCGCAAAGCCGAGCGCGGCCGAGATCGACGTCGAGCTGTGCGCGGCGCCGAACGGATCATAGTCGCTCTCGCTGCGCTTGGTGAAACCCGAAAGACCCCCGCCTTGCCGAAGGGTCCGAATGCGGTCGCGTCGACCGGTCACGATCTTGTGCGGATAGGCCTGGTGCCCAACGT
Source organism: Pseudomonadota bacterium (assembly GCA_046731515.1). Lineage (GTDB taxonomy): Bacteria > Pseudomonadota > Alphaproteobacteria > Sphingomonadales > Sphingomonadaceae > Sphingomicrobium. The sequence goes on along the minus strand of JBKPLG010000090.1, from coordinate 14,338 downwards.
CCCAGACCAATTTGTCACCGGGCGTGTCGAACACATAATGGAGCGCGATCGTCAGCTCGACCACGCCCAATCCCGCACCCAGGTGGCCCCCAGTCACGGACACGGCCGAGATCGTCTCCTGCCGCAGCTCATCGGCGAGCTGGGGGAGCTGTTCTTTGCTCAATGCGCGAATGTCCGCCGGATAGTGAATTGTGTCCAGCAAAGGTGTTGGGGGGCGATCCGTCATCGGCGCTCAGCCTTACCCGCTAAGAAGCTCCGGCGAAAGCCGAGGGCTTCAGGTCTCCTCGCAGTCCCCGCATTTGCCGCGGACCTCGATCACCGGCCGCGGAGCGGAAAAACCCGCGCTCCTTGCTGCCTCACGTACTCCGCCCGACAGATTGTCGTCGTCGATGTGCACCGTCTGTCCGCATGTGTCGCAGATCAGGAAGATGCAGTCGTGCAGGCAGTCGGGATGCTGGTTCGCGACATAGGCGTTCGCACTCTCGACCCGCCGGGCGAGATTCGCGTTCACGAAAAGGTCGAGGATCCGATAGACGCTGTTGGCGGCAACCCTCCGGTCCTGCTGCTTGGAAACGGCTTCAGCAATATCATAAGCACTGGCCGGCTTGTCGAAGCTAGCGAGCGCGTCGAACACCGCCGCCCGCATGCCGGTCCATTGCTCGCCCTGTCGAGTCAGGCGTTCGCGGGCGGCTGTCCTGAGGGATTCACCCTGATGAAGCTTGTGATCGTGCCGGGCCATTGATTTGATATATCGGATAGACCGCGCCCGAAGAGCGGGCAAGTCAACCTTAGTCGTTCGCCATCGCGTTAAGCCGGTGCCCGAGCGCAAGGATCATCACGCCGATCACCGTGTATAAGGCCTCGGTGCCGTCGTGCGGCATCCGGAGCGCCCCAGCCATGACTCCGAGACCAAGCCCGCCAACCGCGCTTGGCATCATGAAGCCGTGTTCGACAACGCCGCGGCCGAGCGCAATGCTGCCGAGAACCATCGCGAGCGTGAGGCCGACTTCATGGACGATGGGCGCTCCCAGAATGCCGCCAGCGGCCGATACCAAGCCGAGGAATACAGCTGTCGCCAGGCAATGAACGAGGCAGAGCCCGGAGAGGCCCATGGCAATGCGGTCGAGCCGTGACGTCGGAACCGAAAGCTGTGGCATGGTCGCGAGGATATAGGGGACGAATCGAGAAGTTACAACATATCATTCCAGTGAGTCGGCCTCTTGCCCCTCGGCTCGACGCAAGCGAATAGGCGCTCGCCGATGAACCCCAGCGTCGCTTCCAACGCATCTCTCCACACGCGCACCGCGCCGCAGCCGCGCGCGCTGTCGAACTTGCTCTTGCTCGTCGCCGCGCTCGTCTTCGCTATGGTCGTGGTCGGTGGGATCACGCGTCTGACCGAAAGTGGTCTCTCGATTACGGAGTGGAAGCCAATTACCGGCGCAATCCCGCCGCTGTCGCACGCCGATTGGGCCCGCGCTTTCGCGCTGTATCAGGCGACTCCAGAGTACCAGCAGGTCAACGGTCCGGCGGGCATGACCCTTGCCCAGTTCAAGCAAATTTATTGGTGGGAATTCGTCCACCGCCTGCTTGGCAGGCTGATCGGCATTGTGTTCGCCGCCGGGCTTATTTGGTTCGCGGTAAGGCGCGCTATTCCCAGAGGCTACGGCTGGAAAATGGTCGCGTTGCTCGCCTTGGGCGGCCTGCAGGGTGCTCTTGGCTGGTACATGGTCATGTCCGGGCTGTCGCAACGCACGGATGTCAGCCATTTCCGACTCTCTGCGCACTTGTTGCTGGCGCTGGCGATCATGAGCGCGTTGATCTGGGTAGCGCTCGATCTCCGGCGCCTCGCGCCGACAGGCAAGGACCAGCCATCACGCCTGACCGCGCCGGCCTTCCTCACCCTTGCGATCCTCTTCGTCCAGTTGTTGTTCGGCGCCTGGGTGGCGGGCCTCAATGCCGGCAAGGTGGCCAACACTTGGCCCGACATGCACGGCCGCTTCGTGCCCGAGGGCATTGATTGGTCGAACGGCGTCCTCTGGGCGTTCACTAACGACCCCTATCTGGTCCACTTCGTCCATCGCTGGTGGGCCTGGGTGGTAGTGGTCGCTATGTTGGTCTTCGCACGCAAGGTGCGAAAAGTCGAAGGCGCCAGGCCGGCGTCGATTGCCATCCACTCCGCCTTCGGCACTCAGATCATCCTTGGTATTCTAACAGTGCTCTCCGGAGTCGCGATCTGGCTTGCGGCCCTACATCAGGCGACCGGGGCGTTGCTTGTCGCAGCGACAATCTGGGGAGCGCATGAGATTGGTCGGCCGCGATGAGCGTCGTTTCCGTCTACGCAATTTTCGCTAATGCCGAGGAGGCCGAACGCGTCGGCCGAACCGTCATCGAGGAACGGCTGGCGGCATGCGTCAATATCCTCGGGCCTTGTCGCTCCATCTATCGATGGGAGGGCAAGATTCAGACCGCTGAAGAAGTACCTGCCATCTTCAAGACGCATCACTGGAACAGCGACGATCTGATCGAGCGCATCGCCGAGCTTCATAGCTACGACGTGCCGTGCATCGTCACCTGGCCGATCAACAAGATCCTCCGGAAATATGCCGATTGGGTCGAGGACAATACGCGCTGAACTAGTCGCGCCGATGTCGCCAATAGGGACCGACTTCGCGCAAGCTCTCAAGGGCTAGCTCCGCTTCTTCGACGAAACCCCGTTCTTCCGCACTCGGCTTGTGCGGCTCGATCAGCCAATTGTCGGCGGGCACGAGCGTTCGGGCCACGACCGCGTCATTCAGATGCCCGAGCGACTCCTGCAGATCCTGCACCGCCTTGCCGAACGTCTTCTGGTCCTCGGCCACATGTGCATGGAGCGCTTCGGCGAATTCCAGCGCGTACCGCAACTTCTTGATCTGGATCCTCAGACGATGTCGTTCTTCATCGTCCGCCTTCTGAAGCTTCTTCGCGTGCTTCACTTTCGTCCAGAGCCGGTGGATGCGGCTGTTGATGAAGGGTTCGAGAGGACTTCCGGCCATCCCCTGACGCCGCCACTCTCCTAGCGCGGTCCAGGCAACGAGATCGATCATGAGGCGCCGAAGGCGCTGCGAGTCCATTGCCGCGATCACCTCGTCGTAAGCTTCCTTCCGCTTCATCTCGAGCCGATGGCGCTCCTCGTTCGGGAGGTCGCGCTGTAAATAGACGTCGAGATTGCGTGCATCGCCCAACTGGCCAGTGAACCAGCGCAATTCGTCGCGAATAGTCCCGAACTCCTCGTCGGAAATGGCGGGTCGGAACAGGCTCAGCGCCGAGCGCAACCGGCGCATCGCCACGCGCGTCTGATGCAAGGCCTCCATCTTGCGCCGCTCGATCACTAGGGGCTCATTTAAGCGGAAATGCCGAAGACAGGCGCTGACGATTGTCGCGAATCCTTCTGCGACGCTCATCTCTACGCGCAATGGCACGGGCTCGGCCTTAACCACCTTGCCGAGCTTGCCGCTTGCCAGAGCGAAGCCGCGCTCCGCCTTGCTCATGACGCCGAGTTTGACCGGCACCTCATTCGCAATTCGGCGCGCCAGCGCCACGGCAGCCACGGCCTCCCCATGCAGGAGCTCGATCTCGACCTCACTCACCGGCAGCTCCCGGCCGCGCGCCTTCATGGTGCCCTGATCGATGTCGAGTTCGATCTCCGCGCCCTCCCGCCGCATTCGGCAGGATGTCCGATTCACCTCCGAGCGAATGATCGGCCCCAACTCGCCGAGAGTAAGCTTCCCAAGCGGCGTCGCGGCAAGTTCGGTGAGATCGGGTTCGGGCCCTGAAACGCCGCTCTCCCATTCGTTCCGATCGAACAAACCGGCGCCTCCGTTCAGAGACTTGACGGTCTGTACGAAACAGTCGTCGACCGAACGGATCCGGAGCGAATAACCCTGCTTGCGCAAGTCATTCTTCGGCGTATCGAAATAGACCGACAATTGCCGCTCCGGCCGCGTCTCTTCACTGCAAAGCCACGGTCGCCGAAGGAGGTGCTCGGCCGCCTCGGGGGAAAGCTCGAGCTTCAGCTCAACCTCATGACCCATGCGGCGGTCTCGGCCTTTCTGTGGATAAATCGAACATGCTGCTTGTACGACCGTTCCAATGTCATGAAACTGACCGAACTCCACATCAAAATTGCAAGATGGCTCTATAGCCATAGCATGAGTCGGGAAGGAGACGGGACAGTTCCACTTCAATCGGGAGCGCTGCCATGGCGACTGAAGCGCCGCAAGAAGGCGGAGGTCCTCCTCGTCACGGGCCGCCGCTCTGGCCGCTGGATGATCCCCAAGGGTTGGCCGGTTGCCGGCAAATCGCTCGCCGACTCAGCCGCGCAGGAGGCCTTTGAGGAAGCCGGCATCAAGGGAAAGGTCGATCCGACGCCAATCGGGACCTTTCGCCACGTCAAAGAGCATCTGCTCCTTGGGACTGTGGAAGTGGATATCCTCGTCCACCCGATGGCCGTCGAACGCGAACTTGGCGATTGGCCGGAGCGCGGCGAGCGAATGCGCAAATGGTTCGATCTCGAAAAGGCCGCGGCCAGGGTCGAGTCGGAGGAACTCCGGAATCTGATCGTAAAGTTCGGCAAGAACCTGAGCGCACTGAAGCGCGCTTAGCGCTGTTTGTTCGAGCCTAGCCGGTAAGGAACCTCGTCGAGCTTGCGCCGAAGATCTTCGATCGTTGCATCTTCCTTTCCGCCGCTCGAATATTTGTCTTCCAGTTCAGCCTCGTCAGGCGTCTGCTCCCGGAAATAGGTGATCGTTAGCCGCCTCCCGAACACGTCGTCGCCGCGGATTTTGAGTTCGGCTTCGTGGTCGGCCGGCAAGTTGTCACGGATCGTTTCGAGATAGCGGATCAGGTCATCGAGCGAGGTGTACTCGCTGATGTCGATGAAGTCCTTGACGCGTCGCGGCACAGGTAAATTACTCCGACAATGCGACTCGGGTTGCGCTCAATTGAAGCGCTGGCCTCAACTAGAGATTATCCACAGGTCAGGCAACGCGTGATCGGAGCCGATTTTCCACTCGGAGCGGTGGTTTGCGCCGTCTGTGCGTCAGATCACACCCAGCAGCCAGAGCACCAGGATCAGGATCAGAAGTCCGCCAAGTCCGATATACATCTCTTCCTCCGCGTTCGTTTTGGGGATCAACCGAACAGGCGGCCGCTGCGTTCCAATCGTTACGCATGCGTCGGGAGAGGTATTATTTTACCCGTCCGCAACGTGCCGGATTTGCTTGACTTTCGGGCGCCCAGCGACGAATAGCCCGCTCACCGGCGTCGCCCAGTTGCGGCGCCTTTCGCATTCCAACGAAAGGATCTTCAGGCCATGAAGGCGCTGATGAAGACGACCAAGTCGGTTAAGCCGGCCGAGGTCGACAAGAAGTGGCATCTAATCGACGCCGACGGCCTCGTCGTCGGGCGCGTCGCGACGATCGTCGCCAATATCCTGCGCGGCAAGCACAAGCCGAGCTTCACGCCGCACGTCGATTGCGGCGACCATGTGGTCATCGTCAACGCCGACAAAATCCGCTTCACCGGCCGCAAGCTCGACCAGAAGGTCTATTACAAGCACACCGGTTTCCCGGGCGGCATCAAGGGCGTCACTGCCGGCAAGGTGCTCGAAGGACGCTTTCCTGAGCGCATTCTCGAAAAGGCGATCGAGCGCATGATCCCGCGGGGTCCGCTCGGCCGTGACCAGATGCGCGCTCTGCACGTCTACAACGGCACCGAGCATCCGCACGGCGGCCAGAACCCTGAAGTCCTCGACGTCGCCTCAATGAACCGCAAGAACAAGGTGGGCGCATAATGTCAGACACTCGTGAATCGATCGCCGATCAGCTCGGCGCAACGACTGCTCCGGCGGCCGCGCCGGAAGCCGAGGCTCCCGCTGCGGAAGCTCCTGCGGCTCCTCCGCCCGTCGAGGCGGCTCCGCTACGCGAGCAGCAGCTCGACAAGTTCGGCCGCGCCTATGCGACCGGCCGCCGCAAAGATGCCGTCGCGCGCGTCTGGCTGAAACCGGGCTCGGGCCGAATCGTCGTCAACGGCCGCGAACAGGAAATCTATTTCGCCCGACCGACTTTGCGGCTGGTGATCAACCAGCCGTTCGACGTCGCCGATCGGCGCGGTCAGTATGACGTCGAAGCGACCGTCAAGGGCGGCGGCCTTTCCGGCCAGGCAGGCGCGGTCAAGCACGGCATCGCCCAGGCGTTGAGCCGCTTCGAGCCCGCGCTGCGCGGCGCGGTCAAGCAGGCCGGCTTCCTCACTCGCGACAGCCGCGTCGTCGAGCGCAAGAAGTACGGCCGCGCCAAGGCCCGCCGCAGCTTCCAGTTCTCGAAGCGCTAACTCATCCTCCCCGCGATTTCGGGGGGAGGTGGCAATCCCTAAGGATTGACGGGAGGGGTTCTAAAGGGCCCCTCCACCGCCAGCGGCGGTCCCCTTCTCGAAATCGAGGGGAGGATGCGGCGGTTCGGATCTTCCGGGCCGCTTTTTTTGTATCTTGCCGGCCATGATAGGCTGAATCCTTGCACTGGCGTCTTGGGCAATGCCGGGGAGCTACGCGATGGCAGATATGAATCTCAACCTCGACGGAAAGGTCGCTGTCATCACTGGAGCGGCCCGGGGAATCGGTGAGGCCACGGCAAAGCTCTTCATAGATCTTGGCGCAAAGGTGATGTTGATTGACCGTGACGGCGCGAAGCTCGATCAAGCATTCGCGCGACTGGGCGGCGACGGAACTTGCGCGCAGGCGCTGGCCGATTGCAGCGACGAAAGCGCAGTCGAGGCGGCCATTGCGACGACCCTGGACCGCTTTGGCACGATCGACATCTTGGTTGCCAACGCCGGCATCGAAGGGGTGTTAAAGCCAGCCGAGCAACTTCGCCTCGAGGAGTTCGAGCATGTGCTTCGAGTCAATGTGATCGGTGTCTGGCTGGCGCTGAAGCATATCATTCCGGTCATGAAAGCGGCCGGTGGCGGAGCCATTGTCGCGCTGTCTTCGGTCGCCGGCGCCATAGGGTTCCCGGGGATGGCGGCCTATACAGCCAGCAAGCACGCGGTCTTTGGATTGGTGAAGGTCGCTGCGCAGGAGCTCGGACCTTTCAACATCCGGGTGAATGCCGTCGGCCCCGGACCGGTCGACAATCGGATGATGGAATCGCTCGGGGAGCAGCTCGGAGCGGGCGACGCGCAGGCGTTCCGTCGATTCATCGAGGGCAAGGTTCCGATGGGTCGGTACGGAACGAACGAGGAGATGGCTCATCTCATCGCCTTCCTGTCGAGCGATGCTGCGCCCTACTGTAATGGCGGTCTTTATTTGGCGGACGGCGGATATGCCGCCGGATGACGGCATCCGCTAAACAGGTTCCAGCCAGCCAGCGTATCGGATCACGGGGCCGATCGCCGGCATCGCGACGTCGACGCTAAATCGAAAGCGGCCATCTTGCTGCCATTCCCGCGCTTCGATCCTGGGCGCGGGGAAGATACTCCACCAGCTCAGCATCGCATTGATGAGACACCGCGTTCGCAATGGGTGGAAAACGGACATTAGACCCTTGCTAAGAACGATTCGGACACGGGCGCCTAGGTTTGGACAGCCATCTGACGATAACCCCCGGCTCCAGCGGCCCCGGTCCCGGAGCTGCAGTCAAGCTCAGCGTGCTTCCGTCCGGTAGTTTAGCGCCCAGGCGATTGCGGAATACACCCCTCACAATCGCGCTTCGGCGGCTATCTTCCTTGGATACGCCAGGCCACTCCGCCCAATGAGCATAGATCGCCGCGTGTTCGGCTGCGCGGCAATATGTTCCGTAATCTTGATAGAGACCGAAGGCGCCGTCTTCCCAGACTACCAATCCGACGATCTCGACCTCGCGGCCGTCCCAGGTCGCCGGAGAGGCTGCAATGCTCGCGGGATTGACCTTGGCTATCAGGGGTTCCGGCGGCGGGGCCTTCGCGCAGGCATCGAGAACCAACACGATGGCAACCACACTTAGCGAACCCACGGCAATTCGATCGAATCCGCCGTTTGTTGTGAGGCGTAACAGCATTGGCCAGTCCTGTGCAGGCAATGTCTCACGTCAGGCAAATGTTCCGCAGGGATCGAGCCGACCCAAGCGCTAACGATAGGAATGGGTGGAAAGTGGACCTTCGTTTTCCGTCTACTTGCGCTAGGGTCCGATGATGACGAAGAGTTCGGCCATCGATCGGGCGTTTGAATTGGCCAGATCCGGTCAGTGCCGCAGCGTTTCAGAAATCATCCGCCGTCTGCCTCTGCAGGACCGAGAAGCCGTTGAATCTCACCTGACTGAGCCGACCGCCAGAAGAGCACTCATCCTGCTCTGCAGCGATGCGTGGCTCGCAGCCCACTGATCGATAGCCTTATGTCCGCAATGGGTGGAAAGCGGACATTGGAGCGCCCTCCCCCGGTCGTGGACCGATGCGCGATCTTAAAATGACTTTCCGAGCCTGCGGCGATTTGCAGCAACCTTGCGACGATAGTGCTTTAACGTTGCCTTGACGGCTCCGGAAGGCGTCGCACCGAGCGAGCCGGTGAAGAAGCGCGTTTGCGGTTCCGCAAGCGCAACGGTCTTTTCCGACCACATGCGCCACGCCTCCTCCGCTTGCTTCGGGTTGCCAATGGAGACACCCAGCAGACGCAGCCCAATTACTCCAGCGGACTCAAAGCCGAGAGACGTGGTCGCAGCTGCAATTTCCATCCATTCCAGAGCTTCATTTCGGCGCACGCCGGATCCTCTCCTACTCGCTGGGACTGGCAGAACTTTCAGAACCAAATTCGGATGCAAATCTGACAAGCGCGTTGCGAATGGGTCGAACGTAGAACGTTGGTCGTTGTAAGCCTCCCCGAAAGCAGGCCTAAACCGCTCTTGTCCGCCAGCCGTAGTAAGCGCGAGATTGGCGGCGGCTAAGTGCGCCTCAATCCATGCGAACACGGCCCTAATTACATCGTCATGAGATCAGGCTCAGGAACGCCGCTCGTCTTGAAGGTTTCCGTCAGCTCCGCCTTGCGCTCGGCGAGCTGCTCCCCAAGCGCATCCAGATCGAGCCCGGCCTTGCGCGCCTGAGCGAACGTCCCCTCCAAGCGCTTTTCTTCTTCCTCCACGTGATGTTTGATCTGCTCCTGCAGGACCTTGACCTTGGCGTCGTAAAAATCATCGCCTTGCTCGCTGCCGGTCATGATTTCGGCAATCAGAACCTTAGCTCCATCGTGCTCGACATAGGCTTCTTTGAGCAATTCCTCGTCGACCTTTCCCTCACATGCAGGGTAAAAGATTTCTTCCTCAATCTTCGCGTGGACGGACAGTTCCAGGCAGATTTGTTCGGCAATCTTCTGCTTGCGGCCTTCCCCGCTGGCTTTCTCAAATTGCGAGAACAGCTCTTCGACGATTCGGTGATCTTCTTTGAGCAATGCAACGGCGTCCTGATGTTTCGAACCCATGGTTATCTCCCTGAATGAGCAGCCGAAACCAGTGCGGAACCGCGAAGTTCCTGACGCGCCTACAAAACTCGCTAATCCAGATTAGCGTGTTGAAACTTATGCTTTTTATGTGGCGTTTGCAGGCCATGCGAAAGTTCATCGGCAATCCCGATTCACCGACACCCTCCGACCTTAAAAAGAAGTTCGGCGATGAAGCGGATCGCTATGCCCAAGTCCGCTCAGAGGCATTGGCCGAAGCTGGCAACGACGAGGCCCCTGACAGGTGGGAACAGCTTGCATCGGAACTTCGAGAAGACGGAACCCATGGGGCGGAAACGTGAATGTCGAAGAAGAAAGAACCATTCGCGTCATCCGGCCTCCTGCCACGATCGGGATCGCCTGGGCCCTACGTCACTGTGCGGACGTGGATTGGGGTATCGCGACCGACCTGCAGCGTCTGCTGGATCAGCTCGATTCCGGAGATCGTTGCCCAAACCGTGAAGTTGGCACCGACGACCGGAGGTTGTTGAAGTGCGGGAGCAATCGATGATTGAATCCAACGAAGACCTGATGCGTCACCTCCACAATGAGCGGGAGGTTTATGCTCGCACAGCGGTCCATTGATTTTTGGCCGGCGGAACGACCCCAGATGATGGAAAGTCCAAAGGAACGGATTGCATTTCAAGTGGTTAGTACGGCTGCGCGCGGAACATGGTCCTTTTTGTAACGTGCGTTCTGACGGTGGGCGGCCAGTAGGGAGAGCGGTCGCCCATTTCCTTTGTCCGCTTTCTTTGGGAGCACAAAATGAACCAAAATCTTATTTCCGCCGTCTTCAACAATCACTCGGAGGCCGAAGCCGCTGCACGGGAACTTCGTGAAGCCGGAGTTTCAGATAGTGCACTGTCGGTGATTGCACGACGCGATGAAGGCAGCGGTGACTACGGTGGCGCTGAGACTCATGAGGTGAAGGAAAAGGGCGAAGGGGCACTCACGGGTGGCATTGTGGGTGCCGGCGCAGGTGCTCTTCTTGGCATCGCGGCGCTTGCCATCCCCGGCGTTGGACCTCTCGCGGCAGCTGGCGCCATTGCTTCGAGCGCAATACCAGAAGCGGCTGCCATCGGCGCCGGCGCTGGGGCGCTTGCTGGGGGTCTCACAGGACTTCTTACAAAGCACGGCGTAAGTGACGAAGATGCCAAATACTATGAAGACCGCATTAATAACGGTGGAATCTTTCTCTCCGTCGATGCGACTGGCGCGGGGATCAGTGCCGAGGAAGTGCGAGAGATCCTTTACCGCAATGGCGGACACAGCTCCTCGCGCGCGAGGACAACCTCAGCGGTCTGACTCCTGCTGTTGGAAGCGCTCATTTGGTCTCGCCCTGTGAGCGCTTTCATCCCGTGACGCGAATCTCACGGGTATTGGTTTTGCAAAGAATGCCGACAGCGTCCCCACGGTTCGAGGGCATTCTCCGAGGCGATGAAGGACAAGAAATGCGGGTGGCGATCGAGCTCGGGGCGGTGGCGCTTGCTCTTTCCAGCTGCGACTGGCTGCAGCGCGCCGACCCGGCACCCCAGGCGGGCTCGAAAGCGCGAGCTGAGCAGGTCAGGAAGGCCTGTGCGTCCCAGCTCACCTACGCGCGGCTGAAGGAGTATGTGTTCGACCAAGCGGCGCGGATCCGCAATTCCGACTCTCGCCTCCTCGACCCGCTCGCCGCTTATTCGGTGGTGCGCATGGATGATCCGGTCGTCAAAAGCCGTGATGATCAGCTCAACATCACCGTCTGCACCGGGCGGTTCGTGCTCAACCTTCCACCGGGCATTCAGGATGCCTTCAACGGCCAGCCGGTGATCCAGGCAGACGTCGAATATTCAGCACAGGCCGCGGCCGACGGGAGCGGTCTCGTCTATTCGATGAGCGGCGCCGAGCCGATTATCTACCGCATTGCGACGTTGGGCCTGCCGACTCGACCGCTTCCGCGTATCGCCACAGCGCCGGCGCCCGCCGACGGACAGGCCGCGGAGATCGCTCTTGCCGAAGCTCGTCCGGAGCCCGAACGGGCAGCTCCTCCGCCTGTCCAAACGGCGAAAGAGACAAAGCCGGCCGCTCCCGAGCAGAGGCTCGCAGCGCGTTCGACCCGCGAGCTGCCGCAACATATGAAGGCTGCCGCGAGTCCCAGCTTTAATTGCAAGCACGCGAAGACCCCCAGCGAAAGGATGGTGTGCGGGAGCGGTTCGCTAGCGGCAGCCGATCGCCGAATGTCGGCAGTTTACTACAGCGAAATGGCCACTGCCGACGCGGAGGCAAAGCGCGCACTCCGCCGGACGCGGGATAAATTCCTCGCAACAAGGGAGCGTTGCTCAACCGACTCCTGCGTTGCGCGCGTTTACGAGCAGCGGGTCGCGGAGATACGCAGCATCGGCGCACGATAACTCTTTCGTTTCGGCACTTGCCGCAGATGCACTCGCGGCAAAACGCAATCGTACAGCGGCTGGCACATTACTCCGTCCTAATGTCCGCAATGGGTCGAAGACGGACATTAGGGCCGATCTAGCAAACGACTTTCCTACAGCGCCTGATTTGTGCCTTAACCTGCGGGATGAAACGCAGCCGCAAAGCCACCCTGTTCGCCACTCATCCGGGAGCCTCTAAGTTCGCGAAAATGGCGCCAAACCGCGTGACTTTAGTGAACTTAAGCCCGCTTGGCGGTACGACCGCTTTGCGCGTAGGCTCACCGCCATGCGCCGCCTGATCCTGTTCTTGATCGCGCTGCTTCTGCCGATCGCCGCCGCAGCCGAGCCGATCCTGCTCAAACCGGCGCGCGTGTTCGATGGCGTGAACCGCCAGCCCCACGATGGCTGGTCCGTGCTGGTCGACGGCGATCGCATCGCCGCCGCCGGTCCGAACATCGCCGCGCCTGCGGGTGCGCGCGTGATTGATCTTCCCGGAGCGACGCTGATGCCCGGCCTGATCGAAGGCCATTCGCACCTGTTCCTTCATCCGTACAATGAAGCTTTGTGGGACGATCAGGTGCTTCACGAGCCGCTGGCACTGCGCACCGCCCGCGCTGTCGTCCAGGCCGAGCGAACGCTGATGGCCGGATTCACCACCGAGCGCGACCTCGGCACGGAGGGCGCGGGCTTTGCCGACGTGGGACTCAGGAAGGCGATCGACCAGGGGATCGTGCCCGGCCCTCGCCTCCTGGTCGCGACCAAGGCCATTGTCGCGAGTGGCGCTTATGGTCCCAAGGGTTTCGAACCGGGGGTGCCAATTCCGCAAGGCGCTCAGGAAGTCGCCGGCGTCGATGAGATCGTCAAAGCCGTGCGCGACCAGATCGCCGGCGGCGCGGACGTCATCAAATTTTATGCCGACTATCACTGGGGCCAAGGCGAGCCGACCCGCCCTACCCTTTCCCAGGCCGAACTCGATGCGGGTGTCGCGGCCGCGCATGATGCCGGACGGTTGGTCGCGGTTCACGCCACAACGGCGGAGGGCATGATGCGTGCGGTTCGCGCCGGCGCGGATACGATCGAACATGGCTATTCCGGCACTCCGACCGTCTTCAAGGCGATGCACGACAAAAACGTCGCGCTCTGTCCGACGCTCGCCGCGTCTGAGGCCTATGCGCGCTATTTCGAGAATTGGAACGGGCAGGAACCGGCGCCCGAGAGTGTTCAGGAGAACCGGCGCTCCTTCCAGCTGGCGATCAAGGCCGGCGTCCCGATCTGCATGGGCGGCGACGTCGGCGTCTATACGCATGGCCAGAACTGGCTCGAGATGGACGCGATGCGGCGTGCCGGAATGCCCGCGGCGGACGTGCTGATGGCCGCCACCTCAGGCAATGCGCGGATCCTCCATCTCTCCGATCGCGGAATCGTCCGCTCCGGGCTGCTCGCCGATCTCGTCGCGGTCCCGGGCGACCCGACACGCGATATCTCGGCCGTTCGTCAGGTGCAGCTCGTCATGAAGGGCGGGCAGGTCGTTAAGGCGCCATGACGCTCCGGGCCTTTACCCGAGCCGTGAGCCGGAAACTTCCCGAGTGCGCCCTGACGCATCTCGACCGGGTGCCGATCGATGTCGCCAAGGCCATTGCGCAGCATGCAGGCTATGAGCAGGCCCTGAAGGATGCCGGGCTCGAGGTGATCCGGCTGCCCGACCTTCCCGACGATCCCGACGCCGTATTTGTTGAAGACACCGCCCTTCTTCTCGATGGTCATGCGATCATCACTCGACCGGGCGCGCCGTCGCGCATCGGCGAAACAGACTCTACGGCGACCGGCCTCGCCGGCCATTTCGAGCTACACAGGATCAGGTCTGGCTTCGTCGACGGCGGGGATGTGCTGCGCATCGGCCGCGTCCTTTACGTTGGACTATCGACCCGGACGGACGCTGCAGGCGCAGGCGCGTTGGCGGAATTGGTCCTTCCCCTGGGATATCATGTGGTCCAGGCCAATTTGCGCGATTGCCTTCACCTCAAGACGGCGGCGACGCTTGCGGGTCCGGATGAGAGCGGAATGCCGCTCTTGCTGTACAGCGAAGACTCGGTCGATCCGGCCCAGTTCGTCGGTGTGGAATCGATGCCGGTCGACGAGCCGGCGGCGGCCAATTGCCTGAGGGTCTTGGACAGGCTGATCATCCCCGCAGGCAACCCGCGGACGGCTGAAAAGCTCAGGACCCGGGGATTTCAGGTGGTGGAGGTCGATGTCTCCGAACTTCAGAAAGCCGAAGCAGGAGTCACCTGCATGAGTCTGGTGAGTGACGGACGCGGCTAGGCCACCAGCGCTTCCGCCTGGTCGAGCACCTTGCTGAAACTGTCGACGATCAGCCGATAAGGCTCGGCGGTCGCCATATCGAGGCCGCCCGTTTTCAGCAGGTTGTAGCCATAGT